>SKNY01000092.1 GCA_007123105.1 Salinarchaeum sp. | reverse complement strand
CATCAGGACAGGCAAGAACGTTCGGATCTGGATGTCGAGCACATATGGTCGCGACCGCAACGATTAACTCACCGTGACGGACCCGTCCGGGCATGTTGCCAGATGACGTACCACCGATTGGACTCGGGACGGCAGGTGTGGACGATCCTGCCCTGATTGCGGACGCAATTGACACCGGATACCGGTTCATCGACACCGCCCAGCGGTACGGCAACGAGGCGGCCGTCGGGGCCGGTATTCGGCAAGCTGACGTGGGACGAGACCGGCTGTTCGTGGCGACCAAAGTCCACGAGCGGAATCTCGCCTACGAGGATGTCTTGCAGACCACTGCGGAGAGTCTCGACCGATTGGGGATTGCGCAGGTCGACTTGTTGTACGTCCACTGGCCACTGGAGGCATACGACCCTCCGGAGACGTTTCAGGCCTTTGACGAACTTTATGACGATGGCCGCATCAAACACGTCGGCGTGTCAAACTTCACGCCTGCCTTACTCGATGAGGCGCACGATCATCTCGACGCGCCAATTACGGCCAATCAAGTCGAAATGCACCCACTGCTTCCGCAACGAAAGCTCCGTTCGTATCTCTCGACCCACGACATCGCGCTCGTCGCATACGGGCCATTGATGGTGGGGGACGTGTTTGACGTTCCCGAGATCACGGCAATCGCCGAACGCCACGACGTGAGTGCCGCCCAGGTGTCGTTGGCGTGGCTGCTCGAACAGGGGGTCTACCCTATTCCGCGCGGGGATACCCCCACCCACTTCCGCGATAATTTGGCAGCTCGAGGGCTCTCCCTTGACGATGAAGATCTCGATCAACTCGAGCGGATCGGACGGACCCGCCGCGTCTACACCAACGACACCGTCTGGCCGACGGAGTAACCACACACAACGTGGGTTACGGGATCCATCCCCGGGAGTGTCACTCAGCGCCGTCACCTCGAATGTTCATCAAATCAGCTGCCATCTACCGTCATCCTGCGAACGTTCGGCGACCGTTCCCTTGCTGCAACGAATGACCTACGATCAACGCCGGTCGGAGTTACGCCAAGGTGGCCGCAGTCGGATTCGATTGGTGCGCATGTTGTACCCCTGCGATACGGTTACAGAGGTTCGAGGAGAAAGCCCACGACTTCAGTCGTGTGGGGGATGTCAACAATTACCGCTCGTGGAGAACCGTCACCGAAGGGTTGGCCGCACCTCGTTCGATCTCATAGCTGCCCCACGCATCATTCGTGATCCAGAATCCCCGAAATCCGTTCTCGGGACTGAGCAGTGGATCGACACTGAACCCATGCTCGTTCATCGTCTCATGCTGACCGGTGAGGTCAACGTCATAGCCGCATACGGCCTCGTAGACCGACCAGTTTGCCATCGTCCGGGCGTAGTGGTTGCCACACTCGAATTCATTCCACGGATTTCGCTTTACGCCATCGTGTCGGTCGCGGATGGCCTTGACGATCGTCAACCCTTCTTCGATGAGACCCGCATAAACCATGTGGGCGGCTGCCTGGTAGGCGAACCCGGACATCACTTCGTCACAGTACGGGAACGAAATCTCCGGGCGGCCCCCGCGTGGCCAGGTACACATCAACAACCCGGCGTCATCGTTGAGCGCGAAGGTACGGTTGCAGTTGTGATGTCGCGAAAACGAATCGAGGAAGTTGTGCTCGAAGAGGGCTCCTAACGCGTTATCTACGTGTGATTCCGGTAAGGTTGCGCCGAGCTTCAACATGCGTGCATACCAATCGCCGACGACCTGATCGATCAGGCATCCTTCGCCGTATTGATACTGGTAATCATCGACGTCATCGATCGCTTGTACGTAGTATTCGCCGTTCCAGCATGCGTCGTTGAGGGCCGTTTGCCCCGCCGCGAAGAGCTGGTCGTATCGGTCCGCTGCGGCGAGATCACCCACGTGTCTCGCCATCTTGCTTCCGGCCCGCAACGCCCCGAGATACCACGTTCCCATCATCGTATTTGGTCCGTAGAATTCGATGTCGTAGGTGTTGTGTTGGGCTTCCGTCATCACGCCGTTCTCGTCCGGGTCCCACTCATCGAAGGCAAACTCGAGCGTGCGTTTGGCGTGGGGCCACAGCTGCTCGAGGAACGCATCATCCCCACTGAACCGCCACTCCCGATAGAGTCGCATGATCGTCCCCATCTGGCCGTCAGCCGCAGGAATGCCGGTAGGATCGCCGTCGAAGGGCAACGAGGTACGAAACGCCATCCGCCCGGATTCGTCCGTGCTTTCCTCAAAATCGATGCGGCGCATCTCTCGTTCGAGCGAGGGAAACAGCCGAGCCAGCGACTGGGCATAGTTCCAGACGTGCGTACAGGTCCCCTCACAACAGCCCTGCTGGTCGGTACATCCCTCGAAGCCGAGAAACCGGCCGTCGTCGAACCACAGACACGTCGTCGATCGGGCTACCGACAACTGGCTCGAGACGGCATCGAGGACGTGTGTCGGGACGCTCGAGTCAAAGAAGGCGTCGCGGAACGCATACGTGTCTTCACGGAGTCGATCGTACTCGCTTGCGACGTACGCCGCGACGTCCCAGGCGCCATCAAACATCGTCGCATACTGGTTCTGTACCATCGAGACACAATCGCCGGAACAACAACCATCGTCACTGCTCGTATACATCGCGTTCCACTGTTCGGGACGATTTGGAAGGTACCAGGTGAGGAGAAAGCGAACCGTTTGGTCGGTACCCGGTGCGAGCTCGAATGACCCGGCGACTGATCCGACGTCAGCCCTCCCATCCGGGCTCGGTTCCGAATATCGATTCGGGTCGAGCCGTCCATCCTCCCGGAATTCGTTCCAGAATCGTTGATAGCCGTTCCACCATTCGCCACGGTCCCAGGCAGCTTTGTGGGTGAATTCGATGTCGGATTCGCCGAGCATACACAGCGCCATCTCCCCGTATCGACGATGTGATCGGTCGTATTGCTCGGTCGTGTAATGGATACCTTCGAGCCCTTCCGTTGAGCGGGTGGTGTTTTGGTTACCACCGAGTTCGGGGTGTTCGAGCCGCGGATTCGTGATCCGGGTTTCCCCGAGATAGCCCATCACGTTCGGTAGCGATCCGACAAGACTGACGTCAACCGGATCGGGTGTTGGATTCGAAATCGTGTATTCGAGCACCGCACATGGAATCCCCGAATCCGCCGGATGCAACGGAATGAAGGGGGTGTATGCCTCGAGTGACACCTCGACAGGGAGATCGGCGTCCCGAAACATGAGGTGTGCGATCGGATATGTTCCGGTAAATTCGACGTCATCGAGCCGGGGCAGACCAGCGGTGGTCGTCGGTTCAAGCCCGCTCCAGTTGGTGTGTGGCGGCGTCCGCTTTGCTTCGAGGACGCGAGTAACGGCGTCGTGTTCTCGGCTGCAGCGCATGCCAACGAACGCATACGGCAGGTCGATGTCTTTCCCAGGGTGATTAAACAGCTCCCAGTCTCGTAACTGGCCTCGGACACCGAGCGAGACGTTCCCCGTCCCGATTCCCCCGAGGGGGAAGGCAACGGCACTTGCCGTGCGGTCGAAGGATCGGACGGGTCCGGTATCGTATAACTCCTGACGTGGATATGGGTAATCCATGCCCGGATAACTGATCTTGCTGGCAAAAATCCAAGGGGCGATGGGCCGGTACCCATCATGGGATCCGAACCGACGAAGATACATTCCGAGCGCCACTCTTGGGGACAAGTCTTTATCACACCAACCCTCGTTCGGATCCGATATGCCCGATGAGTTCCCGACCGGCGAGCTTTGTGATCGATTTGCCGACTTGTACACTGGCGCCATCGCTGATGTGCTCGACGCGCGAGGATATCGCAACAGAACACTCCGGAACGCCGTCGAACCGCTGGCACGAGACATGCAGATGGCCGGGATCGCCCACACTGCCCTCGGGCGTCGGAACGTCGACGTCGATCCTGAAGCACAGATCCGCGCCCACCTCGAGATGGTGTGTGAAGCGCCCGAACACGGCGTACTCGTCGTCGAAGCCAACGACACGGTGTCCGCCCAGATCGGCGAGTTGATGACGACCTCCTTGGCCGCACAGAACTGCCGGGGCTGTGTCTGTGATGGTGGCACCCGAGACACCGCGTTCATCCGGGATCAGGGGTTTCCGGTGTTTACCGGGTACTGCACGCCGGAGGATTCGGTTCCCCGCTGGGAACTCCTCGACTGGGACGTCGAAGTGATCGTTGGCGGAGTGGACATTTCGCCTGGGGATGTGATCGTCGGAGATGTCGACGGTGTCGTGGTCGTACCGCGGGCGATCGCCCCAGAGGTGTTACAGGCAGCCGAAGCGAAGGTCGGCGATGAGGATCGCGTCAGAGCGGCCATTCGTGAGGGTGCAACTCCACTCGAAGCCTACGATCGCTACGGAGTCTTCTAGCCCGGACGGACCGAGAGAACCCACGATTTTTCCGCCTGACGGGACCGAGAAAGCAGCTCAGGCGATCGTGTGGAACGATATGTCATGGCGGTCGGCCCATCGATCGATGCGGTCGTTGCGGGTCTCCAGGCTGGCCGTGCCATGGGCGTCGGATCCACGAACGAACTGGATGTCGTACTCACGGAGTATCTCGAAGCACCGTCGACGCGGGAGCACCGGCCAGTCGTCGGTGACCGACGTCCCGTTGATTTCGGGGATCGCATCCCCCTCGGCCAACGCCGCTGCCACCGCGTGGTAGTGTTCGTCGGTTGTCAACCCACGGAGCGCAGGGTTGCGCTCGATCAGATCTAGATGGGCGATGACGTCGACGAGGTTGGATTCGATCAGACGGACGACGCGGTCGAAGTAGCGGTCGATGACCGTCATCCGGTCGACCTCCGATTTGCCTTCGAAGAAGTCCTCGTCATTGTGATGGACGCTCGGTGTCGGCTCGTCCGGATGATAGCGACCTAGTTCGTGAACGCTGCCGATGACGTATTCGAACTGGTGCTCTATGAGAAACGCGTCGATCGCCTCCTCGTCAAACGGATAATAGTCGATCTCGACTGCCTCAAAGATGCGAACGTCCGTCTGCTCGCGAAGCCTCTCGAGTTCGTCATGACGATCCGGAATGGCAGATATGTCCATCGGATACCCATGCTGGTCCCGCTTTTCCGGATGCGAGATGAGCACGTGATCGGCGAATCCGATGCCGTCGAGCCCGAGCCGCTCGGCGGTCTCGATCATTGTCGCGGCGTCAGTTCCGTCCGAATAGTCCGAGTGGACGTGATAGTCATATCGTGGAGATCCCATTCGTCCACCACACCAGGCGTCACGCGTGAATCTATCGCAACGTCCCAATCAGCCCCACTCCCGGGAATCGGGTACGGCATGCCAGGCGGCGCCATCCGCAATCGACATCTGACTCACCAGCCCAGGGAGGGTCATATCCATCGCCTCGTGGATGCCGATCGGCGGGGGATCCCCCGCGGCGATGGCATCGAGGTAATCCGTCATCATGAGGAAATCGCTGCCGCCATGGCCGGCCTCCCACACCGCCTTGGGCGGATTCTGCCATGGCTCGGGCAGGTACTCGGTGAACTCCTCGATGTCACGCCACGAGTACTCACCGGAGCTGTCGGCGGCTTCGAACGCCTCGAACCATACCGTGTTCCGATCATCGGCAGCGCGGGCGGATTCGTACGCGCCCGCACTCCCCTGGAGCTGATAATTGTTGGCCGCGTGTGGTCGTTCCGAGAGCATGTCGAGGCGGAGTTTCACCAGACGATCGTGCTCAGTCTCACCGAGCAGCACCGTCGTATCCTGCTGTTCGTAGGTGTCGTCACGTGGATCCTGGTAATGGTGCCCGGAGCCCGCACACGTGACCCGTTCGATCCGATCGTCGCCGAACCACTCCAACACCGGACCGAGGCTGTGGGTCGGATACGTGTTCCCGTCGACGCCAGTCTGCCAAGTCCGCCGCCACCGCGTACGCTCGTTCAACCGCTTCAGCTCGTGGATGTATTCGGCCTCTGCGTAGTATACCTCGCCGAAGAACCCTTCCGCGACGAGGGCGGTCACGAGCTGGTTCGGGCGGTGGTACACGTAATTTTCTGCCATCGCGTAGGTTGCCGCCGAGGCGGTTGCGGCTGCGACCAGGTCACGACACTCCTCGATCGAAACGCCAGCTGGAACCTCACTAATGACGTGCACGTCGCGTTCGAGCGCGGCGATGGACTGAGGGACGTGAAACGGCATCGGAGTTGCCACGACGACGACATCGAGGTCGGTTTCCTCGAGCATCGATTCGTACGCCGGATACGCATGGTCGACGTTCAGGGTATCCGCCGTGGTGGCAAGGGCGTCGGTATCCGTATCACAGATGGCATGGACTCGTGCCGCTGGATGGGACTCTATCGGGGCCGTGAAACTGCCACCGCGTCCCCCAATCCCGGCGATGCCGACGGCGAGTTCGCTCATTCATCCGCTCCCATCGATCGTGTCTCCCATCCCGCCTCGAACAGGTTCATTGGTTCTGCGTTCGCTCCCGTGTACGCGTGTTCGCGGACGGCATTGAGATCGAGATCGACACCCAGTCCTGGGCCACTCGGGACGTGCAAGGTACCGTTCTCGATCTCAATCGGGTCATCGAGTAAGTCTCCCTTCCAGTCGACGTCGTAATCTTCAAACACCTCCTGGATCATGAAGTTCGGTGTCGTTGCACAGACGTGGGCACAGACGGCGGTCGCGACTGGACCTTGCGGATTGTGTGGTGCAAAGCTGACGTGTTCGGCTTCGGCCATGGCGGCAATTTTCTTTCCCTCGGTTACCCCACCCGTATTAACGAGATCGGGTTGAATGATGTCGACGTCGGTCTGGGTCAGTAAGTCGGCAAAGGCATGTTTTCCCATCAAGCGCTCGCCGGTTGCAATCGGCACGCGAGAGCGTTCAGCGACTCTCCGCAGGCCGTCGAGGTTGTCGGCCGGACAGGGTTCCTCAAACCAGGTCGGATCGTACGGCTCCAGATCGCGGGCCAGTTCTACCGCCGCACCCGGGGTAAACCGGCCGTGACCCTCGATCAACAGGTCGACGTCGGGCCCGACGGCATCCCGGACTGCGGCAACGGTCTCGACGGCCCGATTGCGACGGGTTCGATCCATGCGTTCCCACGCGTTCCCGAACGGATCGAACTTCAACGCGTCGTACCCATCGGCGATGACCCGTTCTGCAGCCTCCCCGAATCGGGCGGGTTCCCCACGGGTATCGGTATACCAACCGTTCGCGTACGCCCGCAGTGCTGTTCCGTTCACGGCGCCACCGAGGAGCTCGTACACGGGGCGATCGAGCAGCTTTCCCTTTATATCCCAACAGGCGGTATCGATGGCGCTGATAACGGTTGTGTTGATGAGATTCGCGGAGTACCACTCATTCCGGTACGCCTCGAGCAGGAGTCGTTCGGTGTCGAACGGATCCGCGCCGATGAAGTATCCAGCCATCTCGTCGAAGGCCTCGACGACGGTCCGGGACTTACTGTGGGTTGTGGCCTCTGCGATGCCGTGGACGCCGGCGTCGGTTTCGACCCGGACGAACACCCAGGGTTTCCACGGATTGGCGACGATGTAGGTCTCGATGTCGGTGATCGTAGGCATGCACCGCGTCGAACGAGGACCATCAAGAACGTTCCCCCCACCGTCGCCGCGGTGCTTATGGTCACCGTCGCTGACGGCCAGGCATGCAACCCCTGCGAATTGGACTTGTCGGCGCAGGTGGCCGAGCACGCGCGTTCGATCGCGTGATCTCATCCCGTGACGACGTCACGATTGCGGCGGTGTGTGACGTCGATCTCTACGACGACGGCGTGCTCGATGAGGCCGCCAATGCGCTCGATGCGGACGAAGCTTACCGGGATTACTGTGCGATGCTGGTGGATGCCGACCTGGATGCGGTGGTGATCGGGACGCCCATGCACCTGCACGCCACGCAGGCGATCGCCGCACTGGAACGCGACCTCCACGTATTATCTGAGGTGCCTGCGGGCGTTGGCATCGGGGAGTGTCGCGACCTCGTGGCCGCAGCCGAGCGCTCTGCAGGCTCGTATATGCTCGCGGAGAACTACATCTACATGCGGCAAAACCGGCATGTCGAACAGCTGGTCGAGGCCGGCCTGTTCGGCGACATCTATTATGCGGAGGCCGAGTATCTCCACGAGCTCAAGGCGCTCAGTGATGCAACGCCGTGGCGGCGGGTCTGGAGCCGCGATCGCCCGGGTGTCACCTACCCGACGCATTGTCTCGGTCCAGTCCTCCGGTGGTTCGGCGACGATCGGATCGACCAGGTCGCGTGTGCCGGCGCCGGGACGGACTATTCGGACGGGCACGGGGACTCAGCAGCCCGGTGGGCATCAACCGTGTTGCTCGGCCGGACCGAACGGGGTCGACTCGTGAAGGTCCGGTACGACGCGACGTCCGAACGACCCCACGCGATGGATAACTACCAGTTGCAGGGAACCACGGGCGCATACGAATCGGCACGTGCGCCTGGTGAACATAACAAGATTTGGCTGGATGCCTTCGAGGAGGCCGAGTCATCGCATGACTACGCATGGCTCGACCTTGCCGAGCTTGATCAACATCTACCATCGGAATGGACCGATCCACCGGCCGCCGTCGCCGACGCCGGTCACGGTGGCGGAGACTTCTTTGTGTGCTCGGCATTTCTTGATGCGGTGCAGGCCGGGGAGTCACCCCCGATCGACGTGCACGCCGCAATGGACATGACCTTGCCGGGGCTTGCAAGCATCGAATCGGCTCGGAACGACGGGGCGTGGACCGGCGTTCCGAATTCACGGTGTTGGTAGCCGGCTGCGGGGCGGCTTCCGAAACGATTTTTGATGAAACCAGTCCTTTTCCCGTGAGATCCATGTCTCACGACCAATCGAACTATCGGTACCAGAAACTCACCTGGCCAGCGATCAACGAGGCGGTCGAAGCTGAACGGATGGTGGTCATTCCGGTTGGCTCGACCGAGGATCACGGCCCCCACCTCCCACTGGACGTCGATCAAGTGATCCCCGGCACGATCTGCGAGCGAACGGTCAAGACACGCTCGGACGCGCTGTTGTTCCCCACCGTCCAACACGGATTTCTCCCCCATCACATGGACTTTCCCGGGGGCATCACGGTGAAATGGGACCGCTTTGTCGAATACCTCCTCGATCTTTGTTTCAGCCTCGCCCATCACGGGTTCCAGAAACTCTTGTTGGTCAACGGCCACGGCTCGAACGCTCATCTCCTCGAACAGGTCGCGAGACAGGTCATCGTCCAATACCCAGGCGTTCAGTGTGGGTCGCTCTCCTGGTGGGAGATCGAGGAGTTTCAGGCGGAGTTTCGAGCGCATGCGGAGGCCGGGCCTCGGGGGAGCGCTCACGCCGGTGAAATGGAGACGTCAGTGTATCTCGCGATCGACCCGGATGCGGTCGACATGGCCAAAGCCGAACGGGACATCTCCTATCCGATGGGCGATCACTTCTACGCCTACGGGCTTGCGGACGACCCCGATGACGTCTCGACGAACGTCTCACTCATGGAATGGTGGAGTACGATCTCACGGACGGGCGTCAAAGGTGATCCAACCGTTGCAACGGCCGAGAAAGGAGAAGCGTTCCTGGCGGGTGCAGTCGCCGGCCTCCATTCGATTCTCGATGAGTTTGCCGAGTTCCCGATTCGGGAGATCGAGGATCATCACGACCGCGAGGTTGAGAACAGCGACTACGATCCGTTCAGGCCGCGCTAGCCGCGATCCATCGACAGCCTACAACGACTCGGCTGGGAAGCGATTGTGACGGAGAACCTTTCATACTCGAATTAGTCATTTTAGACGATAGATTGGATCGCATGTGGACCAAATAATGGACCCACCCTGGTCGCCCGTCAACTGCCGTAACCGAATCGTTCTTAATGATGAATCGAGGCGAATCCGTCCATGCGCATTGGATCAGAAGCCATCAGTGCTGAGGCCATGAACCGACGCGAATCGCAGTTGCAAGGGTTGCTTCGTCGGGAAGCGGAGGATTTCCTCCTCGCCGAGCTCATCGAAGCGTACCCGGCGCGTCGGGACAGATTCTGGGAACGGGACTATGGTTCGATTGCCGCGTATCGGGACTCAGTCGCGTCCAATCGTGAGCAATGGCGGGACGTACTGGGCCGCTTTCCGGAATCGTCCGACGAATTCGACCCCACGTCAACGCCGATCCTCGAGCCCGAGGAAGCGGTCGTTCGCCGAATTTCGATTCGTCCCTTCGATGATGAACTCCGCGCACGAGCGATTCTCGGCCACCCACCAGCCGATGATGGTCCCTACCCTCTCGTTATCGCTCAGCACGGCTTTTCCAGTGCACCAGAACACGTCTTTGGGTTCGTCGATCCAGAGGGCTCCTATCGTTCGTACGGTGCGCACCTAATCGAGCAAGGCTATGCCGTGCTGGCTCCCCGGCACGTGACGACCGGTGGTCCCCGCAACCGGTTAGAACGGATCGCCCAGCTCATGGGGGCGAGTCTGTTCGGGCTCGAAGTGCACAACCTGGCTCGATTGCTCGATTACTGTGGGGCGGAAGTACCAGCCGTCGACCTCGATCGCGTCGCGATGTGGGGGCTAAGTATGGGTGGCCAGTACGTCTTGTACGCCGTTCCCGCCGAGGAACGGATTGATCTGGGCATCTGCTCTGCGTTCTTCAATCGTCGGCTCGAGAAGATGGTGACGGAAGATCCGCGGTTCTCGCCGTTCATTCGTCCCGAGAAATACGAGCACGTGTTTCTACCCGGGTGGCTGCGCGCCTTTTCCGATGCGGACCTGACGTCACTCATCTGTCCCCGACCATTTCTCGTCCAAACGGGGAAGGCAGATGGAATCGCCTGGTGGCCGGACGTGATCGACGAGTACGAACGGGCGGCCTCCCATTATGAGAAGCTCGGTCTTGATAACCGGATTCGACTGGATCTCCACGAGGGCGGCCACGAGGTCAACGTCACAACAGGACTTGCGTTCCTCGAGGAATTCCTGTAACTAGCGAAAAAGCCACGACGAATCTGGCGATCTTGGGGACCTCCGTCCGTGACGATCATTTTTTATGGATTCCGCCGACGGTCCTGGTATGCTCCCAGATCGCGTTTCCGTCCTGACGCTCAACCTCTGGAAGGACAACCGGTGGGCCGACCGAGCACCGTCGGTGCGCGCCTTCCTCGATCACGCCGATCCCGATATCGCTGCGTTTCAGGAATTACGACCCCAGACCCGGGACCATCTTGACGAGGTTCTCGGTGGGCATGCACGGGTCACGGGCGAGCTTCCTGGATGGAGTACGGAAGGGAACGTGTACTGGCGGGAATCGTCGTTTCGGGCGCTTGATCACGGCGCTATCGAGGTAGGTATCCTCGAGGAGGACCGTCGTCTGTTCTGGATTCGATTGGTGCCCCGTGATGACAATCGATCAGCCGATCGGTCGGTACTCGTCTGTACAGCGCATTTCACGTATGCCGGCAACGATCGCGAAGTCGAGACCGGCCAGTCACCACGGGTCGACCAAGCACGCCAAACCGTCGACGCACTGGCAGCCCTCGGCAACCCCGGTGAACCGGTCCTGTTCATGGGCGATCTCAACGATGCGGTCCATCCCACCCGCATCTTGGCCGCGGCTGGTTACACCGATTGTTTCTCCGAATTGGGGGTTCCGGTGCGGCCAACCTTTCCCGCCTGGCCGACGAAAGATGACGCAGACGCCGTTGTCGAAATGCCCCTCGATTGGCTCGTCGCTAACGAACATGCGACCAGTCGGGCGGCCATGGTGCCGGAGTTCTTCCATGACGGTGTTGCTCCATCTGATCACTGGCCCGTCCTAGCAATGTATGAATTGTGGACATAACAGGCGTTGGCACCTTGGTCAAGGGTAGTCAGGTAGGCTACCAATGACATCCGGACCTGGCATACGGTCATGCTGGCCCATCGGCTGCTCGAGTGCGGCCTATTCCATGGCTGGCTAATCAGATTCCGCACCACCCACACCCCACCATTCCTCGACAGGACGCTCGCGTCTGCGTCGCTGGTCGGCCCGCGCTTGTTCGTCAACGGTATCGGGGTCCGGATCGACGCGTGGTCTAAGTCGACGATGTAATCGGCGGGTGACTGGTTTGTAGGCGGGATCGTCGGCCAGGTTTCTGAGCTCTCGCGGATCGTCCTCCAGATCGAACAGTTGCTCTGGGTGATCCGGGTAGTAGACGTACTTGTAGCGGCCCGCCCGGACCATGAACGCTCCACGGCTCGTACCGTGTGCGTGGTACTCGGAGAAGACGGCCCGAGTTCGATCCGGGGGTCGTTCCCCGCGGAGGACCGACCACTGGGAGACACCACGCCACGTTTGTTCGTGCGGGATCTCCAGGACGTCGGCCATCGTCGGTATGAGATCAAGCAGCGAGACTGGAGCGTCGATCGTGCTCGATTCGACGCCAGGACCGCTCGCGATCAATGGAATGCCGACGGAAGGATCGTACATATTGCACTTCCACCACGTCTCGTGATCGCCCAGCGGTTCGCCGTGGTCGCTCGTGTAAATGACAAGGGTGTCCTCGGCCAGACCGAGGCGATCCAGCGCGTCGAGGATCTGGCGGATTTCCTCGTCCAGCCGTTCACAGAGGGCATAATACGCGCGTCTGGTTCGCGTGAGTGTTTCCTCGTCGACATCTCGGCCGTCGAAGTGATCGCGAAGCTCTTCGAGAATCGGGTGCTCATCACCAGCCGGATAGTCGAAGGGGAGATCTTCGACGTCAGCGTACCGATCGTAGTACTCTCGCTCGGCGGTCAGCGGGAAGTGCGGAAGAATATAGTGTATAGAAAGCACCCAGCCATCGGCGCCGTCGGCTGCCCGATCTTCGAGCCACGCAATTGCCCGCTCGGTCCGTTCGGCGTCACCTCGCTCGTGTCCGGCCGGTTCGTCCGTCGGGCCGGCATTCACAATTCGTTCGCGAGCACTAGCTCTGACGTTCGGCGGGTCGCGCTCGAGGCCGTTGACATCGGGTGACCTACGATAGGACGGCATGAGTTGTTCGGGGAAGCCTTGGACGCCCGGCTGGAAATCGAGTTTGCCAACGGTAGCCGTGTGGATCCCGTGGTTGGCAAAGTGTTCGCCCCAGGTCTCCGGCTCGCCGCTGTAGGAGGACGCATTGTCCCAGGCCCCAATTTCGTGAACGTACTGCCCGGTCGAGAAACTGGCGCGACAGGGTGCACATAACGGACTCGGACAGTACGCATTCGTAAAGCGTGTTCCCGTCGCAGCAAGTCGGTCGAGCGTTGGCGTCTCGACGTGGTCGTGGCCGGCACAGCCGAGCGCATCCGGCCGATGCTCGTCCGAGAAGAGTACCAATACGTTCGAGGGCGTGGACATGGTCGCTTTCCCGATGCCCGCCTAAT
>SKNY01000083.1 GCA_007123105.1 Salinarchaeum sp. | reverse complement strand
GGCATGCCAACCAAGCAGGAACAGGGCGATCTCAACATGGCACTGTACGGCGGCCACGGTGAAGTTCCACGGTTCGTCCTCGCCCCGACCACGATCGAGGAATGTTTCCATAAAACGGTCGAAGCATTCAACCTGGCCGAACGGTACCAGATGCCGGTGTATCTCGTGAGCGATCTCTCGCTCGCGGTCACCGATCAAACGTACCCCGCCGACGCATTCGACATGGACGCCATCGAGATCGATCGCGGCAAGCTGCTCGAGGCGGACGAAGTGGCGGGGTGGCAAGACGAAGAGGGCCGGTTCCAGCCCCACGCCCCGACGCCGGACGGCATCAGCCCGCGAGCGCTCCCCGGTACGCCCGGGGGCGTCCACATGACCACTGGTCTCGAACACGACGCGTTTGGCCGTCGTACCGAGGACACTGAGGTACGGACCGAACAAGTCGATAAACGGGCCCGGAAGGTCGAAACCGCCAAATCACGTGAATCGTGGACGTACCGCGAGTTCGGCGATCCGGACGCAGATGTCCTGTTGCTATCGTGGGGATCGAACGAGGGCCCTATCCGGGAGGCGCTCGATCGGCTTGCCGATGCGGGCGTTGGGATTCGGTTCCTCTCGATTCCGTATCTCTTTCCCCGACCGGACCTCACCGAGGCGGTTGAGGCGGCCCGCGACGTGATCGTGATCGAGTGCAACGCGAGCGGACAATTCGCAGATCTCGTCGAACACGACACCCTGACGCGCGTAAAGCGTGTGACGAAATACGATGGCATCCGGTTCAAAGCCGACGATGTCGAGCAGGCAATCACCGATCGATTGTCCCAATCCCCTGCGGAGGCGATCCAATGAGTTCAGACGCTGCCCACTTTACCGACTTCAAGTCCGATACGCGACCGACCTGGTGTCCCGGCTGTGGTGACTTCGGGACGATGAACGGGATGATGAAGGCCCTGGCAAATTCGGGGTCAGATCCCGAGAACACCTTCATCGTCGCCGGCATCGGCTGCTCCGGGAAAATTGGCTCGTACATGCGCAGTTATGCGCTCCATGGGGTCCACGGCCGTGCGTTGCCCGTGGGCATCGGCGTCAAACTGGCAAATCCGGACCTTGAAGTGATGGTTGCCGGCGGTGACGGCGACGGCTACTCGATCGGGGCAGGCCACTTCATCCACGCCGTCCGTCGGAACGTCGACATGACCTACGTCGTCATGGACAACCGCATCTACGGGCTGACGAAGGGGCAGTTTTCCCCGACCAGTCGTGAACACTTCGAGACACCGACCTCGCCTTCGGGCCCCCAGCAGGCGCCGCTCCAGCCCCTCGCGCTCGCGTACTCGGCGGGTGGAACGTTCCTCGGTCAAACGTTTGCCTCCCACGCGCAGCGACACACCGAGACCCTGGAGGCGGCGATCGAACACGACGGCTTCTCGCTCGTGAACGTCTACAGCCCTTGCGTGACGTTCAACGACGTTGATACGTACGATTACTTCCGAGACGCAATGGTCGACCTCGCAGAAACCGATCACGACCCGACCGACGAGGCGACCGCGAAGGAGAAAATCATGGACTTCGAGACTGTCTACGAGGGCGTCATCTATCAAGATCCCGACAGCGTCTCCTACGACAACCGGCTGGGGCTGTCCGGTTCCATGGCAGACTTGCCGGACGGCGCACCCGACGGCATCGATCAGCTGGTCGACGAATTCAAATAGGCCGATTGTCCCTCCAGTGGGTTTACGGTCTGCTCGCTGGTGGTTCGAACATGGAGGGCGAGGTCCGGTATCTCAAGGAAGCCCGCGAGGTGGCGTCCGTCACGCCACCTCGCGCTGTCCGGGACAGCGTCGAGGATATCATCGATCGGGTTCGTGAGAACGGAGACGATGGCGTTCGCGCCTGCACCCGGGAGTTCGATGACGTCGACCGCGAACAGTTGCGTGTAACTCCCGAGGAAATCGAGGCGGCGGGCCAGACGTTGGACGACGCCGACAGGCGGGCAATCGATGCGACCATCCAACGTGTTCGGAGCTTTCATCGAGCCCAGCGCCAATCGCTCGACGGTTTCGAACGCGCATTCGATGACGGCGTCGTCCTCGGGACCCGACTCGTTCCCGTCGAGCACGTCGGCGTGTACGTCCCTGGCGGACGCAAACCACTCGTCGCCGCACCCGCGATGACCATCGTCCCGGCGGTCGTCGCCGGTGTGGATCGCGTCATCGCCTGCGCGCCGCCCCAGCGCGACGGCACGCCCCATCCGGCCCAGTTGTACGCCATGGACCAGGCCGGGGCAGACGCGGTGTACGTGGCTGGTGGCGCCCAGGCGATCGCGGCCATGGCCCACGGTACGGAGACGATCCCGGCCGTGGACCTGATCACCGGTCCCGGGAACGTGTTCGTCACCGAGGCCAAACGAGCAGTATACGGGCGCGTCGGCATCGACTTTTTGGCCGGGCCGACGGAGGTGTTGATCGTCGCGGACGCCACCGCAGATCCGGCCCTGGTGGCTACCGACTTACTCGCCCAGGCCGAACACGACCCGGACGCTCGCGCAATCCTCGTTACGACCGACGAATCACTCGCCGAGGCGGCGATGACGGAACTCGAGGCCCAGCTGCCCGACCTTGCGACCGAGGAGGTTGCCCGGGCCTCGTGGAGCGAACACGGCGAGGTCATCGTCGCGCCCGATCGCACGACTGCGGCGGCGCTCGTCAACGACTACGCACCAGAACACGTCCAACTGATGGTAAGCGACCCGCGAGCGCTGTTCGACGAACTGTCCAATTTCGGTTCAGCATTTCTCGGCCACCACGCTCCGGTCGTGTTCGGCGATAAGGCAATCGGGACGAATCACACCTTACCGACCCGTCGCGTCGCTCGATACACCGGCGGCATTAGCGTCCTTACGTATCTCAAGGCCTGTACGTATCAGGAGGTATCGGCCGCCGGTGCCGATGCCATCGCTCCGTGGGCGGCGAAGATCTGTCAACTCGAGGGGACCCACGCCCACCAGCTATCCGCCGAAGCCCGCATCGCGTCTGAAACTGCCCGGGATCTCGCCGCGGACCTGGGCCTCGACGCCGATTGACCGTCCAACGAGACAGCCACGTCGTCGAGAACGTCGCGGCGTTGGGCAACACTCATTACGATCTTGGGATACCTCACAACTATGGCGGACCGGTTCGACGTCGTCATCGCTGGTGCGGGACCAGCGGGGGCACAATGTGCCCGTGACCTGGCTGCCCGGAACTACGACGTCCTCGTGCTCGAGACGGAAGCCGAGGCCGAGTTTCCGCGCCAGAGCAACAAGTCGACGGCCGGCACGTTTCCTTCGATGATGACCGCGTTCAACGTCCCGGACGAGGTCGTCCAGCATTACACCGACTCGGTTGTGATTGAGTCGCCAAACGACTCGTTTCGTCAGGAGCAAGCCGGCGCGGTACTCGATTTCGGCACGTTCAAGCAGTGGCTGGTGGCCGACGGGCAACGTCGCGGGGCGACCTACCGGTTCGACGCCCGCGTGTCAAAGCCGGTGATGGAAGACGGCGACATCGTCGGTGTGCGATATAGCGGAAACGAAGTCGCGTATGGCGACATTATCGTTGACGCCACTGGTCCGAGCGCACCGCTCGCCCGCGCGCTCGGCGTCAGCGATCTCGAACGCGACAACCAGGCCATCGGGATCGAGTACGAATACGAGAACGTAGCCGTCGATCATCCCGACATGCCAGCCGTCAAGGACGCGATGATGTTGCGACTCGATCACGATCTCGCTCCGGGTGGCTACAGCTGGATCTTCCATACGGGTACGGACACAGCGAAGGTCGGATTGTGCTTCAT
>SKNY01000046.1 GCA_007123105.1 Salinarchaeum sp. | reverse complement strand
TTCTCCCACTTCGTGAACTTGAGGCGGCCACTGGGATCGCCGACCAGCCCGACCTGATCGATCGCGTCGCTCCGCGGTTCCCACAGATCGACGACCCGAACGGTGACGTCGACCCACTCGTCGGGATCGTCGATGGACGCGAGCGACACTTCGGTGCTTGTCGCGCCGGTGGTGCGCACGCTGTCCGGATCGACGCCAGCCTCGTCGAGGTAGTGGCGTCGGACGCTCCGCACCGCCTCGTCGATCGGTACCTGAAACTCCCCGACGAGCGTTTCGAGCCGGTCTGTGATCTCCTCGGTGGAGACGTCGACGTGCTCTACCAGTTCGGTCTGCAGCGTTTCCGCCTGCGATCGTACGTCAGTCATTGGTGGGCCCACGTCTCCGGTGTTGCGCGTGGGAGACGTACCAACGTTGCCGCCGTGTCTGCTTAAAAACACCGTGTCGCGTCGGAGCAGCTTTCCGATCAGAACCTGTACCGACGTCATGGCCGATCGAAGTCGCCTGGCCCGGTTCGTCCGGATTCGTGCCAGACAGGCCGGCCAAACGTACGAACGGGCCCGGCAGGCCTACCACGAGGGTCGAACCGACGTCGTCGGCGACGAGTACAAGCACCGGCGGATCGTCTGTCGTCGCCACGCCGAGCGGCGTACCGTCACCGTCGATACTGGGGGCCGGCCGGATTGTTTCGATCCCGACCATTTGGACTGTGCCGGCTGTCGGGAGGACATCCTCGCCGATCGCGTCGAAACGTGGTCCCCACGGGAAGCGTGACCGGTCCCCCCGATCAACCGCCCCAAAAGTTTTCCCGGCTCCCCAACCGCACCGAACCGGCCTCGCGACGCCGCTTGCCGTTGTTTCCATCGGCACTATCCTCGTCGTCTGCGTCTCCGGTTCCGTCCTCGGAACCTGCCTCGATGTCTGATTCAGATTCAGGTTCGAGTTCCAGTCGTTCGAGGAGATCTGCCCGTGCATGGTTCGATCGGACGGCTGTGATCTCGACCTCTGCGCGACAGTGTGGGAGAACGCCATCAACGAGCACGATGAACCCATCCTCGGTGCGGCCAACACCGGCACCACTCTCGTGAATGTCCGATACTTCGACAACCAACTGTTCCCCGATCTTGACCGGGTCCGATTTCAGATCATCGATCGGTTGGCTGTAATGGTGACACCATTCCTTCCCCCCGCGATCCCGGTAATGTTGACAGCCCATGCCGGCGATGCGTTCCGTAAAACTGGGGCATTCGTCGGCGAGCGGACAGTCCGGCATGACCCTTACTACTAGGTCCCGGGGTTAAACGTTTCCGTCTCACCCCTGTGCAGTAGGCTCACGGGGCCCAGCCCCGGGGCTGTGCGGCAACGTGTTGGTATCGGGTGATCGCTCCGTCCCCGAACAACACCGCGACGTGGTCCGCTGCTCGACGGACAGCACGCGCACGACAACGGTCACGGTCGAGCGACCGTCGCCACGTGACGGTCTCGTGCTGGATCCCCCAAACCGTACAATCGTCGTCCACCAGTACGACGCCGTTCTGGGTGGCCGCGACGGGACCATCGGTCCCCGATGGATCCTCGAGTACGAATCGCTCGTCACCGGTCGAACGATCGATGCCGACGAGGCGCCCCTCCCGCCGACCGCCGGTCCGCTCGGAGACGAGCACCAGCGTTCCGGCAAGCCGTGGGGACGGTTCGATCGAGCTTGCACGTCGGTCCCAGACGAGTTCGCCGTCATCGACGAGCATCAGCGACCGCGGTGTGTGGATCACGATCTGTTTCCCGTGTCCCGAAAGGCCGGCACCCGTGACGGACTTCGACCAGACGGACGTCCCCTCGTGATCGAAGGCGCTCACCGTCCCACCGCCACTCGCGACTACCCGGTCGGCCGTAACGAGGGTACTCGCGATCGGCCCGTCGAACGTTGCGGTCCAGACGATTGACGCATCGACGAGCATCTGGATCGTGTCGCCGGTTCGGACGACCACGCCAGCACCCCGTGTCCCGACGGGCGTGGCGTCCTCGGCGAGGGACGTCGACCATGCGGTCCAACCCTCGGAGGTGAGCCGGTCGACTGGAACGCTGACCAGGAGGCCCGCTTCGGTCTGAATGGCGATCCGCTCTGCGACGGCAAGATCCACGATGGGCGCGTCAAGCGACAGCATTGCGATCGGTTCGCCCGTCCAGTCGTAGACGCCGAGGCGCGGCTCGTGCTCCAGCGACGGCAAGGCTGTTGAGTGGTGCTCGCGATATGCGAGGATGATCCTCTCGTCCGCCATTGCCCGTATATTGCCGATTCCGGGTAGTTCGTCCCCGACCTGAAACCGCTCCAGTTCGTCCCCCGGACCGGCGGCGTAGCCACATCCAGCCACGCCTGACAGTGCCACGCTGGCCAACAGCTGGCGCCGTCTCACACCATTGCCTCC
The DNA here is from genome assembly GCA_007123105.1 of Salinarchaeum sp. Taxonomy (GTDB): domain Archaea; phylum Halobacteriota; class Halobacteria; order Halobacteriales; family SKNY01; genus SKNY01. Next base: position 1,418 of record SKNY01000046.1, on the reverse strand, counting down.
ATTACCGTTTCGAGGCGTTCGATTCTGGCGGCTGTCGAGGGATGTGTCGCCGGAAATACGTCTGTCGAGACGAGCCCGTCGTCGCCGAATGCTCGTCGTTCGAGTGGGACGACGTAGAGTGCTTCGGCGGCACCATCAAGTTGCCGGAGATCCGTGTCGGCGACCCCCGGCATGGCGGTATCGAGCGTTCGGAGAGCGGATGCCAATGCTACAGGATCACCAGTCAGCGCCACAGCCCCTCGGTCGGCTGCAAACTCTCGGTACCGGCCGAGCACGCGATGGACGAGTACGCTCGCCACCCAGAACATCGCCGCGATCGCAGCCGTGATCACGACGGCGACGGCGATGACGGCAATACCACGGCCTGCAGCGCGCCCACCGCGTAGTCGGAGCCCGCCGCCTGCGCCACGGATGACCGCCGAGAGGATCTGTGCGATCCCGGTCGCGATCAGGTAGGTACAGGCGGGCAACAACCACGCGACCGTCATCACCGTCGCATCACGGTGGTTGATGTGTGCAAGCTCATGGGCGAGCACGGCCTCGAGTTCGTCCTCGTCGAGCCGCTCGATCAATCCCGTGGTCAGGACGATCGTCGGGCCGCCGCGACCGTCGATCGCGGCCGCATTTGGTGCGTCATTGCGGGTGATTGCGAGATCCGGTGTTGGGACGTCCGCCTGCCGTGCGAGCCGATCGATGGCCGCGTCAATGGTCGGGTGGGACCCTGTATCGACCGGCCGTGCGTCGATGGATCGTAACACTGTGCGGGGGCCGAGCCAGGCCTGCATTCCCAGGACGCAACCAACCGCGCCGAAGACCAAGAGCGGATGGAGGTACACGCGTCCGTAATAGGGGCCCCAGCCCATCGCGTTCAGTGTCGGCAACACGACGTGGTTTGTCGCCGCCACGAACGCGTACACGAATGCGACCGGGAGGAGGAGGACGAGCACGAGCGTCAGCGTCATGCGGAGCGTGAGTCCTCGGTCGGGCGGTATCACTAATCGAGTTATGCGTCTCTACGAACCGCTATAAAACGTTTCGAGCTTACAGAGCATCAAGGAGCATGCCTGGCGCTTTAGGGTCGGGATGAATCCGACTCCGACACAGACGACTGCCGATAGCATGGCTGGATATGCAACGCTAACCCAAGCCATTAAGTAATATTAATGACATAAGTTACGGATGGCGAACCAGGTCGTCACCCGCACCTATACTGCTACCATTTGGAACCAGTCACGGGTGCAAGACGACCTCGATTCGCTCGGGTTCGCTGCCTCGAAACTCTGGAACGTCGGACGGTGGACGTGTGACCGTGTGTGGTCGGAGATCGGCTACGTTCCCAGTCACGCAGAACTCACCGCGTACCTCAAGAGCCACGAACGCTACGATGACCTGCATTCTCAGTCAAGTCAGCGAGTCCT
>SKNY01000122.1 GCA_007123105.1 Salinarchaeum sp. | reverse complement strand
CTCTCCACAGAAGCCATAAGCACGTTCCCGACGCCATCTGCGTTTAACCGCAGAAGTACAGCGGACTCATTCATACGACCAACACTATGCTCAGCTATCATATATCTCCCGAGGAGATCAGCCATTCCCGTTCAGGTTCAATCCGTTCCCGCAGGTTCGAACCTTGCTACTCATATTGGCGGGAACATAAAGATTTATGATAGCGGCAAATCGCCTAACTACTCGGAATCGCAAGACGGAAACGGTACACAGATGCGAGCGCTTTATTCAAACCAAGGAAAAAGGGCCCGAAAACGCTTCAAATCGGGCACTCAGCACCTGGTTTCTTTAAAAGGACCCCGACGCCGTCTGTTCCTTTTGACGAACGTCGCGTCGTCATGGACTCGCCGGGATTTGAACCCGGGGCCTCTTCCTTGCGAAGGAAGCGATCTGCCGCTGATCTACGAGCCCGCGACTACCAATTCCCCGGATCAATATTTGAGGCTTGTGTTCCCGAATTTAGTCGCGCCGGCTGTCCTCGGGCTCCTCCTCGAACGGGGCCTCCTCATCGGCCGTCACGGTTTCGACATCCACGAACAGTGAGAACAGCGTCCCGAGTAACAGACCATAGAGAAGGTGTCCGATGAGACTGACGGGCGCCATTGCCGGAAAGCCAGGCGCCGAATCGCCACCTACTGCCGCCCACACTGAGGCGACCACGATCGGGAGGACCGCCCAGACAGCAAGTCCATACACCACCCCGGCGAGCGCAAAGCGCAGCGTGAGGCCCATGTCGGCGATCGCCTGGGTATGGACGTCCGCACCTAGCGTCCCGAGTACCGGCGATCGAGAGACGAGAAAACCGAAGACCACACCGAGTATCAGCCCGTGTAAGAGGTGGAATCCCCACCCGACAGCCCCCACCTCCAGGCCGTATATCGCCGGAATTGTCTCCGTGATGATCGCTGGATCGGCAGTCCAAAGCACGATCCCAAAGAGCAGCGATCCCACGACGCCACCGATAGCGCCACCCAGCGCCCAACTGCCTCGTCCGCGGAGTCCGGCCTCGGATGCGGTGCTCATCTCTTCGCTCATGAAGACAATGTTACGGGATCAGCATCCATAAGTCACCGCATACTTCCGATTCCGCGAGGCTCAGCGCTACCGTCGAGACGGATGCGAACGACGCTGCCAGGCTTCAGACGGACTGGTGAGCCTGGTCAACACGGAGCACGTGCATGCGACCGGCGAGCAGGCCCAGTGAGAACCCGGCAAAGTGGCCAAACACGGCGACTTGTTCGCCCCAGGTCACCCACGTGATCGCAATCGCCATCGCGAACATCAGCACGAGTTGGGCCCGGGCATTAAGCTGGAACCAGCCAATGACCGATTCGGTTACTGGATTCGACGTCAACAGATAGCCCATCAAGGCAAAGACTGCCCCGCTGATCCCCAGTACACCGGCAGACGAGCCGAGCAGCGTTGCGATCACGATCTGGGCGAGGGCGGCGATCACGCCGGTGAGCAGCACAAATGCGTGAAACCGGCCCCGCGTACTCCGGCGTTCGACCAGCAACCCGAAGAGCACCAATCCGACCAGATTCGCGATCAGGTGATCGAGACTCCCGTGGGCGTACACGGCCGTGATGATGGTCCATGGCCGGTCGAGCAACGGCGCTGCCAGCGCAAACATCTCGACGCCATACCCGATCGACGCAAGGACCAACTGGACGAGGAACATCAGGATGGCTATCGCCATGACTTCGAGCGTAGCCTGACCGCGAAACCTCGCCATGGCCTAAGCTATCGGGTTCCGGCTCAAAAAAGGAGTCGGCTCACACTCATGGTGTTGGAGTGAACGGGGAACGGGGAACGGGCCCACAGTGGTCGCATCACCAAAGCCAGGCTCTCGAGATCTCGAAGCCAGGGTTGCCGTTCGGCACCGACACAATGAGGAATCAGCGGACGGTGCGCGGTCGCGTCAGTCCTCGAGAACGATCTCGATACTGACGTCGCTTGGCACCTGAATCCGCATCAGTTGCCGGAGCGCGCGTTCGTCGGCGTCAATGTCGATCAACCGCTTGTGGACACGCATCTCCCAGTGCTCCCAGGTCGCGGTCCCCTCGCCATCTGGCGACTTGCGGGTTGGCACTTCCAACTTCTTCGTCGGCAGGGGGATCGGGCCGCTCATCGCTACCCCCGTGTTCGTCGCGATCTCGCCGATGTCCGCACAGATGTCGTCGAGATCGAGCGGATCGGTCCCCGCGAGCCTGACGCGTGCCTGCTGCATTGGTTATTTCTCGTTGACTTCGAGCACGCGGCCCGCGGCAATCGTTTCGCCCATGTCCCGAATCGCGAAGCTCCCGAGCTCGGGGATTTCCGAGGACGGTTCGATGCTGAGCGGCTTCTGCGGTCGGATCGTGACGATCGCTGCATCTCCCGTCTTGATGAAGTCGGGGTTCTCCTCTTCGACCTCGCCGCTTGCCGGATCGATTTTCTGGTCGATCGATTCGAACGTGCAGGCGACCTGCGAGGTGTGGGCGTGGAAGACCGGCGTGTACCCGGCGGTGATCACCGAGGGGTGTTTCATGACGACGATCTGGGCCGTGAACGTCTCGGCGACCGTCGGCGGATCGTCGGCCGGTCCACAAACGTCGCCACGACGGATGTCGTCCTTGCCGATGCCCCGGACGTTGAACCCGACGTTGTCGCCGGGGTTGGCTTCCGGAACTTCCTCGTGGTGCATCTCGACGGACTTGACCTCGCCCGTGACGTCAGACGGCTGGAACGAGACCTGCATCCCGGGCTTGATCTGGCCGGTCTCGACACGGCCGACCGGGACCGTCCCGATACCAGAGATCGTGTAGACGTCCTGGATCGGCAGCCGCAGCGGAGCGTCGGTCGGGGGCTGGGGCTCTTCGAGGTCGTTGAGCGCCTCGAGAATGGTGTCGCCATCGTACCACGGCGTGTTCTCCGATGCCTCGGCGATGTTGTCGCCCTCGAACGCCGAAATCGGGATGAACTTCACGTCGTCGACGTTGAAACGGACCTGGTTGAGCAGCTCCGTAACCTCTTCGACAACGTCGTTGTATCCGTCCTCGGCGTAATCGATCAGGTCCATCTTGTTGATGGCCACGACCAGCTCGTTGATGCCGAGGGTCCGGGCCAGGAACACGTGCTCCTGGGTTTGCGGGGCGACCCCGTCGTCAGCGGCGACGACGAGAACGGCGTTGTCGGCCTGGGAGGCCCCGGTAATCATGTTCTTTACAAAGTCGCGGTGGCCCGGACAGTCGACGATCGTGAAGTAGTACTCGTCGGTGTCGAACTCCTGGTGGGCAATGTCGATCGTGACCCCGCGCTCGCGCTCTTCGGCGAGGTTGTCCATCACGTAGGCGAACTCGAAGCCGCCCTTGCCTTTCTCTTCTGCTTCCTCGCGGTGCTGTTCGATGACGTGCTCGGGGACGCTTCCCGTTTCGAACAGGAGCCGCCCGACGAGGGTGCTCTTTCCGTGGTCGACGTGGCCGATGATGGCCAGATTCTGGTGCTGTTTGTCCTCGCTCATGGGTAATGTAACGCGCTCGGCGCTTTATGTACTTCGACTTGCCCCGGAATCGGTTAAAACCGTTTCGAAACCGCGTATTTTGCGTGATTTACCCGCCGTGCGATGTGTGGGGTACTCCCATGAACTTCTATGGCAATCGGTTGACGTCGGCCAGGACGGCCGTGGCCGTCTCGGGCCCACCAGCGCCCCGACCGCTAAGGTTTAACAGCCCTGCATGGCGCGTGGTTACTTGGACGATGTTCTGGGTCCCGCTGACTGCAAGGGCGTCGTTAACCGGGACGAGCCGGGGGGCAACCGAAACTGACTCGCGCGT
>SKNY01000088.1 GCA_007123105.1 Salinarchaeum sp. | reverse complement strand
CCGAGTCCGTAGCGATATCCGTCGCTGAACCGGGTCGAGGCGTTGTGCATTACGCTCGCGGAGTCGAGCCCGCGCATGAACCGGGCGGCCCGGTGGTCGTCGTCGGTCACGATGGCGTCGGTGTGCTTCGAGCCGTGGGTCGTAATGTGTTCCATCGCTGCTTCGAGATCGTCGACGACTCGCATCGCGACGATGAGATCGCCATACTCGGTCCGCCAGTCCGCGTCGGTCGCCGCTTCCATCGGGGCCAACTCCCTAGCATGGTCGTCACCCCGAATCTCGACGTCCGCCGTGGCGTACCGTTCGGCAATGGTAGGGACGAATTCCTCGGCGACCGCCTCGTGAACCAGCACCGTCTCCACCGCGTTACACACGGCCGGGTACTGGACCTTCGCGTCGAAGGCGATCGCTTCGGCCATCTCGAGGTCTGCCTGTCGGTCAACGTACACGTGACAGATACCGTCGGCGTGGCCGAGTACCGGAATCCGGGTGTTCTCCTGGATATACCGGACGAACGCGTTACTGCCCCGGGGCATGACGAGATCGATCGCATCGTCCAGCTCGAGGACGACGTCCACGTCGGCGCGCGCCTCGATGAGCTGGACCCACCCGTCCGGGAGATCCGTCGTCGCGTCCACGATACAGGCATATAGCGCCCGGTTGCTGTGTAACGCCTCGCTGCCGCCTTTCAGGATCACTGCGTTCCCCGATTTCAGACACAACGAGGCGATCTGGACGAGTGCATCCGGGCGGGACTCGAAGATCGATCCGACCACCCCTAACGGCACGCTCCGCTTGAACAATGTCAGTCCCTCGTCGAGCCGCCGTGCCTCGAGCGTCCGCCCGAGTGGGTCGGCCTGGTCGGCAACGCTGCGAACCATCTCGGTGATCGTCTCGAGCTTAGTCGGGCTCAACGCGAGTCGATTGACCAGGGCCTGGGAGTACTCGCCCGCCGCAAGTAGTTCCTCGGCGGCCGCCACGTCGCGCTCATTCGCCGCCAGGATCTCGTCGTGCGTGTCGTCGATCTGGTCTGCGATCGCGTGTAACGCGGCCGACCGATCCTCGTCGGTGCAGTTAGCCAGTGCGAGCGATGCAGCTGCTGCGTCGTCGACTTGTTGTCTGGTATCAGCCATCGTGATCACCGTTGATCGGAAGGAACAGCGTGCCGACGGCGTCGCCGGTCGCGACCCGCTGGAGCGCATCCCCGGATGCAGAGGCCGCGATGATCGCGGGAATGCCGTGTTCGCTTGCCGCCCGAGCTCCCGCAACTTTCGTGCGAATCCCGCCGAACGTCGCCGTCGAACTCTCGTCGATCAGTGCTTCGACTTCGTCATAGTTCGAGCCGACGACCTCGATGCGTTCGGCATTTTCGTCAACCTTTGGATTGCCGGTGTAGACGCCGCCGACGTCGGTCAGCGTGACCAGCAGGTCGACGCCGAGGCCGATCGCAACCGACGAGGAAAGCATATCGTTGTCGCCGATCTGGATCTCTTGGGTGGCCACGGCGTCGTTCTCATTGATGATCGGCACGACGTCCCACTCGAGCAGCGTGTCGATCGTGTTCTGGAAGTTTGCGAATCGGTTCGGGTGATCGAGGTCGGCCTGGGTCAACAACAACTGGGCGACTTGTCGATCGTATCGTTCGAAACTTTTGGCGTAATGTCGCATGAGCTGGGGCTGGCCGACGGTCGAAAGCGCCTGAGACTCCTCGAGGGACTCGTGGCTGTGGGCAATGTGGCCGATACCGGCGCCGATCGCCCCGGAGGATACGATGATCACGTCGACGTCACGATCGATCATCCGCATCACATCGTCGACGAGCGCGTCGATGGCCGATCGATCGATGAGCGAATCCTCATCGGTGAGCGAGTTCGTTCCCGCCTTCACGACGACCCGCTCGGCCCCGGCAGCAAGTCGTCTGGCCTCCGATGCGGTTGGGAGCGCTATTTCACTCATGATGGGCCTCCGCGGCGAGTTCCGCGGCTCGCTGTTCGGCGGCAACGACGGCGTCAACGATCGTGGCGTGGACGTCACTCGCCCGGAGTACTCCCATGCCCTCGATGGTCGTCCCCTGGGGCGAACAGACTGCGTCGATGAGTTCGTCGATGCTTTCATCGGCGTTGAGAACCGTTTCTGCGGCCCCTTTGAACGTCTGAGCCGCGAGTAACCGGGCGTCATCGGGATCGAGACCACGTTCGACCCCCGCTTGGGCCATGGCCTGAATAAAATAGAAGACGAACGCCGGGCCGCTGCCATTGACTGCGGTTGCGACATCCATGCGGTCCTCCTCGAGATCGACGACGACGCCGACGCGCTCGAGGATCGTCCGAACCTCCGGTGGTAACGGCTCACCAGTCACCGCGGCGGCCATTTCTCCCCAATTGGCCGCGAGGTTCGGCATCATGCGGACGACTCTGGCGTCGGTTCGGGCGGCGACGACCTCGGTCGGCACGCCCGCGGCAATGGAGACAATCGTCTGCTCGGCAGTGAGATCGAGATCCTCGATGACCGGTGGCACGAGATCCGGCTTGACCGCAAGGAACACCACATCAGCCGCCGTCGCGACGGCCGGATCCGTGCTCGTCTCGACGTCGAGACCCGCGATCGACTCGAACGTCGATGGGTCCACATCGCAGACCGTCACGTGACACTCGCCGGTAGCCGCGAGGCCGCGAACGAGCGCACCGCCCATGTTGCCACAACCAATCACGCAGACACGTACCATCAGTGAGATGTGCTACCGGACGCGGGGACATAGCGACTTTGCTTTGGCCGCAGGAGTGAAGAAAGACTCCTGTCGCCGTGCGCGGGACTCAAGAGTTAATACTCCCTCGCCTCTCCAATTGAGTATGCGGCGTCTCTCGGCCGTATGCGTGCTGGTGCTCGCCATTGTGGCGGGCGCCGGCATGGGGATGGTAATGGCCGAGGACACTGGTCACCAACAAGGCGACCTCGTTCACGCCTGTGCGGCCGAACCCCCAGGAAACTTTTCCGCACCTGCCACCGGCAATGAAACGATCGGGTGGGTTGATGGCTACTGGTACGATCAGCCACTGAACCTCACGATCGGTGATGGGCTCAACGAGACTGAGCTCGATCGGTTGAGCGCGCGGACGGCTGCCCGAATCGAGGCACTCCGCTGTTTGTCCTTCGAGTCGCTACCCGACGTCGAAATCGTGGACCGCGAGACCTTTACCAACGAGACTGAACGCCAGTTCGCCGCGGTCAGCGAGTCTGACCGACAATTCGACGATGCACAATTCAGCACGATGCTGATGATTGGCGAAAACGCGACTGACGTCCGCCAGGAAAGCCAGAGCAGAGGCGTGGGCGGCTATTATGATTACATCGACGAACGCATCGTCGTCATCGCCGAAGATCCGGACCATCTCGTGATCGACGAACCGATACTCGCACACGAACTCGGTCACGCGTTACAGGATCAGCACTTTCAGTTGGAGCGATATAACCGATCGACGAAGGATCTCAATCGTGGCAAACTCGGCTTAATCGAAGGTGACGTCCACCGGATCGAGCATACGTATGTAGAACACTGTGACGAAGGCCGGTGGAACGAACCGTGTGTGACCCAACTGCCAGGTCTGAATACCGGGACGTTCGAACCACCGAACTGGGGGCTGTGGGTTATGCAGTACCAACCGTACAGCGACGGGCCTGCGTTCGTCGAGCACGTGTATGGTCAATCTGGATGGGATGGAGTGAACGCCCTGTACGACCGACCGCCGCGATCAGCTGCTGAGACCATCAATCCCGGTACCGAGGTAACGGTTGATCCCGAGAATCTAACGGTTACACACCCGGTGAACACCTCGTGGGAACTCATCGAAACGAACCGGAGTGTGGATCACAATGTCATCGGGCCGGCTGGCATCGTCGGGATGTTGATTGATCCGGTACTCGAGACCCATCCCCGACCGATTACCGGGGCGCCGATCAGTGCAGAAGCATTCATCCAGGGCGATCCCGACAACCCGTATCGCTATGACCAACCCGTGGTCGACGGCTGGGAGGGAGATCGGCTATACGTCTATGAAAACGATTCGGAGACGGCCACGGTCTGGAAAACGGCGTGGAATGATGAGTATAACCAATCACAGTTTCGGAACGCCTACATCTGGCTCGCCGAGCACCGTGGTGGTGACCGGGTGGCCGGGAAACCGTTCACCTGGTCCTTCGAGGATCATCCCGAGTTCGATGGGGCCGTAACGATATATCCGGACGGGGATCGTCTCTGGGTGGTTTCCGGTCCATCAGTCTCATCGCTCGACAACGTGACGCCACACATGCAGCCGCTCACGACCAACGAGCTGGCAAGCGAACTATCGTTTGAAGGCCTGACTGGTGACCAGAACAATACGGTCCGACTCGAAGACGACGAGTTGTCAGGCTTCGGCCCCTTGCTCGCAGTGCTGGGAATCATCGGGGCTGCGGCGGTTGGCCGAGTTATCCGACATCAAGTGGAGTAATGTACCAATCATCGGGATCATCCAGGGCATAGCGACCGATGTGGAGCCCTCGCGACGGGTCGAGCGACCGAATGGAGCGGGTAGGCGAGGACCACCACCATCGTAACGGAATGCGGTCGTCGTCTGCAAATCCCCACCGCAGTTGGTGGGATCGTCCGAGAACGGCTGCGGTCGACCGAACGAGCGGGACATCCTGCTGTTCGGTGAGTACGGCCCGAAGAATCGCGTCCAATACGGTCGGCTTTGTCCGGCCGAACTCGCTGGGGGCGATGTCCGCGAGGATGACGGCATCGGTCAGTTCGACGAGGGCCGCGCCCACTGGACTCCCATGTCGGTAGCCAACGTAGGTCCGATAGCGACGCGAGTCCTCGGCTGCCAGTTGCTCGAACGTCTCCTGATCCCGAGCAAAGCGCACGCCCCTGGTCTGGTTTGTTGCATGCAGTTGCGACAGCAGATCTGCCGGCACGCCATTTAAGGAGACGACGTCGACAGGCGTCACGTCGAGGGACCGCCGCACGTCGTTTGCCAGGGACCTCGCGCGGTCGGCAAGGCCAACGCCGATGCGAACGCATCGGTCCAGGACGGCGCCACCAGCCAGATCGAAGGCTGCTGCCGGTCGATGCACGCGTAACACCGTCTTCTGTGGGCCGAGCGATTGCCACGCCGTTGCTGTACCCGTTTCATCGATGGCGGCAATCGCGTCCTCCGGGGCACAGTGCCGACATGCGGCCTCAAGTAGCGGTGGGCCGAGCGATGCGGCGGTCGTCCGAACCGCTAGGATCTGTATGACGGGTCGACGCTGGCCGTCGACGGCAATCTCGCGGGATGTGGTGAGCACCCCGCCGACGATCGTTCCGTCGCGTCGGGCGACCAGCCCATCCCGGTGCCCCGGTCGGGCCATGGCGTCAGCCGGAAACAGTGCCTCGGCTTCGGGCCCAATCGGTCGCAGGGTCACATCAGCGGCGAGCGCGGTGACATCGACCGATCGACCGGCCATGGCTCGTCAAGAGCGGTGTTATTCTTTGTTACCTTGCGAATAGCAGTGGCTAGGGACGCTGAAACAGTGGAGAAATCGCAGTCAGTTGATGTGGCCTTCGCGGCGGAGCTGCTCTGCGTCTTGCCCGGTGTAGCGCCATTCGATGGTGGCTTTCTCGTCCTGCCAGTCCCATGGCTCGGCAAGTACGACATCGTCCTCTTCGATCCAGGTGCGAAATCGCATACGTCCAGGAATCCGTCCTAGTCGTTCAACGCCGTCCGCACAGCGGAGCTGGACGTGGTTACCACCGAGGTGGCTCGTTACGACGGCGAACAGCTCACCCTCTTTCGGCATTCGCAACGGTTTGCGATCGACTTCTTCGCTCATAGTACTGGACAGTTCGTCCCATTGTATAAAGGATGCGAGGGTCGTGGTAGCCGAGCACATGCGCATACGACCGGCCGAAAGCGGTTTGGATGTCCCAACCAATCGCCGGCCATGATCGGGAAACTCTCGCCCGACCGACTCGACCGAGTTCTCGAGCGAACGGGGATCGAGGATGACGCGGTCCGGCTCGGCCCGGCACTGGGCGAGGACGCTGCGATCATCGAACTCGCAGGGACGAACCTCGTCGTCTCAACGGATCCGCTGTCACTGGCGGCCGAGGATCTCGGGCGACTGGCAGTACACGTCGCGTGCAATGACGTGGCAACGGGCGGCGCCAGACCACGTTGGGTGACGACAGCCCTGTTCTTGCCCGAAGATGACCCCGAAACACTGGAACTGCTCGTCGGCCAGCTTGACGAGACCGCCCGTGCCCTCGAGGTGGCCATCGTCGGGGGGCACACCGAATATGCGCCAACGTTGGATCGACCGTTGGCCGTTCTGACCGCGTTCGGCGTGACAGATCGACCGGTGCGAACCGGTGGCGCAACGCCGGGAGACGTGGTTGTCCTTGCCGGCACGGCAGGCATCGAGGGAACCGGTATCCTCGCGACGGACTTCCGGGACGAACTGATCGACCGTGGCGTCGAACCGGCAATCATCGACCGGGGAGCCGAACGGACCGCCTCGGTTAGCATCGTGGAGTCCGCGCTGGCGGTCCGGTCGCTCGCCACTGGTATGCACGACCCGACCGAGGGTGGAGTGCTCGCCGGACTCGTTGAGGTGGCCGGCGCGTCCGAGTGTGGGATCGATGTGAACCTGGATGCTATTCCCGTCGCGACCGATACGGCGGCGATCTGTGCCGCCATGAACGTTGACCCGTACCGCGTGTTCGGTTCCGGTGCGCTCCTCGTGACGGTCCGGCCGGACAATCGTGATGCCGCACTCGAGGCGCTCTCTGCAACCGGCGTGACGGCAACGCAAATCGGCACCGTCGTCGAGGGCGACCCCGTGGTAACGATGGGCGACGAGCGGATCGAAGTGGCACCACGTGATCAGTTGTATCCGTTGTGGGAGTGACGATACGGTTATTCGAGTCCTGCCTGAACGTCGAGGCATATGGTAGCGCTGACGACGATCGTCGCGCTTGCGGTGGTCGGTACTGCCGTCGTCTGGATCGGCGCAGACCAGCTAGAGGACGCAGCAGACCGGCTGGCTGCGTACTACGGCGTCCCCGCGATCGTCCAGGGGGCCGTGCTCGCCGGGGTCGGTTCGTCGATGCCAGAGCTCGTGACGGCCGTGCTTGCACCGCTCCTCCATGGTGATTTCGAGCTCGGGCTCGCGGTCATCGTCGGGTCCGCAATTTTCAACGTACTGATTATTCCAGCGGTGGCGACGCTCGCGAGCACCGGACCGCTCGCGGCGAATCAGCGCGTCGTCTACAAAGAAGCACAGTTCTACCTCATCGCGATCGCCGTGTTCCTACTCACGCTCTCGTTTGCGGTCATCTACGAGCCGACGGACGAACACGCCCTAGGCGGCGAAATCACCCCCTTGCTGGCACTCCTTCCCCTCGGATTGTACATCTTGTACGGGTTTATCCAATACCAGGATACGATCGAACACGTCTCGCGCCGGAGCCGCACCGGTATCGCGCCACTTCGAGAATGGGTCCGGTTCGGTGGCGGGTTCGTGCTCATCTTGCTTGGTGTGGAGGCCCTGTTACGGGCGGCGATCGGGATGGGAGACCTGCTGGGGACGCCCTCGTTCATTTGGGGGTTGACCATCATCGCCGCAGCGACCAGCCTCCCGGACACCTTCGTTGCGGTCAGGGCTGCCCGGGGCGACCGATCGGTGACCAGCATCGCAACGGTGTTCGGCAGCAACGTGTTCGATCTACTGGTGGCCGTGCCCGCTGGCGTCCTGGTAGCCGGGGGTGCGGTCGTCGACTTTGCTGCCACGGCCCCGCTGATGGGCGTGCTGGTCGTGGCGACCATCGTATTATTCGCCGAACTTCGCACGTCCTTCGAGCTCAGCCGGCTCGAAGCGCTATCGTTGTTCGCGTGCTACGGTGCGTTTCTCGCCTGGATCCTGTTCGATACGTTCGGGTAAGCCGAGTCCGCCAAACGGCTAAACCCCTCGCTGTCATTGTCGAGTCATGACGGAAGCACAGACGGTCGAACTCGAGGGACACATCATTGACTCGGGCATGATGGGCCAGTGTTTCGGACTCGTCATGGATATGGGCGGGTCGTTCGAGGTCGAAGCGTTCGACATTGGCCGCTATCGCGACGAAGAATCCTACGCCCGACTGACGGTCAGTGCGGATTCGATGGAGGCGCTTCGTCCAATCCTGCAAGAACTCCACCAACTTGGTGCCACGCTGGCCGACGCTGAGGACGCGAATCTCGAACCCGCACCCGACCAACGGGTCGTTCCGCGCGGGTTCTACTCGACAACGAACCACCCAACCGACGTCCGGGTGGACGGCAACTGGATAACCGTCGACAACCCCGAGATGGATTGTGCAATCACAGTTGACACCGCAGAACAAACCGCAACGACGGTTCCCCTCTCATCGATCCGAGCTGGCGAGCTCGTCGTCACCGGCGAAGCAGGCATCCGCGTGAATCCCCCAGCACGGCCCCGCGACCCCAGCGGCCCGTTTGGCTTCATGCGAGGTGGTGTGAGCAGCGAACGACCGTCGATGGCGATGATCAATCGGATCGCGAACGCGATTGCAGAAACCCGGGTAGACGGCGGGACCGTCATGTTCGTGTGCGGGCCGGCACTCATACACGCGGGTGCACGTCCCGATCTCACCCGCCTGGTGCGCAACGGGTACGTCTCATCGTTAAGTGTCGGGAATGGGTTTGCCGTCCACGACATCGAACGTGACCTCTATGGGACGTCCCTCGGGGTCAACACCGACACGCTCGAACATCCCAGACACGGACACAAACACCATATCTACGCCATCAGCGAAATCATCCGCGCCGGTGGAATTCCGAGTGCCGTCGAAGATGGAATCGTCGAGGGTGGGGTCATGTACGAGTGTGTGACCAACGATATTCCGTATGTGATTGCGGGATCCATCCGTGACGACGGTCCCTTGCCCGATACGATTACCGACGCAATCGCTGCCCAGAACGCCATCCGCGAGCAGGCTCGTGAAGCGGACGTGGTCATCATGCTGGCAACCTTGCTACATTCAGTCGCCGTGGGAAATTGTTTGCCCTCGACAACAAAGGTCATCTGCGTCGACATTAACCAGGCAACCGTCACCCAGCTTCTCGATCGAGGAAGTGCCCAGGCAATCGGGATGGTGACAGACGTCGGCACGTTTGTTCCCCTGTTGGCTCAGTCATTACTCGAAGGGTGATCGGCGGACGCCAGTTCTCGAAAGTGGAGAATCGACGGCGTGGTTGAGGATGTCCTCGTCTAACGGTCACGTGTAGGAGAACGACTATGGCAACCACTGCAGCAAACCGGTCCGGAATCGATACCCGCTCCATCACATTGGATGAGAAGATCCATCCGTCGAGCGCCTGGTTCGTGCTCGCGCTTCGGCTCGTTATGGGCGGGATGATGCTCGTTGCAGGGCTCGGGAAACTGGCGATCGTCCCCGGTGGATCGGCCTTCGATGCCGCCGGGTTTCTCGGGAACGTTAACGCAGCAAGCCCGGTGGCCGGTGTCTACGCCGCGATGGCTGCAAATCCCGGCCTCATTGAGCTCATCAACGTCGTGATCCCGGCCACCCAGCTCATGATCGGGATTGCGCTGCTCGTGGGTGCGTTCGTCCGGCTCGCCGCCCTCGGAGGCGCACTCCAGATGACGGCGTTCTACCTCGGCGGCTGGGAGGGCGCCTGGCTCGCCGCGTTCGACCCCACGCTCATCTACCTGGTCGTCTTCTTGGCCCTGGGTGCCTTAGGAGCTGGTCGAATCCTCGGACTCGACGCAATCCTCGAGCGCGTCACACTCGGCGATCAACCGCTGGTCGAGCGGTTCCCGGCCAGCAAATACCTCCTCGGTTGATCCGCGGCCACAATCGTTTTTGCCGGAGCCACGAAACCCACGGTATGGCGACCACGCGACTCTCAGTTTCTGGCATGGCGTGTTCCGGCTGTGAAGAACACCTGGTGGCATCCCTCGAAGCCGTGACCGGTGTCGGCGCCGTCTCGGCCGATCACGAACGGGGTATCGTTGAATTCGAGACCACCGAATCCGTTGCAGACGAGATAATTGCGGCAGCCATCGAAGACGCCGGATACGCACTCGCGACCTAAAGTTCGATCCTGGTTGACGGATCGTCAAGCTCCCAAAGTGCCGGTGGGAGAAACGCATCAAGATGATCGACGAGCCGTCGGTCGCTCACGCCCAACCCCTCGCAGTTGGTGTGGGCGTCGTCGCGAACGTCGATCACCAGTTCCCCATCATTATGACTCACTTCGAGGGGAAACACCGAACAGCGGGTCGGCTTCCAGTCGTGGTCGGCGTGGAGGGTACATCGGCCGTCATCGTCGAGGTAATAGCAGGCGTGGCCGTCCGGGGCGACGTGCTCGTCGCGATCTTTCGGTGTTCTGGCGACGAAGGTGTGGCCGCGGACCATCGTCGTGCTCTCGGCCAGAGAAGCTCGGTCCGCGAGCGCATGGACGTCCGGTTCGTACAACAACACCCCGTGTTCACAGCACCACGAACAGGAATCGACACACTCGAAGGTGGTGTCCGGATCGAACCGGACGATGGCTTCCTTCCCAGGATGAACTTCGACGCGCCGCGGACTCACACCGGTCTCTTGGTCCCGTCCCGGAAAACGGTCTCGTTTCCATCCACGATGGCGGGGACTAGCCGTAGTCGCGCCATCGGTAGCCACAGTCGGTGCACTTGAAAAAGCGGGTAGGCGGTTCGTCTGCCGAGGCCGTCTGCTTGATCCGGTACCACGCACGGGCGTTGCCACAGCGTTCGCAGTTGACCGATGCTGTCGGCATGCCCTCCTCGGCGGCACCGGCCTCCGTTTCGATCACCTCGGCGTCGGCCTGCTCTTCGGTCGAAATGAACGTCGCCGCCAGCTCCTCATCCCGTTCTGTCGTCGCCGTGCAGTCATTGTTCGTACAGGTCATTCCCTCGCCGTCGGCAACCATCATCGATCCACACTCCGGACAGAACTGCATGCCCGAATTCATCCACTCGGGCACCAAAAACCGACGGATGCCAATGGCAGGAAAGCTACAGAAGCTCCCGACGTCAGCGAGGGAGAGGATGTCAAGAACCGACGAACCATTAATGGCGCCCACGCAACCATCAGTCGATCTGTGTGGTTGATGCTCCACAACCCCGACAGGCGCTGATCGCCGGGGTCACGGTCGGTGCCGTGATCCTCGTCGCCATCGTGGCTGCCGGGCTTCCGCTCGATCCCGCCGAACCGACGGGCGAGGCCGACGAACAACAGATGTACCCCGTCGAACAGCTGGCCTGTCCATCATGGGCGACTGAACCGGCAGTCCTCGTCGGTGCAATCCTGGTCCTCGGTGTCCTGGGACTGCTTGCCAGACGACGGGGCGTTCGGGTGGCGATGCCGATCGTCCTCGCGCTCCCGGTGCTCGTGGGTTGGCTGGGCCTCTGCCCGCCCGTGACGGTGTCGGTACCGGGGATTGCGATCCCCGGTGTACCAGGACTGCCCGTGCCGGGATCGACGGTGCTGATCGCGGGGGTGGTCGTCGCCGGCATCCTCTGGGCGTTCAGTCTCGGCTGGAATCTGTGGCAGCTCGATCTCTTCACGCATGTTGGAGTCGAACCCGTCCCGACCGAGCCCGAGCACGATCGACCCGAACTGGCTCGCATCGGAGCGAGAGCCGGAGAAGCCGCCCGACGGATCGAATCGCACGGGCGGGCCGACAACGAGGTGTACGCCGCCTGGGCGGGCATGATTCGGCTAGTCAACGTCGACGATCCCGAGACCTGTACGCCCCGCGAATTCGCGACGGCGGCCGTCGAAGCCGGAATGAATCCCGAGCACGTCGAGGAACTGACCACCCTTTTCGAGCTGGTCCGGTACGGAAACCGGTCACCAAAAAGCTACGAGGATCGTGCCGTCGACGTATTGCGCGCCATCGAATCGACCTACGCGACGGAGGCGGACGAATGAGCGTCGGGCGCGTTGCGATCGGGCTCCTCGCCACGGGTGCGGCACTCGTCGCGCTGGCGTTCGAACGCGGGAATCCCCCGTTCGGCATCCGGTATGCGACGATGCTGCTGGTCGCGGCAGGTGCGCTCTTCGTGAGCTATCAACTGGTAGAGGGACGCATCTACCGGCGACCGCCGACGATGGCCCAATTGCCCCACGTAGAACAGGGACCGCAAATACCTGTTCCCGGCGATGGGTTCGATTACCTGCTTACCGACCCGGCTAATGAGGACCGCGTGCGAGAAATCCTGCGAGCAGTCACCGTCCAGACGCTGAAGGAGGACGGTGGGTACGGTGAGGATGCCGCCCGAAGTGCCGTAGAAGAGGGGACGTGGACCGACGATCCCCTGGTTGCTGCATTCCTCAGCGAGGGCGTCCCCGATCGGACGCTCGCCGGTCGCATCCGCCTGCGCGTCCAATCGGCCTCCCGGCTCGTCCAGATCGCTCGCAGAACGACGGACGAACTCCGTGCCATCCGGGGGGAGTCCGAATGAGCCAGGTACAGCCGACACATTACTGGTACGGCATCACCGCCGTGACCTTCGCGCTCGCGGGGGCAGGGTTACTGGCTGATGTGCCGGGCCTCGTCCTCTGTGCGGCCGTCGGCATCGGCTACGCTGGCTACGCCCAGTTGGATGGCGATCCGCCGCCAATCACGTCACTCTCAGTCGAACGGGAACTCGAGCCGAGGATAGCGGATGGACACCTCCACGTGACATTGACGGTCACGAACACGGGAACCAGACCTCTCCATGCGCTCCAACTAGTTGATGGCGTACCCGAGACCGTTCACGTCGTGTCAGGAACGCCTCGGCTTGGCACCGCACTCCGCCGGAATGAGACCGTCGAAATCGGCTACGCCGTCGAAATCATTCGCGGTGAACACGAATGGAACCCGGTTCGGGTCATCATTGGCAACCGAAGCGGCTCGCGGGAACGGACGGGCACGATCGATCTCCCGGATTCCTACCAGCAATCGAACCCGGATCTCGAAACGCGGGCCGTTCCCACCCGTCAGCTCGCAAGTCCGCACGTCGGACTCAAGCGCGCTGACACTGGCGGCAGCGGGACCGAATTCTTCGGAACGCGCGAGTATCGGTCCGGAGATCCGATCAAACGGATCGACTGGCGCCGCTTTGCAAAGACGGGCGAGTTGAGCACCATCCAGTTCACCGAGGAGCGCGCGGTCACCGTGGTGGTGCTAATTGATGCGCGCGAGCCGTCGTACTGTTCGCATCGTCCCGAGGGGACCCACGCCGTCGATCGGTGTGTGACCGCCGCAGCCCAAATCTTCGCCTCACTCTTGACCCAATCTGATCGTGTCGGCATCGCGATCTTTGGAACCGATGACGTCTGGTTCGAGCCCGGGACCGGGAACGAACATTTTGTGAAAGGACGCCACCTGCTGGCGTCTCATCCGGAACTCTCCCGCGAACCGCCCGAGCAGAATCCGTGGGCGGCACTGCTCGACGAGCGCCGCGAGGAGTTGCTCGAACGTCGAATCGAACGGCTGTATCATCGGCTCAAGGGAGACACCCAGGTCATCTGTCTGTCTCCCTGTGTCGATGGCT
>SKNY01000055.1 GCA_007123105.1 Salinarchaeum sp. | reverse complement strand
TCCGACGACAAGGCAATCGCAACCGGGGTGGATCGGTGTGGGTGACCCCAGCGTGGACGGTAGCCGCGTTCGCGGATTCAGCCTCCCGAAGCCGATCCTCGGCCCCGTACTCGTGATTCTCTGGCCACTATTCGTGTACTGGAGTTCAGATCTCCTCGCCGCTTATGTTGGAGCTCCCACAGTTGTCATTCCGGATCCGACCGTTGGATACCCGGGTATCGAGGTCCCTTTAACTAGGCACGGTCGATGGCTGGTTCCTGTGGCACCAGTCCTTGCCGCTATTCTTTCAGTGCCTGTGTTCTGTTCCATCTACGGTCTCTTCACTGGCGGAACGTTCTCACATGCCCGAAAAACAAACCAGATAACGATTGTGTTCGTACTCTTTATGTTCGCCGGTGCTTGTATTGCCCTCGGAGGCACCCTTTTTATCTCCGGATTTCCCATCTTCTTCTGGTTATTCCTCGGAGGGCTCGCCGAAGGTCTTCCCGACGTGGTGTGGCTGACTGCCGGCATCTGGGTTGCCGGCGGGCTTGTCCTTCTGATGGGAATCCTCGCCCGGGAGATCCAAGTTCGGGTGGCGACTCGATGGAAGGTACATCCATTTTCAAATCGCACGCCTAAGTGAGCATGGCACACGCAGGAATCGTTATGATGGCTTCAGATTGTTGGCACGTGTTATGAGTGAACCGCACGCGGCGTGGAAGGAGTCCCACCTTGACCGCCCTAGAGGGATTTTCACTCAATCCGAACGAGAGTATCTGTTCGGCGATCGTACGTTCGACGATGCGACTGATCCGGAAAACGCCGAACGACAATGTCGATACCAGCTGCGCGAGCGGTTTCGAAACGCGATACTCGATTTTCGATTGTTAACCGAAATACCGGATCGGGACCTCGCAGTACTCTTCGAGGGGTGCGATTTTGGGTCGTATGAGGAGTTGGCCCGCGACTGTCGCCGATCATCACCTAATCGCGCGATAGGGACCGACGATGAGCTGATGCAGGGGATTGCCTCAATGTTTGCGTTCTTCCATCGCATCATGCACCGGGAGAGCCCAGAACTGGCGGCCTACCATTTCGAAAAGGCGGTATCAAATGCGTTGTTCGTCGACGCGTATCGAGAGCGAAACCGCTTCGAGCTGTTCGATGCCAGACTCGAAATCGAGCAAGTCGCATCGAAATCAGCTGCGGGGCTTGCCTCGATGGACGTTCCGGCCGATTTGCCGGACGATCCCGAACTTGCGGAATATTTACTTGCGGTTCTCTGTCACCTCGATCATGTATCGCTTCATCGTGCCAGGTACCTCATTGAGGAAGTGGGGGTGCTCGACGGGGATGGGCAGAGGTCTGAGGAGCCTCCGACGAAACGCCAGGAGTAGACCGAGACAACTTGCGAGCCCTCTGAGACCCTCCTGCCTCTCGACCCTCCGTTGACCGACCTGCAATTTAGTCCGTAATCCTCCATAGCCTATAATATCATGAGTATAATATTCGAGGAAGTGCAAAGGCAATTGGCGGCTCGGGCGTATCTGGACCTCCCCGAATTGCTCGGTCCCGAACTCTCGCCCGACGGAAACCGTGTCGCGTTTCTCTGGAACGAGACGGGGCGGCGAGAACTCTATATCGCGAGGTGTGACACGCCCGGATCACACGTCCAGCTCACCGACCGTGATCTCCGTGGACAGGCCCATTATTCAGATTACTGTTGGGGGCCCGAAAGCCGAGTGTTGTACCTGTATTCTACGCCCCATGATAACCATGGAGATGCCAACATCGCTGCGGTGACCCTTGACGGGAAATGGACCCACCTTTGCGATGTGGGTATCCACCAATCTCCTCTTGCGACGACGCCTGCTGGAAAGGTGTTGATCGCTGGAAACGATTTTCGTGGCATCGACAGCATTCATCCAGAGGATGGAAGCAGATCGGAACTTGTTGACGCAGAGTACGCCTATGTCGTCAATGTCGACGTGAGCTCAGATGGCGAGTTCATCCTCTTTTCTGCGATCCCGGACGGAGGCGACGGATATTATACGGGATACTGGATGTCGATCAATAACGACGATCCACACCCGATTGACCCGATCGACGCGAATGGGACGGTCTTTCCGGTTGGGTGGCTGTCGAGTGGTGACAGAGCATTCGTCTACGAGCACCAGCCAAAGAATCGGTATGGCGTGCTTGATCCACGGGATAGTACGGTCGAATGGATTGGAAAATCACCAATGGTAACTCCAGCCTCACCCCCAGAAAGCGACGAGGATTCTCCTATTGGGATGATGCCGGACGATAAGACTGTCATCGAAATATTGGACGGCGAGCTGACGGTCGTAGGATCCGAAGAGGAAGTCGACATGGGCACCGGAACTCTGGTCGGAGCAGACGTGCAAGCAGGACGGATTGCCGCGGTCACTGGGCAGCACGAAGCCGACGCACCGCGGTTAGTGGTCGTGGATTGGCCCGAAGTCACCCGACGAGATCTTCTCAAAACGGCCTATGGTCCCGTCACACCGGCCGATAACGTAGCTGCTGAAGAGTACACATACACTCCTGCGTCGACCGACGAGCTAGCGACGGTCCTCGTTCGGCGACCCGAGCGTGGCCCGTCGCCAGCGGTTGCAATCACCTATTTTGGGAATGAACCGTATGATGCATTTCCCCGTTGGGACCAGTATCTCGTACATCGGGGGTATGCAGTCGTGCGACCGGCGATCCCCGGCGCCCCATTTACCGATGACGAGCATGCCGACGTTGCTGCAGTGGGCGAGTGGTTATGTGACCGTGACTGGGTAGAAGACGATCGAGTGGCGGTGTTCGGCCACTCCAGTGGCGCCCGCCAAGTGTTCATGCAACTGTTCACCCGCGATGTCTGGAAGGCTGGAATCGCTCGGTGTGGTCCCACAAACATATTTCTTCAGTACGAACGCGATGATCAAACCGCCTGGATGCATGATCCGATGGGCGATCCTGACGAGGACGAAGCCGTCTGGCGAAAACAAAACCCGATTGACAACGTGGATGGACTCGAGGATCCCCTTCGTATCCACCACGGAGTCAATGATAGCCGGGTGCCAATTGCCCAAGCACGGGCGTTACGCACAGCTCTGTTGGACGCAGATTTTGTGGAACACCTCGATTTCGAATACAGTGAATTACCTGATGTTGGACACATTTCCGTCGATATTCAACAGAACGCCGAGGAACTCACCCAAGTTGTAGATTTTCTCAATCGGTATCTGAAAACTGACACCCCTCGTAAGACCGGCTGCTAATGTCCTACCGGCTCCTATTGTAGGACATCTCACCCGCTAGTCTACTATGTCTGGTTCACATCACGAATAAAATATCCCCGTTTTGGGTGACAAGGAAGGGCCACTCCATCGCCGAGAATGTGCGGAATCTGGAAATCGACACTAAACCAAAACGACTCACCCCGACCTTCTCTATGACCCGGAGACCGGAGCACTCAATCTGGTGTGAGGAGATCGTCGATGCCCGTTACGCTGAATAAGGACCAGGAGTCGTCGAGGTGTTCTTCGAGTCCGTCGACGAACCCATTTTTTGAGAACAGCGCGAACCGCTCTTCTCGGTCAGCCGTTCCCCAGCGGACGTGGTCGGCCTTCGCTCGTAGGCTATCGACGAGGTCTTCCCCAACTGGATCTGTTGTCCACTTACATTCGGCGAGGAGGACCTGGTCGTCGTTCGGTGCCAGCCCGACGATGTCGATCTCTTCTTCTCCGTACCACCAGCGGCCGACCTTCGAGTACGGGTCGAACGTGCCGCGTCGAATCCCTTCCCAGACGGCTTCTTGGCACACGTCTTCGAATGTGGCTGCGACGTGCGTTGGTAGGTCCGGCTCAATCGTCCCGTCGTACCCGATCTC
>SKNY01000109.1 GCA_007123105.1 Salinarchaeum sp. | reverse complement strand
TGGTCGGCGGCGTGCTCGAACCGGTCGAGGACGCCCCCGTCGTCATCGAGGACGGTGCCTCGATCGGCGCCGGTTGTCGCATCACGTCCGGCTTCCGGGTCGGCGCGGGTGCCGTCGTCGGGGAGAACACGTTGCTTACCCCACGCATTCCGGTCTATGACCTCGTCACAGCGGAAATCGTCTACGGTCACCTGCCGCCCGGTCGCCGAGCGTTCACCCGGTTCGTCGCCTCTTCGGTGGCTGATCACCCGCTTTTCGAGGGCGAGGGTGCGTACAAGCCGGCCGTCGTCGCCACCGACTTGGACGAATCGACCCTCGAGGGTGTCGCTCGCGAGGACGCGTTGCGGGACGATCCATGACCGATCTCCCCGTCAAACGACTGGCCGACTGGGACCACGACCGCCTCCTCGAGACGGCCGCCGCGTACGGCACGCCGACGTACGTAATCGATCTCGATCGCGTCCGAGCGAACTATCGCCGGATCGACGCCGCGTTTCCCGACGCGCGGGTCATGTACGCCGCGAAGGCCAATACCGGCCGGGCCGTATTGCGGGCGGTGCTGGCGGCCGGTGGCACGATCGAGGGTGCCGCCCGCGGGGAACTCCTGCGGGCGATCCAGGCCGGTGCGGATCCCGACACCCTCCAGTACACCGCCGTGAACCCACCTGCGCCAGACCTCGACTTCGCCGTGGAACTCGCCGCTGATCACCCTGGCTTTACCGTCACCGCCGGGGCACGGGATACGTTCGATCGGCTGGCGGAACGGGGATACACCGGGCGAGTCGCCATCCGGGTCAACCCTGGCATCGGCACCGGCCACCACGAGAAGGTCGCCACCGGTAAGGACGCCAAGTTCGGGATCCCCGCCGCAGCGGTTCCAACTGTTGCCGAGGATGTCCGTGCCCGCTTCGACCTTGTCGGCATCCACGCCCACGTCGGCAGTGGGGTGCTCGCCGACCAGCTCGCCGAGCACTGTCGGGCACTCGCCCGAGTGGCCGAGCTGGCGCGGACCGTTGGCGAACTCGAGTTCGTCGACATTGGGGGCGGGTTCGGTGTGCCGTACCACGAGGACGACCCACCGCTCGATCTCGATCGCGTCGCGGACGAGATCCGGTCGGCCGTCGATCCGCTCGAGGCAGAACTCGTCCTTGAACCAGGCCGCTACGTGGTCGCCGACGCGGCCTGTATCCTGAGTCGGGTCAACACGATCAAACCCACGCCTGCAGCGACCGTGGTCGGTATCGATGCCTCACTGGCGACGCTCGTCCGACCGGCAATGTTTGACGCTTACCACCCGATCCGAAACGTGTCCGCCCCGGATCGCGCGCCGAGCCCGGTCTCGGTCGGGGGCCCGTGTTGTACGAGCGCGGACGTCTTTTGTACGGACCGGCCGATCGCTCGCCCCGAGCGTGGTGATGTGCTTGCGATCGGCAACGCGGGTGCCTATGGCTACGATCTCGCAAGCCAGTTTCACTCGCAACCGCGTCCGGCCGAGATCGCCTTCGATGGCGAGACGACCGCGATCGCACGTCGGCGCGAGACCCTCGCCGACGTGACCCGCCTCGAGTCTCGTCAGTAGTACGGCGAACGCCCACGGCGTCAGTCGGGTGGTGGAGGTTAATCAGCGGGCTGCGAGCACGTCGATTTCCCGAAGTAATTCGTCCACGTCGGGCCGATCGGACGGCTGGCGGCCCTCGTGGGAGTATGCGATCACTGCCTGATCGAATCGAACATCAAAAAGCAGTGCGAGTGGCATCCGGCCGAGCAGGTCGAACCGTTCGCCGAACCGGCCGAAGCGAACCGGTTGTCCGAGTTGTTCTCCGATCTCGCCCCCGGGATCGGCCAGGAGCGGAAACGGCAAGTCGTGTACATCCTGCCACCTCGTGGCCACTGCCGTCGGTTCCGGCAGCACCGACACCACCTCGGCCCCTCGGTGGGTGAACTCCTCGTACCGGTCGGCGATGGCCCGGACCTGACGACGGCAGTTCCGGCAGTAGCGGTCGCGCTGAAAGAGCACGACCAACCAGTCCAGTTCGGGCACCCCAGTGCGATCGGCAAGGCGGTAGGGTGACGGCCCGACGCCAACGTTCTCGAGGGTGATGTCGGGCACGTCACGCATGTCGGTCCCGTAGTCGCACGCGAAGGGTAAAAATGTATGCCGCGATCTGGTGTGACGGACGGTTCACCCGTCGTCCAGTTCGTCGACGAGTGCATCGGCCACGCCGGTGTACGAGCCCGGCGTCAGCTCGCGAAGCCTGGTTTTTACATCCGCCGGGAGGTCCGTCGCCTCTACGACGGCCTGGAGGTTCTCGAGGGTAACAGCGCGACCGCGGGTCGCGTCCTTGATCCGCTCGTAGGCGTCGTCGTATCCCTCGCGTCGAAGGACGGTCTGGATCGCCTCGCCCAGGACCTCGGGATGGTTGTCGAGATCGCGAGTCATGGCCGATTCGTTCGGAGTGACTTGCTCGAGTCCGGCAAGCGTCTTGTGATAGCCGAGCAAACAATGGGCGAGGGCCGCGCCAATGTTTCGTTTTACCGTCGAGTCCGAGAGATCCCGTTGGAGCCGCGACGTCGTCACGTAATCGGCTAAAAACCGGAGATCGGCAGTCGCCTTCGACAGGTTCCCTTCGCTATTTTCAAAGTTAA
Source organism: Salinarchaeum sp. (assembly GCA_007123105.1). Lineage (GTDB taxonomy): Archaea > Halobacteriota > Halobacteria > Halobacteriales > SKNY01 > SKNY01. The sequence continues at coordinate 11,016 of SKNY01000109.1, read as the reverse complement.
TTGGATTGACTTTATGGGGCATCGTCGAGCTACCGGTTTCTCCCGCAGTCACCGTCTGCCCGAGGTATTCCATGCTCACGTACAGCCAGACGTCCCGGTCGAGGTCGATGAGGATGTGGTTGACCCGAGCCAGGGCATCAAAGAGTGCCGCGACGTCATCACACGAGTTGACTTGGGTTGCAAGCGGAAGATGCTCGAGGCCGAGCGACTCCACGAACGCCTCCGCGAACGACGGCCAATCGATCTCGGGGAATGCGCTCACGTGGGCGGCATAGGTCCCGGAGGCACCGGCGAGTTTACCTGCCAGTCCGTCCGTCGCCGCTTCGACCCGGTCAATCGCCCGGTCGAGCCGATCGGCGAAGACGGCGAGTTCCTTGCCGTATGTGGTCGGGGTGGCGGGCTGTCCGTGGGTCCGCGCAAGCATCGGGAGTGCACGGTGGGTGTGCGCCTCCGCTGCGAGCACGTCCCGGAGCTCCACGAGCGCGGGGAGGATGACCTCCCGCATCGCGCCGTCGAGTAGCAACCGATGGGCGAGGTTGTTGACGTCCTCGCTGGTGAGTCCAACGTGGATCCACCGGTCGAGCGAAAGCGACGCTGGCGCCCGCTCCCGAATGAAGTACTCGATCGCCTTCACGTCGTGGTTGGTCGCCGAATACGGACCGTAGCCCTCGGTCTCGATTTGCTTGACGAGTGCTGCGTCCTCGGTGTCGAAGGTCTCGTAGACTGCCCGAAGCGCTCCGCGGTCGTCCTCGGTCAGTGATAGTTCCACGGCGTCCAGGTCGGCGAGTGCGATCAGGTATTCGATCTCGACGTGCGTTCGCGCGCGCATGAGCGCACCCTCGCTCGCATATGTGGCGAGTGGGGCCGTCCGCTGCGCATAGCGGCCGTCGAGGGGCGAGACTGCCCAGAGCGGATCCGACATAATTCGGCGTTCCGGGGGGCCGGGCAAAGCCGTGTCGGATGGGCGGATCAAAACGGCTAATCCGCCCCGTCGGTCTTTTCCGCCATGGCATCGCTGCTCGGGCTCGCGAGCAATCGTGGACGGAACCTGTTACACTTAGATGACCGCCGGCCAGGGGGTGCGACCGTCGATACTATCGTGTCGAACCATGCGGACGCGCCAATTCTAAACGCTGCGGCCGAGCGCGGCATCGACACCGTCGCCGTCGAGCGTGACCCGGACGAGTCGAGACTCGACCACGAACGCCGCATTCTCGCCGAACTCGATCCGACGGCATACGATCTCGTCTGTTTGGATGGGTACATGCGCATCCTCTCGGATACGTTCCTGGACGCCGTGCCGACGACGTTGAACGTCCATCCTTCCTTGCTGCCGGCGTTTCCGGGCATGGACGCTTGGGGGGACGCCCTTGCGGCCGGTGTGTCGGTCACCGGCTGTACCGTACACGTGGTGACCGACGCCACCGATGACGAGGGAAACGTCATCGAAGCAGAGATCGACTCTGGCCCGATCGTGACCCAGGAGTCCGTCCCGGTCTACGCGAATGACACACAAGAGACACTCAAGGACCGCGTCCTGTACGACGGCGAGTTCCGGGCGTATCCACGAGCGGTTCGGTGGTTCGCCGAGGGTGCGGTGTCGATCGAGACCACTGGTGGTCGACCGACTGACGTCTCCATCGCCGCAGACGAATCGGCTGCTTTTCCCGCACGCCGGTTTACCACTGCCGATCGCGTGGAGTCGCTCCGGTACGGCGAGAATCCCCATCAGGACGCTGCCGTCTACGGTGACGCGACCGTTGACGAACCGAACGTGGTGTCGGCCCCCCAGATCGGCGGCGAAAAGGGCATGTCCTACGTCAATTACGTCGACGCCGCGGGGGCACTGGATCTCATTACCGAATTCGAGCGGCCCGCTGCCGCGGTCATCAAACACGCGAACCCCGCCGGCTGTGCGGTCGCCGACGAGCTCACCGCGGCCTACGACGCCGCGCTCGCGACCGATCCCATGAGCGCCTTCGGAGGCATCGTTGCCCTGAACCGCCCGTGTGATCCAGACACTGCCGCGCGCATCGTGGATTCGGTCAAACACGTCGTCGTGACCCCGGGTGTCGAAGCGGATGCCCTCGATGTCCTCGGCGAGCGATCCGACATGCGCGTTCTCGACGTCTCGGCGGGTGATCCACGCCCCATCGGGCCGGCAGATCGCTCGGTCGACGTCGCCGAACGATCGGTCGTCGGCGGTCGGCTGGTCCAGCAGCGCGATCATCAGCGGCTCGTCCCGGACGACCTCGAGGTCGTGACCGAACGGGCGCCCTCGGCCGCGGAACTGGAGACGATGTGCTTTGCGTGGTCGGTGGTCAAACACGCGACCTCGAACGCAATTGCCCTCGCGACCGGGACCGAAACCGTCGGAATGGGCATCGGTCAGGTCAGCCGGGTTGACGCGGTGCGGATCGCGACGATGAAGGCCGAAGAACACGCCGAGGGGAAGGGCCCGGATCGGTCAGTCATGGCGAGCGATGCGTTCTTCCCGTTCCCCGACGGCATCGAGTCGGCCGCTGAGGCGGGCGTCGCCGCCGTCGTCCAGCCGGGTGGCTCGATCCGCGACGAAGAAGTCATCGACGCCGCTGACGCGCACGACATGGCGATGGCCTTCACCGGCAATCGCGCCTTCCGCCACGAGTGAACCCCTTCGACACGTTTTAGCGGGCCGCTCGGTCACCCCGCGTATGGAGTATCACGAGGCCGCGACCGTGCTCTTCGAGCTACGGCAGTTTCGCCCGCGGCCGGGGACCTCGTCGACCCGCGACCTCCTGTCGGTGCTCGGCGATCCACACGAGTCGTTCCGTTCGATCCAGATTGCTGGGACCAACGGCAAGGGCAGCACCGCTCGAATGACTGAATCGATTCTCCGGACCGCAGGTCTCTCGGTTGGCCTGTACACCTCTCCCCATTTCGATGACGTCCGCGAGCGCTTTCGGGTGGACGGTCGGAAGATTCCGAAGGCCACCGTGGTTCGGTTCGTCGACACCGTCCGGGAGTATCTCGCCGATCGTGCAGCCGACGGCGATCCCGTCACGTTTTTCGAAGCGACGACGGCGCTTGCCCTCTGGTACTTCGCCGAGCGCGACGTCGACATCGCCGTACTGGAGGTCGGTATTGGGGGAAAGTACGATGCAACCAGCGTCGTCGACCCCGTTGCGGCGGCGGTCACGAACGTCGGCCTCGACCACACCGACATCCTGGGCGAGACGATTGAAGCGATCGCACACGATAAGGCCCACGTGGCGCCAGCCGACGGTCCGCTGGTGACGGGCGCAACCGGCGACGCCTGGGCCACGATCGCCGAGACCGTCGGTCACGACAACCTCCTGACGGTGGGAAATGCTGATGCGGACGTGACGGTCAGCTATGGCGGCCGTGACGGCGTCGAATCGTGTGTGACCATCGGCGCCCCAACGTGGTCGACGACCGCCCGGCTCCCCCTCGTTGGCGAGTACCAGGCCGTCAACGCGGGCATTGCAGCCGTGCTCGCCACTCGCGTCGCATCGGTTGCCCCGGACACGATCGCTACCGGCTTGGGGCGGGCCTACTGGCCTGGTCGGTGTGAGGTCATGGATCGGGCACCGCTCGTGCTCCTCGACGGCGCGCACAACCCGCCGGCGTGTGCTCGCCTCGCTGACGTGCTTGCGGAGTTTGCGTACGATCGGCTACTCGTCGTGGTCGGTGCCATGGACGATAAGGACCACGCTGCCATGGCTGCCGCGTTGCCGACACCGGACGTTGCGTATGCGACCAAACCGACACCCGAGCGGGCCGCCGATCCCGTCGCTATCGGTGGGGTCCTCGCGTCGGCTGGCGTTGGGGAGGTCGACGTCATTCCCGGTGTGGAGGCGGCGGTCGCCCGTGCGCTCGCGGCTGCAGGACCGGACGATTGTGTAGTGGTGACCGGTTCGCTGTATACGGTTGCGGCGGCCCGCCGCCGCTGGGTGCGACCACTGGTCCCCAAACGGATCCGCACGCCGGCGGATGCCCGGGCCGCGGTCCGGGCCGCCGACGTCACAACAGACGCGATGACCCGGGAGCTCGAACACCACGTCGTCGCGACCAGAACGGGCCAGGACCAGGCTCTACCGCTCGAGGCTGCGTTCCGGGACGCTGGCGGTCGTGTCGCGCGTTCCGGGATCGATGCGGCGGTCGAGGAGCCGGTCGATCTCCTCTGCAGCGGTACCAACGCCGAGTTCGAGCGGGCACTCGGGGACCTCGCAACGGACGACCGGGTCGGGCCGCTCGCGGCTTCGCTTGCCCGGATCGACGCACGGCCAACGGTCGACCCCGGCCATCCCTGGGCCGACCGGACCGTGGTCATGGGCGTCCTCAACGTCACGCCGGATAGCTTCCACGACGGGGGCGAGTATGACGTACCCGCCGCTGCGATCGAGCGGGCCGAGGAGATGGTTGCGGCCGGCGCGTCAATCGTCGATGTCGGCGGCGAGAGTACCCGCCCGGGCGCAGCCCCCGTGGATGTCGCGACCGAGCGCGACCGCGTCCTCCCCGTCATCGAGGCGATCGCGGACATGGACGTGATGGTCTCGATCGACACACGTCGGGCATCGGTCGCGGCTGACGCCATCGACGCCGGAGCAGACATGGTCAATGACGTCTCCGGGCTTCACGATCCGGACATGCGACACGTCGTCGCTGGCGCGGATGTCCCAGTCGTGTTGATGCATAGCATCGACACGCCGGTGGTTCCCGATCGACGCGTCGTCTACGACGATGTGGTGGGAGACGTGATCGATGAGCTCACCGAGCGTGTGCGATTGGCCGAGCAGGCAGGCATCGACCGCGGTGATATCCTCGTCGACCCCGGCCTCGGGTTCGGCAAAACCGCGGCCGAGAGCTTCACACTGCTTGGCCGGGCGGGCGAACTGCACGGGCTCGGTTGTGCGGTTCTCGTCGGCCACTCGCACAAGTCGATGTTCGAGCACATCGGCCGGGGGCCTGACGAACGGTTTGCACCCACGGTGGCGGGGACGGCAATCGCCGTCGCAGCCGGCGCCGATGTGATCCGCGTCCACGACGTGGCTCCGAACGTTGCCGCCGTCGATGCCGTCTTGGCGACCCGGAGTGGCTAACGACATCGGGTGTACTGGCCAGCTCCTGGTGTTCGTCAGATATCCCGTCGGACGAACGCGACGAGTGCGACCGAGACGAGGACGATGGAAACGACGAGAAGGACGAGCGCATCGACGAACGCGTACTCCTCACGGACAAGGATGGCCGTCGGGTCGTAGTAGCGGCTGGGCGTGACTATCCCGACCCACTCGAGGTCCGGATCCAACCGTGAGACGCCATCGACAAGCCAGAGCAGAAAGACGGACCCGAAGGCGATTGCACGTGCCGAGCGGGCGTGATTGAGGAGCACCGAACAGACCAGGCCGATCCCGACACACACGAGCAGATAGGGGATCGAAAGGAGATGGACCATGATCACCGCGACCGGATTCATGGCCTCGTCGATGAGTACCGACCCGATATAGACGATCGCTGGCACCGCGACGTTCAAGCCGACCAGCGGTACCCAAAAGGCTGCCAGCTTCTGAAGCACCACCGACTCGCGGGAAACTGGATTTGCAAGCAACAGATCCATCCGACGTGTGTCGATATCGGCGGCAACGGTCCCCCCTGCAACGTATGCGAGATAGGCGGCAACCAGGATCACCCAGAAAAACGAATACACCTCCGCGGCGATGAATCCCTCGACCGTGTGGATCGCCTCGATCCCGAAGAACTCGAACATGAATTCGGGAAACGCATCGGCGATGGCCTCTGCATCCCCGGCGAAATCCTGGAATACGGATAGATAGAACGCGGTGATGAACGCGAATCCGGCGGTGAGGATGACCGTCCCACGGACGCGGCGACGTGACTCGATCTCGAGAATGGTGGGCCACATCAGAGATCCCTCCGGACGAACAGGATGATCGCGATGACGATCAGCGCGAGAAAGGCGCCGAGGAGGATCGCCGCGTCTGCCAGCGGGAGCTCCTCGTGGACAAGGATCGCCACCGGATCGTAGTAGTGACTCGGGGTGAGGTCGCTCAACCACGCCAGATCGGGGTCGTATTCTGAGATCCCATCGAGCAACCAGAGCAGGAAGATGACTCCGAGCGCCCCGGCCTGGGCGTGTTCGCGGCGGGAGAGCACCACCGAGAGGACCAATCCGATACCAGCACAGACGAGAAGATACGGAATGGAGAACAGGTGGGCGGCGACCAGTAAGCCAATATCGATCGACTCATCGATGATTGCAGCACCCCCGACGATGACGGCGAAGACGGCCAGATGGAGGCCGAGCAGCGGCACCCAGAGGGCGGCGAACTTCTGTATGACGACCGATTCCCGGGAGACCGGTCCGGCCAACAGCAGATCCAGTCGCCTGGCCCGGACGTCACCGGCGATCATCCCGCCACCGAGGTAGCCGAAGTAGACCCCCACGAACAGGATCCAGATGAACGGGAACGCGTACGAGCCGACGAATCCCTCCATGGTGTGGAGTGCCTCGAACCCGAAGAATCCGCCGACGTACTCGGGAAACGCCGCTTCGAGGAGCTCGGCCTCTGCGGCCATTGCGGGGAACACAGCCACGAGAAACGCGGTTAACACCGCGAACGCCCCCGCGAGTACCGCTGTACCGCGTGCGAGTGCTCGCGATTCGGCTCGAAGAATCGCCGTCATGCCGTCCCCGCAACGGCCTCCGTTCCGTAGTAGTGTTTGAACACATCATCGAGCTGTGGGTCGCCGATATCGACGTCGAGGACGTCGAAGCGGACGAGATGTTCGAGTAGGGTCTTCGCTTCCCCGGTGTATCCGAACCGTGCCGTATCACCGAGGAGTTCGAGGTCGATCATCTGGTCCGTTCGAAAGCGGGACTCCTCGATCGTGGTGGCGAACCGAACCCATACATCCTTGCCGCCTCGAGAGAGCAATTCCTCGATCTCCTCTAAATCGACAATTCTACCAGCGCGAATGATCCCGACGCGATCACAGATCCGTTGGACCTCCGAGAGGACGTGCGAGGAGAAAAAGATCGTCGTGCCGTCCTCTCGTTCTTGCTCAAGAAACTGGTGGAGCCGGTCCTGTTTTAACGGATCGAGTCCGGCAGTCGGTTCGTCCATGATGACGAGATCCGGGTCGTGCATGAACGCCTGGACGATGCCGAGCATCCGCCGGTTGCCCTGTGAGTACGTCTCGACGCGCCGGTCGAGCGGTGGTGAGAACAGCTTCAGCAGTTCGTCTCTGCGTTCGTCCCCGCGCATGCGACCGTAGTAAGCCAGTACCCGGCGTCCGGTCAACCGTTCGTGAAATCCGAGGGTATCGGGCAGATAGCCCACTCGTGCTTTCGTTGCCGTGAGTGCGCGTCGATCCCGAATGTCGGTTCCAAGCACTGATGCCGTCCCGGAGGAGGGTTTGATCAGTCCCAATAACAGACGAATGGTGGTCGTCTTCCCCGCCCCGTTCGGCCCGAGATAGCCGAAAATCTCCCCTCGCTCGACGTCAAAGGTCACCTCTTCGTTAGCAACCACGTCGCCGTACCGCTTGCTCAACCCGTCGAGCTTGATGGCTGGCATGCTCTCGGCATGCGCTGGTAGGGGCTTCAACGTGTGGGGTGACTGGCAACTCGCCGGTGACAGCATTGACGCCGGTCATCCCGACACGTGTTTAGTCGCCGACGTTCCAGCCCGAACTAATGACGTTGCGCGTCACCTTCCTCGGGACGAGCGCCGCGATCCCCACGACGGGTCGGAACCCGAGCGGCCTCATGGTCAACCGGGAAGGCAATCTCCTCCTTTTCGACGTCGGCGAAGGAACCCAGCGCCAGATGATGCGCTATGGCACCGGCTTCGGCGTGTCGGACGTCTTCATTTCCCACCTTCACGGTGACCACGTGTTCGGTCTGCCCGGCCTGCTCCAGACATGGGATTTCACCGACCGCACCGACCCGCTAACAATTCATGTGCCCGTCGGCACCGCCGACCGGCTCCGGACCGTCGCGTTCGCCCTCGACGGACGCCCCTCGTTTCCGGTCTCCGTCACCGAGCACGAGCCCGGATCGGTCGCGCTCGCTGGCGACGGGTACGACGTTCGGACGATCGCGACCGCCCATCGGACCCGCTCGATCGGCTATGTCCTCACGGAAGACGCGCGGAAGGGGCGGTTCGACCGGGAACGAGCCGAGGCGCTCGGGGTACCGGTGGGACCGAAGTTCTCGCAGTTACACGAGGGACGCTCCGTCGAGCTCGAGGATGGGACGGTCGTCGACCCCGAGCAAGTCGTCGGGCCGCCACGGCCCGGGCGGACAATCGCCTACACCGGTGACACGCGGCCGGTCGAGGCCGTCATCGATGCCGCGACGGACGCCGATCTGCTCATCCACGACGCGACCTTCACCACTGATCGGTCCGATCGCGCCCGCGACACCGCTCACTCGACGGCCAAGGACGCCGGCTACATCGCCGACCGGGCGAACGTTGACCACCTCGTGCTGACGCACATCTCTTCGCGGTATCCGGATGCCAGCCAACACGCCGCAGAAGCGAGCGCGGTTTTCGACGGTACCGTCACCGTCGCAGCGGACGGTTTGGAGCTCGACGTACCGTATCCGGATGACTGACCGGCATGGTGTGTACCAGTAGTTGAAGGTGTTCTAGAATCGTTCACGCAGCACTCGTTCGTGGATGCCATTGCCAACTCGCGTTATGAGTGTAGGTTAGTCTTCGCGCGCGGCGTTGAATAACGCAGTGTCAGCGTACGATCTCCACTGTACGATTTTTCCGTCCTCGAAATCGAAGACGTGTGCGTTTGGGTATTTCACTGACTTCCTCGTCTCGCTATGCGTACCACTCCAGGTGAGAAGGACAACGACGGTATCACCGTCTTCGACGTACCGATCTGGGACGACCGAAACATCCTCCCACTCAGTTCCTAACCTGGAAAAGACGTTTTCTACGATCTCGTCGAATCCTTGGTGCAACCCGCCGCCGGCGATTCCCTTTGGTTCGTGTAACTCCACATCTGGATCCATAATGTCTCGTATGGCCTCGAAATCGCTTTTGGCGAACCAATCGTATAGTTCCTGTACGCGCTCAGTATTGGTCTTCTCTGCCTCCCCCGGCATGTCTCACGGTCTACAATGGCTGAGAGCATGCACTTTTCGAAACGGGGAGTTTCATCGATTGGTATCACATCGTTGAATTATATGAATCCTGAGGTGGTATGACCCCAGTGATCCTGCAAGATGATCCTTCAGTCAAATCGTTCTTTACCGTCGAGCAGACGGAGACGCTCATGTTGTTTGAGCATCTCTCCTTCGAGTTTCTCGAAAAGTTCGACGTCTTCGCCTCGGCGGAGATGGGGCAAACACGGGGCTATAAACCTCCCGAGGCGATGCGTGGCTTTTTGCACTGCTTCTCCAAGGGCATCTACGGCATTCGGCCTGTTGCACGCGAACTTAACAATACACTCGTCTGGTTCAGCTGTGGCTTCGATCGACTGCCGTCCAGAGACGGGGCGATCGCTTCCTCACCAACCTCGGACAGGTCGTTAATGAGGTATTCATCACCTCGTCGAGCAGGCAGCCCACCGCGGCCCGCTCAACTTAACGTACTGGAATGATTCAACTGATGCGAGGTCGATGCAAGTCGATCAAAATGCTTCGAAGTGCTACGATCCTACCGCCGACGAGTACTACCACGGGTAACGGCTGTGCGATCGTCTCAACCGGGTCGAAGATTCCGATTGCAACGGAGCTCACCCAGGTAAACAAGCAACTGAGGAGACAGAATGCGCCTCACGCATGACGCGCCCGCCGTCGAGAAACCCGTCTGGTTGGTCGGGGACAGCGTCTACTATACACCCGACTGACACGACCGCCTCCGGGCTGCAGGGGGTTATGCCAGTTTTTCACTACAACCCGCGAAATCTCGACGACCCGAAAGATATCGAGTACAGGGTCGAAGACCGCCTCACCGAAGACAGCGCGGCCGAACAATTGAAGCAATCGACGCTAGACGAGCCGTACAACCGCCGGACTGAAGTCGGACGAACCAATGACGCGGTCACGGACTTCGGCCTCGGACACGTCCGCACCAGAGTCCGTGTTCATGCCGAGCGCAGGTGTTCCTCCCGTTGTGTCTGTGCCTCGCCGTGACGATCACCAACTACGAACGCGGAGACTTCTAGCGCAGCACGATCATCACGACGCGAGGTGGGTTCTATGACCCCCTCAGTAGTCGATAACATGACCCGCATTCCTATACGAATCCGATCGAAGTAAGACTGGACCACCAGGTTGCGCGTTCTGACTCGGATAACGCAACTCACCGTTCCAACAACTGTTAAGCAGCCACCGCGGCTAGTCCCAACCGTGAGGTATCGGCCGACAGCACTCGATGGTCCGATCTTCGGGGTCGACGTCCATAGCGGGGACGTTCGCGGTGAGGCCCCGTCGTTTGCGCTCGTGATCCTCGCCGACGGGGAGGCCGAGCGGTCCGTCGTCACCTTTCGCAAACTCCAGCGGCTGATCGCCGACAGACAACCGGCGATTGTGGCCGTCGACAACGTATACGAACTCGCCAGCGACAAGGACGATCTCATCCGCCTCCTGCAACGGTTGCCCCACGGCACACGACTCGTGCAGGTGACGGGCGCTGACCGTCCAGAACCGCTCTCGCGGGTTGCCGATCGCCACGACATCCCGTACGGCAAGGACCCGATGCAGGAGGCAGAGGCAGCGGCTCGCCTCGCCGCAGCACGCATCGGATACGAGGTGTGCGCCTTCGCCGATACGACTACGGTCAAGGTGTCGCGCGGGCGCTCGACCGGGAAAGGCGGTTGGAGCGAGGATCGCTTCACCCGCCGCATTCACGGAGCCGTCAAACGGCGTTCGCGGGTCGTCGAGGATGCCCTCAAGGCCCGAAATCTGTCCTACGAGGCCGACGTAACCGAGAAATATGGTGGCTACGCGAACGCGACGTTCACGGTCGAGGC
>SKNY01000117.1 GCA_007123105.1 Salinarchaeum sp. | reverse complement strand
CAGCTGTCAGCCCATCGCCCTCCAGGACGTCATCGGCTACTTGACCGGCGTGCTCGAGGTACCAGCGACCGCCGGTGAGACCTTCGATATCGGCGGTCCCGAGGTGCTCACGTACCAGGAGATGCTAGTGCGAACGGGTGCACAGCTCGGGAAACACCCTCGCATCATTCCAGTTCCCGTCCTCACGCCGGCTCTGTCTGTGTACTGGGTCGATCTCGTGACCGACGTCCCGAAACAGGTCGCCCACCCCCTCGTTTACGGGCTCGCCACGCCCGTTGTGGCCAGGGATGAACGGATCCGCACGCTCGTGCCGATCACGCTGACGCCCTTTGACGAGGCCGTCTCGTTGGCGCTCGCAGCCGATTGACGCCTTGAACCCCCCTCGACGGATTTTCGGCAGTACCGTTGCCGACCCGCTAGTCTCCGCCGCGGGCCGTCTCGAACATCTCGATTGCCAGCTCCCGACGGTCGGCGTGGTTGAGGATCGGTGCTGGGTAGGCCGGTGCCGCGGTCGTTCGATCCGCTGCATCGAGGTCGTTCCATCCGTGGATGACGTCGGTGGCAACGCCCTGGAGCTCGGGAACATACGTCCGGATGTAGTCGGCGTCGGGATCGTAGCGCTCACCCTGGATGGTCGGGTTGAATATTCGGAAATACGGCTGGGCATCGGTCCCGGTCCCAGCGGCCCACTGCCAGCCGCCGACGTCATTGGCCGTGTCGTGATCGACCAATCGTTCCCGAAACCACGCATAGCCGGTCCGCCAATCGACGAGAAGATCCTTCGTCAGAAAGGAGGCGACGATCATGCGAACCCGATTGTGCATGAATGCCTCCCGCCGTAGCTGGCGCATCCCCGCGTCGACGATGGGAAATCCCGTCATGCCGTCCTTCCACGCCTGTACCCCGTCCGGGTCCGCTCGCCACTGAATCGGTCGTTCGTATGTCCGGTATGCCGTCGAGACGGTGTCCGGCTTCTCTGCAAGCACGTGGCCGTAGAAATCCCGCCACGCGAGTTGGCGTGCAAACGCCTCACAGGAGTCAGCGCCCGGTTGATTCGGTGCTTCGGCTCCTGCACGATCGACCATCTCACGAACGGTTCTGATGCCGAGGGTGCCCCATTTGAGGTGTGGCGACAACCGGGACGTGCCGTTCGCGGCCGGCCTGTCCCGGTTCGCATCGTACGCATAGATGGCGTCAGCACAGAACGCCGCGAGCCGCTCGGTTCCCGCCTCGATCCCGCCAGGTGGCACGTCCGCTTCGGGCGGAACACAGCCGAGCTTGCGACGGGTCGGTAGCTCTGGCCCTGACACGGGATAGAGATCCGTCGGGCTCGGTGACGGGTGCGGGCTGTCGGGTTCCCGAGCCGTCCACTTCTCCCAAAAATACGAAAACACTGCATAGGGATCGCCGGCATTGTTGGTTATCGATCCCGGCGGATGGAGGTACACGTCATCGAAGGTCGTCACGTCGATCCCGTGGGCCCGAAGGGACGTTCGAACCGCGGCCTCCCGTTCGCGGGCAAGCCCCGAGTAATCAACGTTCCAGACGACCGCGTCTGCTCCGTACCGGTCGGCTAGCGCTGGTAGTATGGTCGCTGGATCCCCGATCCTGATCTCGAGGTCGCTCCCGAGGTCACGATACCGTTGGCGGAGACTCGACAGACACGCGAGCATGAACGTCACTCGCGGTGGTCCAGCGTGATCGAGTACTCCTGGATCGACCACGAACACCGGCACGACTGCACCCGCTGTTGCCGCCTGCGCGAGGCCGTGATTATCGGATGTTCTGAGGTCACGACGATGCCAATGGATCACGACATCGGACGGGGGTGTGCTGGACACACCTACTACCGAAGATTCCTCACGACCTGAGGCTGCTTGCGGGACGAAGCACCTCGCGCCCGGTTGGGTTGGCGACAGCGTGTAGCACAACCGTCACTCTCGCCCGTGGAGCATCGACGCATGGACCCGTATTGGCCTCCTCTCGTAAGGTGTTAGTGGAGCGTCCCTGGTGAACGGACTTGTTGTCCTGATGACTGATACCGGACGCGAACACCGGTCACACCACGGGCAGCTCCGGTGGGGGGATTTGTATCCTCGGAACGAGAGTCCGCACATGACGGACAAACCCGCCCAGGTCGGCGAAGCGATGTCGTTGGCGGCGTGTGTATCATTGTTGGAATCACGCGGCCACGGCGTCCTCGCGTTGGCACGGAACAACAACGCCTACGGCATTCCGGTGTCGTTCGGGTACGAACGCGAGCACAATCGGTTCGTGTTCGAATTGCTCAATATCGGCTCGAGCAAAAAGCAGGCCTTCCTGTCCTCCTCGAACGAGGTCACGCTCGTCGTGTACGCCGTCGAGAGCAAGGAGGTGTGGGAGAGCGTCATCGTCACCGGGTTCCTCCGCCCGGCAACGGTGGCCGATCTCTCGGAACGCTCCATTGCAACCTTCGTCACGCAGGCCGATGACGGTGCCGAGGAGATCCGGTGGACGGGGGCGGATGATCTCGAACGCGACTGGTACCTCCTTGAACCAACGGACATCAGCGGTCGGCGACGTGATACTGCTCCCGATCGATAACGTCAGCGGTGCCGGTTGGCACGGGGATTCCCGACGATCAGTCTTGACCGCGAGCGAACGGACCACCATTAATTGGTCTGCCCTCCATCGGCACGTATGAGCCGCCAGAACCCGGAGGATGTCATCGTCGGGATCACCATGGGTGATCCGTCCGGGATCGGACCTGAGGTCATCGTGCAGGCACACGAGCGCATCCGCCAGCACGTGGTGCCGGTCGTGATCGGAGACGAGCCCGTCCTCGAGGCGGCGATCGACGTCTGCGAGGCCGACGTTGGGCTGCAGCGGATCGACACGCCGGCCGAGGCGACGGCGGTTGACCGGTCGGTGCTCCCGCTTCTCGACCTCGCAAACGTGTCGGATCACCGGTGGGGCGTGGTGGACGCTGCCTTCGGTCGGGCGAGTTTGGCGTACGTCGAGCGGGCGATCGAGCTGGCACTCGAGGGCGCCATCGACGCGATCGTGACCGCCCCCATCAACAAACAGGCCACGCGTGCGGCCGGCAGTGAACACGCCGGCCACACCGGCCTTCTCGCTGCCCGTACCAACACGGAACGGTATTCGATGATGCTGATCGCCCACGGCTTGCGGGTAACTCACGTCAGCACCCACGTCCCATTGCGGGAGGCGTGTGCACTCGTCGAGACGGACCGCGTCGTCGAGACGATTCACGTGACCCACGGGGCGCTCCGAGAGCTCGGTATCGACGCACCGACGATCGCGGTGGCCGGGCTGAACCCCCACGCCGGAGACGACCGGCTGCTCGGGACCGAAGATGCCGACGAGATTGCCCCGGCCGTCGCACAGGTCAGGGACGCGGAGATCGATGCCGTCGGTCCGATCTCACCTGATACCGTCTACGTGCGGGCAGCCGCCGGCGAGTTCGACTGTGTGGTATCGATGTATCACGATCAGGGCCACATTCCGATCAAGATGCTCGGCTTCTCCGCCGGGGAGGCCGTCAGTGGTGTGAACGTCACGATCGGCCTGCCGATCGTCCGGACGAGCGTGGATCACGGGACTGCCTTTGACATTGCCGGGCAGGGCGTCGCGGATGCGACGAGTATGGTCGACGCCGTCGAGGTTGCCGCCCGGCTCGTGGGTGTGCGGCGCGGGGGGTCGGACCGATGACGTCACTCGCGTTTCCGGACGCCGAATCACTTCGCACTGCAAGCGAGCTGCGGATTGACGATTATCCCGCCTTCGCCACCGTCACCCGTGATCGCGAGCTTGACCCGATCGAGGACGTCCCGGCCGCGGCACGCACCGCGGTCTGCCGCATGGATCTGGACGGGCTCCCACCGGGTGCCGAGATTGGCCTGACCGCCGGGAGCCGGGGAATCAACGACAAGCCGGCCATCTTATCGGCCGTCGTCAAAGAACTCCACGATCGGGGGTACGAGCCCTTCGTACTGGCAGCAATGGGCAGCCACGGCGGCGCCACCGCCGATGGACAACGCGAGACGTTGGCCGCTCTCGGCATCACCGAGGACACGGTCGGCTGTCCGATTCGAACCTCGATGGCAGTCGAATCGGTCACCGTAGACGAGCTCGGTCGACCCGTGTTCCTCGCGGCGGATGCGACCGCTGCCGACGGTATCGTGCTGATCAACCGGATCAAGCCCCATACGGACTTCACCGGACCAGTCGAGAGCGGGCTCTGTAAGATGGCGGTCGTCGGGCTGGGGAAACACCGCGGGGCGGAATCCTTTCACAATGCCGGATTGGCGGGCGATTTCGCGGATGTGTTGCTCGACCGGACCGAACGGCTGCTCGAGGCAGCGCCAATCATCGGCGGCATTGCGATCGTCGAGGACGCGGCCAAGCAGGCCACCCACATCGAAGGCATGGCCGCCCCGGAGATCCTCGATCGCGAGCCATCCCTCCTGGAGATGGCATACGACGAGCTCCCGACGTTACCGGTCGACGATCTCGATCTCCTCATCGTCGATGCCATCGGCAAGGACATCTCGGGGACGTGTATGGATACGAATGTGCTGGGCCGCTACCGATTTCACGGCGAACCCGAACCGGAGCACCCGCAAATTACCCGGGTCTATGCTCGGTCGCTAACCGGCGCCTCACACGGTAACGCCGTGGGGCTCGGGCTGGCCGATTTCGTCCACGCCCAGCTGATCGAGGCCACAGACATGACGGACACATACATTAACATCGCCACCAGCGGCGAACCCGGGCGTGCGAAGATTCCATTCGTCGTCCCGGACGACGCGACGGCGCTGCGGGTCATCCCGTCGACGCTCGGACGGACCGACTTTGCGACGGTCCGCATCGCCCGGATCCGAAACACTCTCGATCCGGACACGCTCGTCGTTTCCGAGGCCGTCGCGACGGAGCTCCGGGAGCATCCCGCATGTTCGGTCGGATCGCTCGAGCCGCTCACGCTGGACGACCAGACGCTGCCGGCTGATGCGTACCGGTAACCGTGGGGTGTTTACGCACCGCATAATCCAGGTGAGTGATTGATGCAGGGAGGTCGAACGACGAGGAATGTCTCGCGTGGGCGCTTTCGGCCGCTGTCCGACATCAGCCGATTGATTAATCATTTGCGGTCGGAACGCCACCATATGCACGTCGGCCTGATTGCGGATCCGCACCTCATCAATCCGAACGACTCCTACGAATCGCGATTGGAGACGCGACAGCATTTCGCCGAGGCATGGCCGAGCTTTCGAACGGTCATCGAGGAGCTGAACGCGGCAGCCGTCGATCACGTCATCATTCTCGGCGATCTCGTCGATTACTATACCGATGCCAATCGGGATTTCGCACTCTCGCTGCTCGAGGACCTGGAGATGCCGTGGCACCTCACGCCGGGTAACCACGATTATGCGGTGCCCACAGACGAATCCGGTTCGGACACCGAACACGATCAAGAGGCAGGTCGATGCGGATACGCGGCGTCGAACGTCGAGATTTCCGACCGGGTCCTCGATCTCGACGATGTGCGATTCATTCTGCTCGACAGTGCCTTGAGTGCGGTCGCCGATGATGCCCGCTCGTGGCTCGATTCCGTGCTCGATAACGATCGTGCGTGTGTCCTTTGTACGCACGTCCCGCTCGACGTCGATCCCGTCGTCGAGGCAATCCACGCAGTGGAACCGGACCGGAACTTAGAAAAGTACGTCCAGCGGGGATCACCCGAACTGTACGAAACCACGCTGGCAGGACGCGTCGATCTCGTCTGTTCGGGCCACCTCCATTTTCCCGCGCGAGCAACGATCGACGAGACGGTACAGCTGATCCGGCCGAAATGTATCCGGACCCCACACACCGGCTACGAAACCGACGGCACGATCGCAACCCTCGATACGGCTGATCTCTCGTGGACGGAACGACAGATTCCCTCCCACGACCCGTCGGATGGAACGACATGCCCACCGGAATCGATTGGAGAACCTGAAGGCGCTTGATCTTCGTTCAGAACACGTCGACAACGGTCCCCGTATCCACATTAGAGGTGTAGTGGTACCCATCATCGACCGAACGGTTCCCCCAGTCCATTCACGATCCTTCGTAATTTCTGACGTCTGGTGCGCCGAGTTCACGGAGTAGGAGCCAGCCCACAGAGGCACGGATCGCAGTGAGACAGTACACGACGATGGGATCCTCAGTGCCAAGTTCGCCATTCTCTTCCCAGATCGCGAGTTCCTCGGGCGAACGGAGCCACCCTACTGCATTGTCGATGCTTTGTCGGATGTCGACGTTGATTGAGCCGGTGGTATATTTGTGTCGCTCGACCCCGCCGTCACCATCCTCCTGAGGACGATGACCGATCCATTCGGTGGAATGGTACGCTCGATCCCGCTCGTACCGTGGACAAGCCGTTACGACGGTGTTATCATTCACTGTATTCTGTCACTTCAGGAACGTGCATGGACAGCACGGCGATGATATCTTGTAGACGGGCGGCTTCGTGTTCGAGGACTGGAATGTCGTGTATCTCGCCGAACTGACGAAGTTCCCTGGCAGCATCGTCTAATTCGGCCAAGCAGGATCGAATCTGTTCGGGAGATGGTTGCGCTTGCATGGGTTATCGGGTATCGATGATTCGTTCGGCTTTTAGCTCCGACCGCTCGAGTGACCCCTGGTTCTGGATCTCGATCCGGAAGGTGAGCCCGCTTGCTCGTTGTAAGGCCGTCTGGAGTTCGGTGGTGATCTGCTCGCATCGATCCGGTGCACCCTCTCGTACTTCAACGATGACGGTCGCGACGTCAATGGCCTTCTCTTCGTGTTCGGCGAGGACGACCCGATACGCATCGGAGAGCCCGTCTATCCCGCGGATAACGTCTTCGATCGCCCGAGGTGATAGTAATACACCGTTGACGAGTTTGAAATCGTCGGCTCTCCCGAGCACACCGCCAGGTGCAACACGGTAACTTCGACCGCATGGGCACTCGGAGGTTGGCCCTTTCACGACGTGATCGCCCTGCTCGAAGCGAATGACCGGTTGCGACCGGCGATCTAGTGGGGTGACGACCAGCCGTCCCGTCTCACCCTGTTCGACCGGCCGTCCGTTCGGATCGAGTATTTCTACAAGAAACATCGACTCGTTGAAGTGGATGCCGGCGTCGCCTTCCCCACAATCGTAGCCCCAGGCGCCGGTTTCGGTCGCACCGGCGTGGTCGTACACCACCGCTCCCCATCGTTCCGCGATCCGATCCTTGGTCGATGGCACACTCGCTCCGATTTCGCCCGCGCAGACGATCCGTTCGATCGTGGTGTCGGCGGGCGTTAGTCCTTCCTGCTCGGCCACCTCGGCCAACCGGAGTGCGTACGTCGGGGTTGTCATCATGGCCGTCGGTGACAGGTGGTCGATGATGCTGATCCGTTCTTCCGATGAGAAACTTCCACCGGGGACGACTTCGGCCCCGATCCGTTCACAGGCGTAATGACCCGCCCAAAACGCAATGAACACATTGTAGGAGAACGGGATGAATACCCGATCTTCCGGCCGGATGCCGGCAGCCCAGAGGACTGTCGCCCAATTGGTCGCCCACCATTCCCAATCGCGTCGCGAATCGGCCTGTTTGATGGGCTCACCCGATGTCCCGGAGGTCTGGTGATACGTAGCGACGTTGGTGGCTTCCTCTGCCAGGAGTTCCCCATACAGAGTATCGTCTCGAGACTGTACGCTGCTGAGTTCCGCTTTGGTCGTGGTTGGAAGCGTCTGGACATCGGCGAGCGTGGTGATCGATGCAGGATCGATCCCCTGGAATTTCTCGGAGTAAAATGGCACGTGGTCGATCGACCACCTCACCAGGCGTCTGATCTTCTTGACCTGTAACTGTTCGAGCTCCCGTCGATCCATTGTCTCCAGCAATGGATTCCACATATCGGCCATCTGGTACCTTCTAGCGGGGTGCCGTTCGCAAAAGTAGAACCTCCCTACCGGAAGACCGATTCAGCTTACCAAACGAGTAACGATACTGGTGCGAGTATGCCTTCTGTCGTGACGGATTCCCGAGGGCAATCGACGGTCGATCCACTGGTTGTGCGATCCGATGGGTATCGCATTCGACGTGCCCGCGAGTCGGACCGACCCTCGATTCTCGAGTTATACCGGTCGATCCTCAACCCGATCTATTCTGACGACTGGTTCGATTGGAAATATGTTGACATTCCTTACGCAACCGAGCTACCGATCGTCGTGGCGACCACCGGCGATGAGGTGGTGGGGGCAGGTGGGTTCGTCCCACTGGAGATGCACACCGGGTGCGATACGGTCATGGCTGTCCAACCGTGTGACGCTGCCGTTCATCCCAATCATCGACGTCAGGGACTGTACACGGACATTCTCGGGGCCGCCTTGGACGACTACACTGCCAAAGGTGTCGCATTCGCCTTCGATTTCCCGAATCGGTTATCGCGGGGAACCTTCGAAAAACACGGTTGGCGTCCCGTCGGCAACCGCGAATCATTCGTTCGCATTCAACGTCCGTCTGGGATGCTCGGTCATGGCGTCGCCCGACTGCTCGATCCGCTGTGCCCGCACGTGGCGAGCGCGGTGACTCGTACGATCGGTTCGACACCGGGGAAAGCGGACGTTCATGCGGTCGAGATCACCTGCGTCGACGGTGTCCCCGCCTCGACGTTTGCAGCCCTGTACCTCGAGCACATCCCGGATGGGTTCCACGCATACCGAGACGAGCGCTTCTACGACTGGCGGTTCGCTAATCCCCTTGTGAACTATCGTAGTTACATCGCTGCCCAAGATGGTCAGCCGACGGCCGCAGTAATTGCCGGTCGGGCAACGACCGGTCGGGGCGCAACCACATATCTTTCGGACGTCCTCC
Source organism: Salinarchaeum sp. (assembly GCA_007123105.1). Classification (GTDB taxonomy): domain Archaea; phylum Halobacteriota; class Halobacteria; order Halobacteriales; family SKNY01; genus SKNY01. The sequence continues at coordinate 27,667 of SKNY01000117.1, read as the reverse complement.
CACTGGCCGGTGTGCAAGCTCCTACGGGCTCCTTTGCCGCATTGGCCGATGCCGTAATACGTGACCACGCGGATGCTGATGTAGTGATTGCACCGCCATCGAATATTCCTCAGGCTGTCCTCAATCGGTACGGATTTCTGAGCAATCGCCGCCTGCCGCTGTCACTCGTTTCCCAACAGACGGTCCATGGCGTAAAGCCGCTTGCACGTCCAACCGGGGTCGTTAACGGGCAGTCACTGCACGATGCGAGCGCATGGACAATGACCTTTGCAGAGTTTGACACCCACTGATCACAGTCGACCGAACGGTATGTATTCGCGAATGGTCATAATCGGCACGTCGGACTCGAAGACTCGATACGTCCGGGCGATAAGGGTTCCTGCACTGGCGGGCACGAAGGCTGGAAAGGACTGTTCGTCCGGTTCGTGCATCGATAGCCCACGGAGCACTCGTCGCGTCTCGACATCGGCTTTCCGGAGCGCAGTGCCGATCCCCATGTCTTCTTTGAGCAACCACTCACCCACCGAATCGTCAAGTTCATCTACCGTAATCGCGGACCGGGCCCAGAGTAATGGGCGACCGGTCCCCGTCTCGAGTCGGACTCGACGATCGAGCGTCCCGCCCTCGCGGTCCTGGGCTATGACAACCACTTCGACCGGTTCTCGCGTTAAGGCCTCCAACATGTGGGTGACGGTTCCATCGCAGACGAGCAGTAACCGTTCGACATCCGACAACTGAATACCCACCCGCTCCTCCAAACTGAGTAACTCTACACAAGAGGCGGGATCGTTCGTCTGTTCGGCACCGGATTCACTCATCCCAGATAGAAACCCACCCTAGCCACCATTGTAACAGGACGACTGTCGTGACATTAATTATTAGCTAATCGACGACGTCACGGAACCTGGCGCGGCGGTACGGCTGCGTCCGTTGTAACTGCATTGATCGACTCATCATCGACGTGGTTTGCTGGGCCTCTGCTCTCACCTGACGATTGAATCTGCAACCGGTCCGGTGAACTCCGGGTCTCAGAGTGACACCGCTGGAACTGATGGCGAAGTCCGGTGAGATGGGTCCTGTGAACCCAATCCGCCCACGAATTCATTGATTGCCCTTGTTGCACTCTGGGACGGCGACGAGTACGGGACCCACCATCTGCTTGGGTCTCCACCGTTAACCGGACAGTACCAGGGCGAACCATACGCTATCGCTCCGTCGGCCGAAGTACCCGTGTGATGATCGTTGGGGAATGCGGGTCGATCGTGATCGTCGAATCACTCCATGGCCGTCCGCCCGCTCGGAGAATCCTTATCCCCCGCTTCTTCGATGGCGACCCATGGACGAGCATCCCTTTCTGCTCTGTCACCGATCGCAGTTTCCCGACCTCCGCGCTCGCGCCGGCCGCGAGCCGTGGGCGACGATGTGGGTGGACGCCCGCGACCGAATCGAAAACGGGTACGACGGCACCGATCCTATTCCGTTGCATCGATACGTGGGCGCGCTCGCCCTCGGGTACATCCTCGAACCGGACCGCCAAGCCGACCACGCCAACCAGGTTCGCGACGCGATCGTCGAGCAGCTTTCCGCGGTGACCTTTAATCCCGAGCAGGCCCACGCCGGGACGGTCCCACCGATGGGGGCCGCATTCGTCTGTATACTTGCACTCGACATCGTCCACGACGATCTCGCGCCAGACGATGTGGCGGCGTGTGAGGCCGTCATCGCCGACCAAATCGGCAAGATCGATCGTGAGGGCTCGTGGCCGGCCGCTCGATATGGGACCCACGGGACGTGGGACATTTACTGTGGAGACCGCACCGGACCGGACGACGCATTTTACGACAATTACCGCTGCCAGATGACCCCAGACGGCGTCTCGACGGTGGCGAATACGTACGCGTTCTCACGGCTCGGTTCGAGCGATAGCCGCCCGCAAAAAACGGGCTACGCCGACGTACTGGAACACACTGGCATCGATCAGCGCTACTACGACAATCCTCGATTTGCCCACTTCTACCGCTGGCTGTGCGGTTCGGCCGTCGATCCGTCGCGACAACTCTACCAATTCGGCGATGCGTTTCCGTACGCGTCGATCGAGTCCCGAAAGAGCACCCTGCTCTGGCGTGTCGGTCGGTTCGATCGGACGGCCGCCGCACACGCAGCCTGGTTGCTCGAGGACTACGAGCCGCCTGGCCACCTGCTCAGTTACGTCCTGATGGACGAATCACTACCCGATCCGATCGTGCCCCAGAGCCGCCTGTATCCAGACGGTGGCGCTGTCTTTCGAGAACTGCCAGACGACCCGCACAGTCTCGGGGCTGGCCTGTACAACATCACCGCCAACGACGAGTGGCACACCCACGAGGAGACAAACGCCATCGCCGTCTCTGCCTACGGCGCGAAAGTGACGGTCAACGGCGGTTGGCTGGGCGAAAACATGCGGCCACCGTGGAAGAACAACACGATCGCAGTCGATGGGCGTCGACACGAGCACCGAACCGGTGCCGGCCTCGTCGAAGGCTGGACGACGGATTTACTCGATTACGCGTGTGGTGACGCCGGTGGGGCGCTCGGTGCCGTCGACTTTCGCCGGAGTCTGCTGCTCGTTCATGGCCGCGGTGAACTCCCCGGATACGTGCCCGTGATCGACGAGGTTAGCGCGGATCCCGGAGCCGTCATCCATGCATACCTCCACCCGGCGACCGAGTCGCCGCCGACAGCGATCGCCGACCGAACCCGGTACCGAGCTGCCATCGATCATCACGCACCCGTCGACGGTGTCACCCTGGATGTCGGTTACGGAACCGAACCTACGGCGGTCGACTGTGACGAAGTCGAGTCGGGCGATCTCGAGCGGACGCCGGATTCGGGTCACCATTACCGACTGACGACGACGTATCCCGTTGGGTCAACTGGAACACGAACGCTCGTGACCGTTCTGGTGCCTGCAGATCAGTCGATCAACCCACCCGCAATCGAGCGTCGGACCGGTTCCGACTATTCGGGTGTCGTCCTCGATCACGAGAATGGGGTACAGGACGTGTTGGTGGGGACCGCTAGTCCGGATCCGGTTACCGTAGCTGATGAACTCACGCTTGACGGGACCGCCATGTTGTATCGGACGACCGACCGTGGGACGGCCTGGTACTTTGCCCGAAACGCCCGATCCGTCGAGCTGGCCGATTGTGGGGTCGAAAGTTCGACGCCGATCTCCCTTTTCCTCGAAGACACCCGAGGGATCATCACCACCCCAGACCGCACCGATCTCCGGATCAGCCGCCCCAACGTCAGCGCCATTCGGCTAGGTGATCGGCTCGCCACCGATGCGATCGTCGAGGGAGATGTGATTTCATTGTCCGTGCCCCCAGGACGCCATGCATTCACGATGTACGTAGACGATTCACCCTGAGCGCACCGCGTGTCCGCACCGCTCCTCCTCAGTTTCCAACCTCGAGGATGACCCGCCGATACCGCGTCAACGGCGGTTCGCCGTCGTCGGTCACCGACAGAATCAGATGGTCGTCGCGACCGTCCGCTTCCGGTACGGTCACGGTCGTCCTGGGTCGATGGGGGTGGTGGATCGTCGGTGGCATGCCACCCCCGCTACTCGGTTCGGGGTAGTGCCACCACTCGAAGGCCAGCTCGTCGCCGTCAGGATCGGTACTCTCCCGGCCGTCCACCGTAATCACCGCGCCGGGATCGACGTCGATCCGGAGCGGTGCACGGCCCGCATCACCGTTGACCACGACCGCTGGCGGGTGGTTCGCCGCATCGACATCCGAGACACACCAGTCTGCCCGCGCGGCGAAATCCCGCTGGAGATCTGGGATCCACCGCCAGATCGGTTTGTAGTCATCCCCGTCATCGGTGGCGCCGATCCAGACGTTCTTGCTCCCGGGTTCGCGGCGAAAGCGACCGCCCCATCCACCGAAGCTCGGATGCTCGAGGCTGCCGAGTCCGACTGGAATCTGGTGGAGGTACGCGGGCGTGTCGCCCTCGGAGACGAACAACCGTTCGTCCCAGTCTGCGGTCGGATACGCACCACATAGGGGACCGTGATCGTCGATGATGTGTGTGCGCATCCACTCGTCTCCGAGATACGCCCGAATATCCGGATCCGGGATGAGTTCGTCCCAGTGGTAGGCGAAGACGGCAAACTGCCGGAAGCTGTTGAGCACCTGGAGCTCCGGCCAGTTCGGCTGGATGTACTCCCGCAAGGTGCGATCCTGGTTGAGAATAATGTAGACGATAGCCTTCTCGGCGACCTCGGCCATCCGATCCGGATGCTGTTCCTCGATGGTTCGTAATGCCCGGGCGACCGTGTTGGTCCCGCCCCACACCTGCAGGTACACCGGTCCAGGCCGGTCGTCGAGCAGCACGTCGACGATTTGGTTTGATCCCGGTGTCTCCTCGTCCATCTCACCGACGTCTGCCACGTTACCCACAGCAACGAGGTCGCGGAGCTCGTCGGGATCGGGGTAGTCGGGATCGTGTGCTTGGAGCCGGTCGACGACTCGTTCGTATCGGTCGATTTGGTCTTCGATCCAGGTTTCACCCGCCCAGTTGTGGCCCTGCCAGTGAAAGCGCGAACTCGAGTAGATCAGTCCCTCGATGTCCCATTCGTTGGCGTATAAGAGAAAACGGATCATCGAACAGCGGTCGTCGATCTCGCCGTCGGTCGTGGCGATCACGCGGGGCTTCTCATTCGTCGCGGCCATGTGGAGCGATCAGTGGATGCCTGTAAAACGGTTGGGGCGGCCTCCGCCCCGTTCCGGGCATTGCCGGGGTTCCTCAGACGAGTCCCGTCCCCACCGCCAACACCGCAACCCCCAGGCCGAGGGCCAGCACCCCACCGAGCAGCCGGCTCGTGGCGGCAGACCGGAACGTCCCCGCGACGTCGTCGGGCGATCGGGACGTCAGCACGAGTGGCGACCCACCGTCTCGCCCAAGCCGCCACCCCTCGGCATCCGACCCAGAAAGCCGCCCAATTGCCCGGAGGGTGTCGCCCGTCGAGAAGCAGGTTTCCTCGTATTCACGATGATACTGATCGTTACCCTGGGCGAGGACGTTTCGGATGAACCATCAGAGGCCGACGACCGTACCTCTGTTTTCGCGGACGTCACTGAGGGATACTGACGCGTAATCGTCGTCCGAGACGTCGACGTGGGCGGCATCCGCATCGACGGGGACCGGTCCTCCATCGGTTTGCAGGACGATCGGATCGGCATCGGTCCGTTCTTCCACGCGTTTTCGGTATTGGCGCTAGGCGCACGCCACACGTCGACATCGCCGGAGGTACGGTTCATAATGTGTCGGGCCGTATACGTCACACGGGGAGGGGAGGGGGTGGCGCTCATCCGACTTTCTAGCAGTTGACCCTCGACCAGATCGTCGATGACGCCCTCGATGGCGACCACTGCACTGGCCGTCTGCTCCGCATCGAACGGGACGGCGTTGGCGAGGTCGCTGCTCCAACGGTAGTTCGTGACGCCACGCCAGAGCAGGAATACACTGGTTCCGAGTACCAATACGCCGACACCGCCGGTCAGGAGTACGATGTCGGTCATGGTGATTCACTCCGTGTACGGGTTGCTGCATCCTTCCGCACTGTACCACACAAGATCCACGAAGTACTCTCCACCATCGGATCGTCGGTCGCCGACCCAGAGCGTGAAGGTTCCGTCGACGGCAGCGGTGACGCTATGGGGGGTCCGTGCGGCGTGGTCGGAATCGAGCAGTACCGACCCGTTGGCATCCGTCAACTCCAACAGCGGCGGATAGGGCACGTCCGATCCCGTGATCCGGAGCCACAGCTCCTCGTTTTCTCGCATCTCGATCGTCCACTGGACTGCGTTCTCGAATCCGATCGCGCTCGCAACCGCCCCGGCGAAATGAATGCGCTCGAACCCCAGCAGCTCGCGTTCGGCACATTCCTCGTTGGCAGGTAGATCCGATCGATCGATCTCGAGGTGGCCGCGATCGTCGGTCCGGTGGCCGAGACACCCACTCATCGCGGTGACGGCCCCGGACGCGATGGTCGCTAGCGCTACTCTCCGATTCATCGAGCACTCCGGCAACGGGAAACGGGACGAGTACGACGCATTATCCGGTTTTGCTATCCCTTTGATATAAATGATGAGGATGGTTAGGCCAGTTTTCCGGCGGGACCGCGTGTAAGGACCCATTACCGCCTCTCGTTCGTCGAGGTGTGTGAGCCTCACAGTGTACCAGCGAGGGCCCGATTTTGGCGAGGGAGCGCTGATCAGTGTTCTAGGAGACAGTCGGCGAGTTGTTTTGGTCTCGTACCTCGCATCCCCACCGCAATCGGCAGCGACGTCTCGGCGGCCTACACCAGGACACGCCGTTGGGTCGGTACGACGGGCACTTTTTGATCCCGGACGGAAACCGGGCGGACATGGCATTCGACATCGGCGTACAGACCTAGACTTATCGCCAATTCGATGTCGACGGCATCGACGCGGCCATCAAGGACCTCCGCGTTGACGTCGTGGAGATCACGGGCACGCACCTTGAAATGGACGACAACCCGGCCGACATGGACCTGACGATCGGCGCGTTCGAAGACGTAGGTGCCCACGTGGTCGGCTGGAGTTGTCCCTCGCCGAACGAGCCTGAGGACACCGACGAGATCCTCTCCTTTGCCGTCACGCATGACATTGAATATCTGAACATCGGCTCCGATCCCGCAAACGTCGTCGTTGCCGACGCACTTGAGGTCGCGGGAGAGCGTCACGGTGTCAATCTCGGACTCCACAATCACGGACCGGATCCGTGGGCGGGCTTTCGGACGGTCGACGAGATCCTCACGGTGATTGAGGGTCGGACCCACTGTATGATGCCTGCGTTGACACAGGTCACTTCTTCCGTGTCGACGAGAAACCCGCGGACGTAATACCGGCACTCGGAGACCGCGTACACGCCGTGCACGTGAAGGATTTTGAGTATGCCGAGACCGAGGTCGTGCCCGGCGACGGCACTCTCGACACGCCGGGCCTGCTGGACTTACTTGACGAACACGTCTCGACGACACCGCCGCTGGTCGTCGAATACGAGGAGGACCCCGACAATCCGCCGGCCGGTATTCGATTGGCACTTGACCGGCTCGAGGCCGCCGGGGCGTAGGAGCGGTGGCTCGGATTCTTTGGAGACGCTATACTCCTGTCCGGCGGCCGCTTCGCAAATATGGGGATCTCCCGGTTGTCCGTGAACTGAGGCCACGAGGGTCCCCATCTTCTGGTGCCGACGGATTCTGGGCCAGTCGCCGGAGTCCAAACCTTGATGAGTCCGATCGACACTGTGAAGGCATGTTCGAGGTGGACGCGAACACGCCGTTCGCGCGGCCTCCACGGTGGGCGACGCTCCAACGCGAGCTTTTCGAGACGATGTCCGAGGCCCTCGGTCGGTTCGTGGAAGGGTACTTCGGCGAGGGATACGATCCGTTCTGGCCTCCGGACGATCACGTGGGCGTCGACGGCTACGACGACGTCATTGAGGGGTTTTACAACTGGCCGCTCGTCTATGCGATGGGCGGCGACACATTGTTTCTCGATCACGCGAGGGGAGCCTACAGGGGTGCCCTTGACCGCTGTGGTGAGACGGAGACGCCCTTCGGCCACCCGATGGTCGTCGACGAGTTCGAGCAGTGCAGAGACTGGTTCCATCTGGGCGAGGGGAACCTCTACACCTACAACATGGGGTTGGCCGCCCCCGACGATGAGGTGGTGGTTGCCCGTGCCGAGCAATTCGCCTCGCTTTACCTCCCCGACTCCGACGTAAATAATTACGATGCCGAGCAGCGACTCGTTCGGGCACCGATGAACGGGAGCATGGGTCCGGAGTACAGCGATCTGTCTGCGTTCGGCACCCATTCGACGTTCGGCGGCTACGGCGCAAATTACCGCTGGGCGAGCCACGGGCTTCCGTGGCGCGATCTGGAGTTCGATAACGCGACCGAATTCCTGGATCCGGCCAACGAGGAGCGCCTGTACGAGATCTTCGATGAACGATGTTCAAGCGGTGATATTCCGCTCAATCTCGGGATCACGAGCCTGATGACGAACGCCTATCTCCATACCGGCGACGACCGGTATAAGGAGTGGGTCCTCGAGTATTTGGACGCCTGGAAAGAACGGACCGCGGAAAACGGGGGCATTATCCCGGACAACGTCGATCGATCCGGTGATATCGGTGGTATCACCGGCGCGTGGTACGGTGGGATGTACGGCTGGTCGTGGGGCGGTTGGCATTACGTCGGCATCGGTCCAACCGTCGCCGCCGAAAACGCCGTCCTGTTGACGGGTGACCGCGAATACCTCGAGTTTCCTCGGTCCCAACTGGACCTCCTCGAGAGGAATGCCATCCAGCGCGGCGACACGCCATATCTCCCTCACAAGTATGGCAGTGAGGGAGATTACCACTACAACGGGTCCGGATTACGGAAGAATGACGGCGAAATCCTGTGGCGCGACGGCTGGTACGAGTTTAAGCCGCACTCTGACGATCCATATGCGGTCCACCTCTGGTATATGTCGATGACCGAGGCCGATCGGCAGCGTCTCTATCGACTCGGCAAGGGGACGAAGCGTGACTGGTGCCGGGTCGATCCGCGCCCATCGAGCAAACACGGCGACGGCCACGAATATCCTTGGTTGGTGTATCTCGACGGGGAGTATGCCGAGTTCCCCGAACGGATCATGGAGGCCAGCCACGCCCACGTGCAGTATCGCCTCGACGAGATGCGCGAGGAAGCATTCAATCCCCACGACCTCACCGAGGACTACCTCCGGAATCGCAACCCCATCGTCCATAAGGGGTTGCTCCAGTTGAGCATGGGCGCGCCCCAGCCGGTGTACTACGGCGGCCTCGTGCACGCACAGGTCCGCCATTTCGATCCCGACCGCGGCCGTCCCGGCCTCCCACCGGGGGTGTCGGCACTGGTCACGGGGATCACCGCGGAGGGAATCGATCTGACACTCGTTAACGTGGGCGGGCGGGATCGAGCGGTCGTTGTCCAAGCGGGCGCCTACGGTGAACACGAATTCACGGCGATCCACGCCGCCGGTGAATCGGACGAACCGGGAACAAACGCCATCAGAGTGCGCGTCGATGCAGGATCGCGGGTCGACCTGTCCGCAAATATCGAACGATTCTACCGCGAACCGAGCTACGCGTTCCCCTGGGAGTGAGCGGCAACTTTCTCCTGACTCATGAGGAGCGATCGATTGACACGAACAGTACCTGTCTCCTTGATCAAGGGTAATCCAACCTATCCCGAGAATCGCTCCGTCGCGGTCCGGCCGCGTAATTGTGCTCGCTCGGACACGAGGTAGACCGGGTTACTCGCGCCGACCAACGCCGGTTCCTCCCGATCCTCGTAGTCCCGGTAGAGCTCCCAGCGAACCCCCCGGACGTCCGCTTTGGCGGGTACCGTGACGTCGATCGATGCATCTGCCGCGGCGATCGGTTCGGCTGTCAGTTCCTCGCCGTTGCAGATCCAGCGCACCATGTCTCCCGGGGTGCCGCCGGCGAGGTCCGCAGTCAGGCGTTTTGCATCCGTCGTGACCGTCGCGTCGCCCATGGCGAGGCCTGCCTCGTCCTTGATCTCCATTGTCCCGTCGAACGCCTGCGGACGGGCGAAAAAGGCCCGGCCGGCCCGCAGTCCCGCGAGCAGGGACTCTAACTTGCACGCGTCCGCCCACACCTTCGTCACCCACCAATTGTCGGCCGGATGATCGGCGACCCAGCCGGACCCCGCGTGGTGGGTGTCCCCCACCCCGACGCCGGTCACCGCGACGCCGGCCTCGCCCAGCCGGTCCCACAGTTCGAGCCGGTCGGCGACGGGTTCGGCGCGCCGGCCGATCTCCAGAATCGCGACGCCGTAGGCGGCTTCTCGAATCAGCCTTTCCGCGTGGTCGTCCAAGTCGCTCGTGGCCGGATGGTTGTACCCCGCCTCCCCACCGTGTTCGATGATGTGCTTGACGACGTGGCCCGTGTCGAGGGTGTCCGGGTCTCGGTCGGCGTAATCCGGCACCGGTACATCGCCCCCAAACGCGTTCACGTGTTGGCCGTACCACGATATCTCGATACCCGGAAAATGTTCGACCCGCGTCGGTAGTTCCTCAAGCAGTTCACGCTGGATGTCGACGAGTTCCTTGCCAATGAACGCGGGCTCGATCCGGAGATCGTCGAACCACGCCCCTGCCGGCTCGCCGTCAGATCGTACCCCCAGCCGGAGCTGGTACAGGGCGTTATCGAGGCCCTCGCCGGGAAGATCAAGGGCCTCCGCATCGGCAGCTGGTTCCAGCGAGACGCGGTTCCAGCGATCGGCCGTCACGTCGACCGTCCGCCGGACGCAGCGGTCGCCCTCCACCGGGACGGATACGTCCGCACCGAATGTGTAGACCAGCCGCGGCTGGGAGAGGTCCGGGGGTTGTTCGCTCAGGACGAGTTCGAGGAATGGACAGCCCATCCCGGAAGGGTAGACAGCGAGGTCGATCTTCGGCCGAGAGAACAGGGGCATTCGTTCTCGATAATTGTCGGCTCGGAGTCCCCAACGGGCAGCTGTCGCGCGGTCGTCCCGCCCGGGAACGGTCAGATACAGCGACGTCTCTCCCGTTGTGGCACGGCTGGCGGTGATCTCAGCCATCGCCTTCGGCGCGTCGTCCGGGTCGACGCGCTCCCACCACGAGGAAATGGTGGTCGTTCCCGGCGCCCGCTCGCGATCGCGGGTCGGGAACGTGTGTTCCTCATCCAGGCCGGAGAACGCCACCGACTCGATCTTCGCGTAGTTCACTAGCCGAAAACCGTGCTCGGTCCACCAGATCCCGTCTACGAACCCGGTCTCGGCAGCCATGTAGTCCTGGGCGTACATGCTGGCACGGCCTTCGCTGCCCGAGCCGTGGGTGTGTAATTGCAGGGCAAACGGTGCCTCGGCGTGCATGGCAGCACACACCACGTCAGTCAGGTAAATCACGAGGTTTTCCTGGGCCGTTCGATCGGCGAGCGCCCCTGACGGAGCAATCAATCGCGGGATCACGGGCGGCCCGAGGAATACGCCGGCCGGGACCTCGCCCACTACATTTCCCGAATTCTCTTTCCCCGGTAATGGGTCGGAGGCTCCGCTGTCGGATTCCCTCGGTAGCACCGCAGGGAAGCCATCTCGGCGCGTGAGAACCGTCTGGTGGGCCGTGAAGCCGAACGGTTGGTCGTTGCCAATCCAATCCATTCTCCACCGTGCCAGACGCCGACGTTCTGTTCACGGTCGTCATCGCTGCGCAGCGAGTCGGCTCCGCGCCATGCGAATGGACGGAATCGCCCGGCGGAATCGATCCGATCGTCGTCGGGCAACAGCACCGTCGTCGGCAGCCGCTCCGCGATCGGCAGTCCGGCCCCCGGCTCCCGCGACAGATTCGCAATCTAGCCGGCCGTATTATCGACCGCGACTCCCCGATTGACCTGTGTATGGGGCGTGAGCCGCCACCGGTCGCCGGTCTCCGGATCGAGCGATTGCAGGTTCATCGCGTCTCGATCCCGTCGGAACGAGTCGCCGTAACGAATCCCCCGTTCGGTGTCCCTCTCCGGAGCAGGCCTGGCTGCAATCTCGATTGTGTCAGCCAGTTCGTCGGCTTCGGTCTCGCGGTGGAGTCGTTCGCGGGTGGTAACTCAGCTCGACTCTCCATCGGATACCCGGCAGCATACGTTCGGTTGGTGGCGGGTCAGCACGCCCGTCAGAATGCGAGGACAGTGGCCGGATGCGAGTGCCGTCACATGGATTGCGAGTTGACCACCGGGGTGGAGTGCCAGGCCGCCATCCTGTCGGTGCGTGTCACGTCGGAACGTACTGGCTCTCGGTCAGCGAGCCCATGGCTACGAGCAAGATTGTCCACCGCTTGATCCATATGGATCCGTATCTATACTGGAGGTCATTAGCTGTCGCAAATCTCTGGGGCCGAAATTATCTATAGACAAGGACAGAGGCGCTTGTCCCGGGTTCGGGCGATTAAATCATTTTGGCCGTTGGTATAGCTATATGACAATCTAGTACTGGCATTGTCCGGCGCGGAGCGAGTCGATGGTGTCATGGACTTTCCTGGGGGACACTGATCACGGGGTGATCCCGTCAAACGACCGATTCTCATAGAACCTTTTTGGTTTGGTAGCTATCACATTATTCCATGCCGGTTGATGCCACTGATCTGCGAACGGACGAGTCGGCCTCCAGTCGGTACGTTCGAGCGTTCACGTCCTGGACGGTCGTTGCGTCCCAACCGAGGTGGGGCACGTGATCGGCGATCCGAATCCCGTGGTGTTGTTCATTGGCATCTTCGTGCTGCTCGTCGGCGTCATCGGCCTGCCTTTCGGTATTCTCGGCAAGCCCGGTGCTCACGTCGTCCCAATCGCCGCGCTCGGCGGTGGATTGGGGTTGTTAGTATTCGCCCACGTGACCGAACCGATCTTTACCGCGACGTTCGGGTATCAGACTGGATCGGCGCTCCAGGTCCTGATCGCAATCGGACTTCTTTTCTCGGTGCTGTATATCGCTGGAGCGAAATCCTGACCGTCTGGGGCGGTGGGACATCGACCGGAGTTTCAGTGCTGGTCGTAGCTATACGTGGTCGAGGACGGAAGTGTACACCAGCTACCGTCCGGCAAATCAACCTCAGATTCCGAACGTCCGTCGATCCTATCGTGGCCGTCCCGGGGTCGCCGTCCGGTGCAGGCAGTTCGATATCGTATTCGGCCTGGATCCGATCGTCTCTGTCCCGCCAGGTAACTGGCGACGGCGGTCGTCGGATGACATACGACCCGATCGTCAACGTTCGGGTTACTGGCTCGTTGGCACACAGTTACGCGAGCACGCCCACGGTCCAATCGATGGGATCGGCCTAATCCAGGTCGCGACGCGTACGCTTTCGGTCGTCGTAGGCATCGCGGACGGCCCGGCATAACCGAGCGAATGCGAACACGGACGGCGCCGCCTGTTCGGCCGCCAAGACGTTGCTGTCGCGCGCGTTTCCGGTGCCAGTGCATCGTTCAACGTCGCACACACCTTCGTAAGCGCTGCGTGCTCTCGGTCCGAGTCATGGTCGGACCAGCGAGTGGCCGAACCCGCATAATAGTGTGACCGCGAGTAGCGGCTTCCGTCGGCGGTAGTCACTGCGTCTCAAAGCGCCGCGAAGAGCCGCTGGCAGTCCAGCGTCGAACACGCACTGAACCCGTCACCGGGTTCCAGTGTGGCGGCTCGCTCGTTCATCGCGAGGCCGCTGTCCTCGTCCGCGGTAAAGGCATACTGCTGGTCGGCGAGATCCAGGATGGTGTCGATGGCGTCGTCGATTTCGGCTCGCCCGGCAACCGCCTCGGATTCGGCGCCGCCGCTCGAGCGCACAGATCTCTGATGTCGGCTCGCCAAACCGGTCGTGGGCCCGGTTCACGACCGACGCGAGGCGCGTCACCTCGAGTGCTAACGAGGGTCCCCCATCACCGATTGCCAGTGTCTGATCCACCCGTTCTCTCGGCGAGCGTTCTCTTCGAGGACGAGCACGGTATCCGGACATTGGGTACCAGCATGGTCGGTGCGGTCGAGCGCTGCCCGGCAGCGGTCCGGAAATGAAGGCCCGTAGATGAGTGTGGGTGCGGGCATCGAATGTTCTCTCGACTCGTGGCCGACCTTGAAAGTATCTCACCGGGGTTGCCCGGTCGGGATACCAGCCGCTCGCCGGTACAGCGTTCGAGGCCGTGATCGCAGCCAATCACACCGCATGGGTCCGATCTGTCACGAACGGCGGCGCTGCCAATGCGCTTAGCTGTCGAACGTCACCGATACGGGCAGGTGATCGGATAGAAACCGGCCGGCGAGCTCGTCTCCGGGATCGCCAGGACCGAACGGAGGCGTGCGGATCACACGGGCGTCCGTCATGCGGTCACGAAGCGAGGCGTCGACCCAAACGTAATCGATCCGACGGTTCGGGTCGTGGGCTTTGATGGTGGCTCCGGGGCCGGTCCCGACGGCGGCATACGCATCGATGAGCCCCAGCAACCGCCATTCGAGATATTCCGGCCCCGTTGGGGGGTGGTTGAGATCTCCTTGCAGGATCACCGAACGATCATCTGCCAGATCCTCCGCGATCAACGCTCGGACCCGACTGATCTCACGGAGGCGACGATCGTGGGCATCTCCGTGGGGAAAGAGGTGTAACGAGTAAACGACGACCTCGCCGATCGGTGTCTCCAGGACGGCACGGCCGCCGTGGCGGGTGAGAAGATCTGCGGGTAATTCGGCGAGCTCATCTTGGAGCGGGCATGCGTTCACAATTGGATAGGTGCTACAGATCGCTCCCGGCCAGTCACCGCGACTGGGAAAGAAGGTTGATTCCATCCCGAGCTCGGCGGCGAACGAATCGACTGTTTCGCGGGGTGGTGCTTCGGCGAACGAGACAATCGTCGGCTCGAACCGATCGAGCTCTCGGGCGATGTCGCCGGCGTTTGCACCGTCGACCGTCTCAGGCGGTTCGGGAAACCCAGTGGCACCGTAGACGTTGTAGGCGATCGTTCGCATACTGAAGAACACACCAGCGTATTCTTTGAGTGTTGTGCCAGGGTGTGTCCGTAGTGCTCTCCCGGTACCGGTTCAGGTGACGGATGGCGGGCCACCTCGCTGGGTCGCGGCCGTGATACATCGTGGACGGGCATGTTATCCTCCCCTGTGTAGAGTTCGCCGTTCCGGACGACCAGACCGTACCACCCCAACGGGTTGATGATTCACTGCTAACGCCGTTCGTTCGATATGTGTTCGTGCACCCCCGAGCAGGATGTCCGTGGCTTGCTCCACCACGTCGCCCCACACCAGCAGACAGCACCGCATCCCCACTACCGTCATTGGAACGGTGAACGGGGTCACATCCTGTGTCTGACTCCCACTGTGTGTCGGTCGTACGGATATCGATTTAATGCCCCGTCTACTTGCCTCCGATATGACCCTCGATCACGACACATTCGGCGGTCGCCACGTTCCACCTGCCCTCGAGGAACCGCTTGCCGAACTCGGGCGGGCATACGAGGAGATCGTTCGCTCTGACGACTTTCGGACGTCGTTTCGGGACGTCCTCGCGGAGTATGCCGGCCGGCCGACGCCGGTCACCCACGTACGCACGTTCTCGACGCGCGTCGGGGCCGACATTTTTCTCAAGCGTGAGGACCTCCTGCACGGTGGCGCTCACAAGTTGAACAACACGATTGGCCAGGCCTTACTGGCCAAGGAGGCGGGAAAGTCACGGTTGATCGCCGAAACTGGCGCTGGCCAACACGGCGTCGCGACCGCGATGGCCGGAGCGTACGTGGACATTCCGGTCGAAATTTACATGGGCAAACAGGACGCCGACCGCCAACGCATGAACGTCGAGCGCATGGAGCTGTTGGGTGCAACAATCCACGAGGTCGAGCGCGGCGACCAGGACCTCGCCACGGCTGTCGACGTTGCCCTCGAAGATTTCGTCGAGAACATCGCAGACACCCATTATCTCATCGGAAGTGTCGTCGGGCCAGATCCATTTCCACGGCTCGTCAGAGAGTTCCAGTCGGTCATCGGCAAGGAGGCGCGCGAACAGATGCTTGATCAGCACGGCGGCCTCCCGGACGCGGCGGTTGCTTGTGTGGGTGGCGGGTCGAACGCCATCGGTCTCTTCCACGCGTTCAAGGATGATCCGGTCGCCTTCCACGGCGCCGAAGGCGGCGGTATCGATGCCCATCGACACGCCGCTCCGATTGCGATGGATGGCCCGACCGAGGTGATCCACGGCATGAAGACGCGGACGATCGGTGATGACGCGGAGGTCCATTCGATCGCGGCCGGGCTCGACTACCCGGGTGTTGGGCCCGAACACGCGATCCTCGACGAAATGGGCCGGGCAACCTACACCGCTGTCCGCGATTCGGACGCCGAAGCCGCCTTTCGTGAGCTGTGTGCAACCGAAGGGATCATCCCGGCCATCGAATCGGCGCACGCCCTGGCGCTCGCGATCAATCTCGCCGATGAGTACGACCGAATCCTCGTCAATCTCAGCGGTCGCGGCGACAAAGACGTAGGCCGGTTCGTGGATACGTGATCGTCTTCGACGTATCTCGGACGAATTGACCCCACCACTCCGTTCGATGCGACGGTCTCGCGACCGCGGGACGTGGGTGATGGCCGCCAGGAAACGCTAAATCGAATGAATCGCCATGGGACTGTCTAGCCAACGGGTACGCCGAGGTTGGGTGAGCTGGCGTAGACGATGCTCGTCGTGGAACTCTTCACATCCAGACGTGCTGTTCCCGTTCCGTTCCTCCTTTTCTATCTAACGGTCAGGTCGATTAATTCATCTATCAGTCTTCCCTACATACATAAAACGACCTACGTCGACCACCTGTGGTCAGCAGCCGTGGCAGAATTGCGTTCCCGCTGCGACTATAAGAATGATAACTGACAATTTATGGACGACCATCCTCCCCCCGAACCCACTCCTCATGACCTCTTCGCCATTACCCTTGCCCAGCTAGACGAGGACGCACAAACGTACGACATGGCAGTTGAGAGTTTCAACGTGCATCTGGACAATCACAAGGACCGGCGGAGCCTTGATGACTTACCGCTTCGTTCGCCCGTCACTGGCCACGATGCATGGTCATCGGCCCGTCGAGGCGATCGGACAGCACTCGAATCCGTGCTCATGTGGCTACTCGAACAACCACAACTCGATTCGGCGGTCCGGCGCCACCCCCGGGTCTATCCCATCCACCGTACTGCCATCGAGCACCTCGCGGTCGCTCGCAATCAACTAGTGGAGACGGTTGAGGATGGTCTCCGACAGTTCGAAGAGCTGGAATAATCGGTTGACGGCTACTCGTGCCGGATGTACCGACAGGACGGGGTCGACCGGCAAGACAGTCTCGCGTGGTACGTTATAGCACAATCTATTTGCGCTCGGCCGGTCTACTAGTGAGTGCTTCTCAGACAGCCATCCCGATGGTGCAGAAGCAGTGATAACTATGGCAACAGCACTCGAACTATCCAACAAGGAGGCAACCGAGCGGATCTGGGAGATCATCGAGAGCGGTAATCTCGATGACCTAGACGAGGTACTCGCCGATGACGTACTGCTCAGGGTCCCTGGTGAGGAGGACATGCACGGCATCGACAGCTACATGGAATACATTCAGGCCACCCGCGAGGCATTTCCGGACGTCAGCTTCGAACTCCATGATTTCCTCACCGATGGGGACGTCGTGATCACCCATTTCACGTGGGGGGCCACCCACGAGGGTACGTTTGCTGGCATCGAGGCAACCGGTGAAACCGTCGAGATTAGTGGCATGACGTTGAATCGATTCAAGGATGGAAAGGCCGTCGAGGACATCAATTACTGGGATAACCTCGACTTCTTCGAGCAACTCGGCGTGCTGGACTCGCCTGCCTAAGGTGGGCCAGCCCGCCTATTTTATCGTGGTCCGCTCGAGCAGCTCCGTGGTCTCGGCATCGGCCTTCTCGACCGACAGACCGCCATCGAGGAACGTCCGGAACGTCGCCGTTCTGATTTCCTCGTCGGGCAGTGGGTTGTCGTCCTCGAGGTAACCCTGCTCGTACAGGTATGCCTCCAGTGCTCGGGCCTTCTCCGTGCGGAATCGGGCAACCTCCCCGGCCACTAATGCGTCGACGACTGCCTGTGGGTTGCCGTCATTCGCACGGGCGAGCGCGGTTACCTCCTCGATGAACGTGTCGCTGACGGCATCCGTTTTCTCGAGCACTGCCCGATCGATCGGTTCACCTCGGCCGACGCGCCAGCACGAGAGCATCGTCTCGAGCGCCCGCGCCCGCAGCTCGAGCATCTCGATTGTCTCGGCATCGAGGCCGATCTCCGCTGTCGCCCCGACCTCACAAAGCGTCTCGAGTTGGCCCCACCGTTCGATCCCGACCGCACACGCCGCATATAGCGAATCGACGTCGGGGACGAGATACCAGAGATGGACGCCGCCGATCCCGCCATACGGGTCGATCGACGGCACCTCGAGCGCCTCGCCGTAGGCTGTGAGATCGTCACATTCGGGTGCTGGCGGGTCGGGAGCAATCACCTCGCGATCGACCGCACCGCGAAGGCCGACCGTCGGTTCGATGTCCCGCTTCGCTGCCAGATCCACGATCGAATACGCCACGGTTCCGTCCTCGGCCAATGCGCGCTCCCACATTCTGACTTCATCGCGTCTCGCCGTAAAGTACAGGACGCTTCGGCCGTCTCTTGCCAGCGCGATCAACGATTCCATGATCGCCCGCGCCCGCTCGTCGTCGGAGTTCGCAAGCGTTTCATCGAGCAGTAGCGGCAGTGTTGTCTCGCCCTCGCGACGCTCGACGAAGCCGAGCCGTACCGCCAATAACAGCTGGACGCGCGTACCACTCGAGAGTTCGTCGAGTGCGAGTCCCCGCTCTTGTACCGTGTCGTACGCGCGGAACGCACCCGAGGCGTCGTCGAACTCGAGTCGACAAGCGCCCGCGGTAATTTGTGCGAACAGCTCGCGGGCCCGCTCGAACACCGCCGGGCGTTCTGCCTCGACGCCGTAATCGCGAAGGTGATCGACGAGAGCGTCACCGACCATCCGCCCCACGTCCGCGTTACGTTGTGCAGCGAGCTCATCTAACGCGCGCTCGCGCTCGAGGTGGGCGTCCGCCACCGCGGTTTCCGTCTTCGCCGCGTCGATTTTCGTCTCGATTTCTGTGACCCGGGCCGCAAGTTCGTCGTATTCCTCCGCGCTGGCCCGGGCGTCGACCAACTCGGCCTCCAGGGTCGCCGGATCCGCATCCAACATCGACGGATCGAACGCTTCGCGGTCGGCCAGCTCCGACCGGGCTGCCGCCACCGCCCCCCGCGCTCGATTGCGTTCGTCCTGTAGTCGTTCGTACTCCTCGACGTGGTCACACAGTTCCCCCACCCCGGCGAGATCGTGCTCGTCGAGGTCGAGTGACGCAAACACCGACCGGCGATCGACGGCGTGCGTGGCGATTCGGTCGAGAGCCTCTTCTTGCATCTCCCCGGCCCGCTCGATCGTCGCGGCGGCTTCCTTGCGCTCGCGTTCGCGTACCTCTAGCCCTCGAATCGCCGCGGTTGCCTCGCCAGCTGTCGTAACCGAATCGCACCCGTATGGCTCGGTGGTTACATTGATCGCATCGATCGTAGCCGCCTGCTGGTCGTCGATCTTCTGGAGGCGTGTGGCTAGCTCCCGAACGCGCTCGTCGGCCTCCTGCCAGTCGAGGATCCGCTTGATGGCGACGGTGAGTTCGACATCGGTCGACTCGGGCGCGGCACCGAGGATTGCCACGAGTTCACGCCGCCGGGTCTCGAGTTGATCGCGTGCTGCATCGAGATCGATTGCCTCGCGCTGTCTGATTCCCTCGGTCATTCGTTTTCGTTCGGCAATCGCGTCGTAGAGACCGAACAACCGGTCTCGAACCGCCGCTTCGGTCCAGGCCTCGGGCGGCACAACCTGGGTTGCCGGGAATGACGATCGATGGGCTGCCCGCGATTCCGTCCCGGTTCGCCTGCCGTAGAGATACCAGAGGAGCGCGACCAGCAGGACCAGTCCTGGCACGCCGACGGTCATCCACACCGGTCCAAGGACGATGCCCAGGAGCGTGCCGACCGTGAGGACGGTGACAGCGGACCCGACGACGAGGGCGAGCAGGTACCGTTCGTCGTCCCGTTGTGCCCCGCCCGCGGCCAGCCAGTGTTCGAGGGCGATCGTCGCCCGTTCCAGCGGCTCGAGGTCCGGCGGTGGTTCGTCTGTATGGGCATTCGCCCATCGAGTCATAGTTCTGACACGTTCCTCCCGTTCCGTGACTGTGATCGCTGCTCGGGAGAACGCCGAGAGTTCGCGCCAGGAGACGGGTTCGAGATCGGCCAGATCCGCGGGCTCGACATCGATCGGGATATCTGTCCGCCGTCGTTCTCGCGTTTCTCGTGCGGCGCCGAGGTCTTCTTCGAGCTGGTCGGCGCGCCGCTCGAGCTCCGCCAGTCGGTCGCGACACTGTCGGAGCTGATCCAGCTCTCCGTCGGGAACGCCTCCGGTCGGGAGGGCTGTCGACGCCAGTGCGGTTGTCGCTTCCTCCTGCTGGTCGACCGCCGCCGTCCGGGTTGCTTCCCATTCTGCGATCTGGGCGTCGAGCTCCTCGATCCGGTCGGCCTCGTCGCCGTCCACTGCGTCCATCACGTCCGGAAACGCGGCCAGCTGGGCGTCGATTGCCGCCAGCTTGCGTTCCCGCTCGTGGAAGGCCAGTACGTCCTCGAGTAGCCGTACCTCGGTTTTGGCCCGGCGGGCGCGATCGCGGGCTGCCCGCAAGTCGGGGAGGTTCTCGCGGTCCCGCTCTAATGCTCGGGCGGTACGGGTCGCCTCCTCGTATGTCTCGATCGCCTCGACTGCCCGTTGGTACGCGCCGACGTTCCGGGTACTCGGGTTTGACTGATAGTCCAACGCCTCGTGTGCGGCGGCCAGATCGACCCCGCCGGCGGACTCCCGCCTGATTGTTTCGGCGAACGGTTCGTTTTGCGTGTCCGCATCCAGGAGCTCGTGTAACGGAAGCCGATACCGGTGGCGTTCGTGCACTGCCGGTAAGGATGGCGGATCGGCCGGCGAGCCGTCTCGTTGGTACGTGCAGCTGCCGTGATCGAGCTCGATCCGCCACCGCTCGTCCCCACGTGTGAGATGGGCGACTGCATGGGTACCGTTCTCGGCCGCGTCCGGCCAAAGGATCGCCTCGATCGTCCGTGCCAACGTCGTCTTCCCGATTGCGTTCGGCCCAAAGCACACCGTTACCCCCTCGGCGAGACCCGAGAGGTGGACGGTGTCATTCCCAAGTCCCGGCGCACGCCGCAGCTCGAGCGACCGGATCGAGAGTTGCCGGCTGTCGCTGTCCATCACGTGTCCTCCTTTTGGGCCACAAGTTGATCGAGGAGCCGTTTGACCTCGTGTTTGAGCTGTGTCTCGACGTCGTCGGCCGGCGGCGACGGTTGCCGACCCGCGCGGCGCAACGGTGCGTAGGTGGCGGCACCGTAGGCCTCTTCGGCCCGTGCTCGGGCTTCCCGGTACAGGTCGGGGTAGTCATTGTGGACCGTTCCCCCCTCGATCGAAGCAAGGACATCGACGAGATATCCGATCGGGCCGTCGTCGCGATTTCCGGTCCCGACGGCCGGCCTCGTTCCGATCGTAATCTCGTCCAGACCGACTCGGACGTCGTCGACGGTCCGGCCGAACTGGTCGGCCATTGCTGTGGCGGCATCGACGAGGTCGGTATGGATGGGAGTGGAGCCGGTGAACGTAATCCGCGGCACGAACGCGGTGACGTGTTCGCGCCCCTCGATCCCGGCGAGATGCTTTGCCATTGCCGTGGACGCGGCTGCCATCGCGGATTCGGGAGTCTCGACGTCAGTGACGTCTACTGCGAGATTGTCATAGCGGAGCGTAGCGGTCGGCAGATGCGTCGGCGTCCATCCACTGGCCGGTGTCCAGGTGAGCAGCCAGGGTCCGTGTGGACCGGGTTCGCCCGGGTCGAGCGGTTGGGGCGATCCTGGATACAACACGAGAGGATCTTCGTTTCTCCGTCCGGGTGCGTGGATGTGTCCGAGGATCCAACCGTCAGTGACGGTGGCCGCCAGTTCGGAGAGGGCAACCGGGGCGTTCGTCCCGCCACTGGCGTCGAGATCCGCGTGTAGCAACCCGAGATGGGGGCTATCAACTGCCTCGTCTGGGTACGTTTCCAGCGGCGAAACACTGACGTTTGTCCGTGGAAACGACCAACCGTCAATGTGGACGGGGCGACCGGCGGCGAGCTCGTGCCGTTCCCAACGTCCGTCTTCGCCGAGGAGCGTGAGTCCGTAGAGGTCGGCGGCCAGCTGCGGGAGGAACCTCGCGTCGTGATTGCCCGCAACGGCGACCACCGGGATGGCCGCGTCGGCGAGAATCGAGAGCCCCGTCTCGAAAGCTCCGACGATCTCGAAGTATCGATTCGCTCGATCCCCGATATCCCCTGATAGCAGGACGCCGTCAACATCGTATTCGACAGCCGTATTGGCGATCGTCGCCCATGCGCGAGCCGTCGAGACGGAGCCACGCTCGGTGTCTGCCGGCACCCGCGTCGGATGGCGACCCAGGTGGAGATCGCCGGTACAGAGGAGTCGGACCTCGTCGGTTCCCATCGATCGTATAACTGTCTTATTTTGGAAGATGGTAAAACTGCTACGTGATCGTGGAATTCTCCGTGCCGTTTGATACCCGTCAGTGCAGAATGTCTTCTCCGTGATCGTGGCTTACCGTCGAGGATGATCTGGCGGTTGCAGGGGAGAAAACGGGACAGTTGGCGTGTGCGAAGCCATTCCTCGACGGTCAGAATTTCATTACTGCCTGCTCGCGCGTACCGTATGTATCACTGGCCGTAGCAAAACCATCCCTTTGTAGGGCACATTGCGCTCACGGTCAATGCCCAGGATTCAGGGGTTGGTTCGGTTATCGAGAGTGTAGTACCATCTTACTCCGTCTTCATCTGGTACCGATTGGGAAAATATGGAGATAAGCTTAATCAATAAGCACGTTTCGGAGGGTCATCCATGCCGATCTTGACGAATGTCAACTCGTAGCTCTCTAAACCGTGACTTTTATCATCACTTACGAAGTACGATAAGTCACGTTCTATGAATAAACTCAACACTGGGTTGGTTGCGGCATTCGGGATCGCGACGGGACTGCTCACACTACGCGCGCTCCGGCGTCGGCGCCGCAACGCCGAGGTAGTATCACCGATTGATGAGGCGCGATCTGAAGCCGAATTGGCTGTCGAAGACGTAAAGAACGCCGGAAAACACGCACGTGCGGCTGGCGACAACGTCGTCACGTACGCGAAAACCAAAAAGGCTCAGTTGGCAACCCCGGTCGAATAACGGATCAGGTCCGTTCGTCGTGTGGTTGGCCGAGGCCGTCGCCACTTCGATTACTACCGTTATCAGTCGCGACGTTGTCAGTGGGGTTCCACATGGGTCACGGTGTCCGGTAGATGGATCCCCGGACCTACCGAAGGGGTCGATCACGGTAGGTGGCAGTTCGGGAGCCGCACGCCAGCACAATCAGTAGCCCCCACGATAAGCTGTCGACTGGAAGCTGGCTCAGATCCGATTGCTGCCACCTACCAATATTGTCCTCCTTGAGCCCGGGATCTACCCGACTACCCGAGTCGACCGAATGCAGGTCTGCACGTCACCGTCGGTTCAGGTCGTCGCCGGATCGAAGATCGTCGCGGCGATGTGTTGTTCCTTGCGTTCGACCGTGGTAAAGTAATACACAACCAGGAGGGTCCCGTCCGGGCGCGCCACCATTCGTGGATACCCGAGATCGGCGCTCCGACCGTCATCGCGTAACACGAACTCCTCGCTCCACGTCTCGCCGCAATCTGTAGTGATCCGTCCCCGGATGCCGTACGGCTCGGTGCGATAGCCGTAGGCAACGACGACGCTATCGTCTCCGAGGGTGACGGCGGCAGCGGGATTATGGGTGTCGGCGATGCGGCCCACGGAGGTCCATGTTCGGCCGTCATCGGTCGATCGGAACGCCTCGAGGTAGTTCTCGCGTTTATCGTACTCGTCGAATGCGCCGTGAAAATCGGTTTGGCGGATGATGGTCAACAGCGTACCGTCGGCCAGTTGTGTCGTCGCTGGCATGATCGAGCGCTGGTCGGGATCTTCGGTGATCCAGCCCCGGAACTCGACGGCCGCACCGCCATCGACGATGGCCGCGCACAGCGACCGGTCAATCTCCTCGTCGGTTTCGCGTTCGGGTTCCTCGATCGAGAGAAAGATCAGACACGTCGCCGCGTCCTTCACGATGTAGTCCGTTCGGGCAGTCAGCTGCTCACCGGTTCCAAAGTCCGGCAACTCGTAGCGGGGACTCCACTCGCGTCCGCGGTCGGTCGAGACACACCACTGTCCGTTCCGGATTCGCATCGCGAAATCAGGATGTGTAAAATCGATTCCGCCGGCCGACGGTTCGGGTGTCGTCTCACGGGCGAACGGATCTCCGGCGTGTTCAATCGCCCAAGATTTGCCCCCGTCGAAGCTCCGGGCGTACAGGCTCCCGCGGGACCGACGGGGATCGATGTCGTGAAAGCCCGCATCCGACCGGAAGTACCCGTTCGTGAACCTGACCAGGACCTCTTCGTCCCACGCCCACATGCCGTGGTTCGCCGGCCAGCCGTTGAACTGGCCGGCCCCGGCGTGAACGATGCCGTGCTTGGGCTGCATAGCACTGGCATCGACACCGGTCGGCAAATGTCTTCACCCGGGGCCACCGCCCGGCCAACCAAGATCCCGGGAAGCGCTCATGGCCGACGGATGCACTCGCCGCCCGTGGCCAGAATGTTGCTTGGTACCTTGCGAGATCCGTGATATCTGGTATCTCGTTTCGTCAGCGGTTGAATGCCACTTGCCACCTCTACAATCGCAAGGGCACTCCTGTCGAGTTGGTGAACGTCCCCTGTTGGCCCGTCTATGATCACGAGCTGCGGACCACCAGGGTTCTCCCAGGAATATTTGGCTCGATTCTCATCGGGTTTCTTCCAAAGCAGCCTGCCCTACGCATGCGGTCACGCACCGATGGCCGGTGATATTGTCACGTCCTCCATGTCCTCGCCTCCTGGATTCTCGGTTCTCGTTCGATGCTCCGGGCTAGCCGATGGTTGGCAGACGGCGTTCACCATCGGTGGGATCGGATCCGTGATCGACCCGCGATCGGGATCTCTGGTACCTGGCGGACCGCGTTGTCAACGGAGAACTTGGAACGCAGGCCGGGTAGATCTCACTGACGGACCTGCCGCCGGTCGTTGAGATTGCACAGCTCGAGGCGGGGGTGGCATTGTTGGTCGATCCGGTCGGCTGTTGTGGCCACTCCGTTGCCGGTAGGGTCAATCGTCGCCGGTCCGATCGTATCGATGAAGTAGGAACTTGATTACGCCGAGCATGCCACCGGCCGTCGCCACCGGACCAAACCCGGGTTGGCCATCGTCGTTCTCCACCCCGGCTAGGGTGATTTCGACGTGGTGGCCCGCATCGCCCAGCTGGACTTTGGCTGTCTCCGACTCGCTGGCAGCGCTCGCGGCGATCTCGTAGATGCCTTTGAATCCGTGAAGTTCGAACTGTCCGTCAGTATCCGTCGTGCCGGACTCGTCCGTCCACCATTCCTCGAAAACGAGCTCTCGGTATCGTTTGCCGTGGGGGCGGAGTGTCCAATCGCTACCGTAGTAGGCGCTGTCGGGTCGCCAGTGGGCGTCGGCCCAGAATCCCCAGGCCAGGACTCCCTCGACGGCGGGGTGGCTGAACGCGGCGGTGTATACGTCCGCGAGAAAGTCAGCTCTGGCCGCAACTTGTTCTTCATCATCGGGATCCGAGATGGATATGTCGAATTCGGTAATTTGAAGTGGCAGATCGAACGCAGTGAATTTGTCAAAGACCTCGAGCAACGTGGTTGGTGAGCGTACGTCTTCGAGCGCAAAGTGGCCCATAAAGCCGATCCCTTCGACGTCGGCTTCCTGGGAGACCAACCACTCGATGAGGTCGTAATACGGTTCCTTGAGTCGACCACCTCCGGACAGGATGTCGTCTTCATTGATGTACATCACGGCCTCCGGATCGGCTTCGTTGGCTGTCTCCCACCACTCGAGCATGAGTTCCTTGCCGAGGTCCTCCCATATCTCGGGGAACATGATGGGATGGTTGTGCATGTCCCACTCGTCGAGCCGCCCCCGCATCGCGGTCGCTCGTTCCTCGATGCGGTCGCGGATCGTCGCCCGGATTGCCGCTTCCGGGCTGGTCGGATCGACTCCCATGCGTTCGTAAGTGGCCCACACGAGCGGATGTCCTCGAATCGGGATGTCGTGCCCGACCAACCAGTCGACGGTTTCGTCGGCGATCTCGGCCGAGTACGCCGGACCCCATTGTCCGCTCCAGGCTCCGTATTTCAGCACGTTCTCGGTCACCGCCTTGTTGAAGTTCTCGAGAAACGTTTCCCGGTACCGTTCGTTGTCAGTCCCGCCACCGACGATGCGTGGCGCAGCGACGGCGCTTCCGAAGCCGAAGGCATGCGCTTGCATCGTGACATCGACGGTCGCCCCTTCGATCGGATTCCCCCGACCGTCGCGCACGGTGACCGTCAGTGGCGCCATTCTGTACTGCTCGATGCGTCTACGCGCGGTATCGCGCCAGGCAGCATCCGCGTTCCGTCCCGGATAGTCGTACTCTTGTGTCCAGGTGGGTAGATCTCCCAGGGATACGCCATCACCGAAGTGAACGAGGGCGAGACCGCCCACATCGACCGTCTGTTCACCAAATCCAAGGAACAGTTCGGTCCACCACGACCCAGCAGCCGCGGGTTCGTCCATTCGAATCCGGAAATTGTACCGTTCCCAGGTGCCGCTCAGACTCGGTTGGGTTGCGTTTTGGACCAGGTTCGTCTCCTCCCGGTCCTGAACCTTGGCCGCATATCTGACGACCGGGACGGTTCCGTCATCCGGGGCTCCATCCCGTAGGTAGACGATCCCGAGGAGCACGTCGCCTGCGGCCACGGACCGATGCCTTACGGTTCCCTTGAGGAGGGCATCCCAGGGATTTCGTACGGTAGTCGGCACGGTAATCCTGATCGCTTGGGAAAACGGAAGATCGTCGCCGATCCCCAGTGGTTCGATAGCCCCCGCGCCGTGATGGCCGTACGCAGCGAGTGTCTCCGCTTCGGTGTCCGCGTACACGAACTCCCCGGGGGGAAGACCGAGCCCTTGGAATTCATCCACAAGACTTGCGTAATACGGGTCATCCACCGGGTCCCATGAGCCTGCACTCGGGGCTCCCGTGGTCGCCTTTGTCACTGTTGTCGAACACCCGAGGATTCCGACCGCGGAGAGGAACGGTCGGCGCGTCAGCGTCGGCGCGCTCCGATCACGCTGGCGCCCAGAATGAGGGTTGGCATCGTCTGCTGTCACCCACTCTCATCGGATCGGTCCGATCTTAACCGTTCGTAACACGAACAGCGGCGAGGAAGGATTGCGGAAGTGCAAGGAAAAGTCCCGTATTTCAGCGCTGGGAACCTTGCGACCGGGGGCATCCCCGCCGTCTCTCCGGGCCGACCGGGATGCACGGTGCAAGCGGATACCGCGTCCGACCGGACGCCGAATACGCCACACCCCTCGCGGGGCCGACGGATCGCGCACGAACCCGGTATCGCCTCGACGGACTCCATTCTGCAGGCAAGAAGTTGCCACCGGGGACGTGGGACCGGCCCGCTGTCCCGCGTTGGAATCCTCGCCCAGCAAGCCGGATCGGATGTCCACTGATTCCCAACGGCTAGAGGAGGCTGTCGCTCTGCGCGGACGGTCCGTCGTGCTTCGCCAGTGCATACTCGTCAGTCGTTGTAATTTGCCTAGGAATCGAACTGCCGTTGTATCGTTAAAAAACGATCAAACGGTGAAGCTATTCGCGGACGACGTTCTTCGCGCGCGGGCCCTTCGGGGCCTGTTCGATGTCAAATTCGATGTCTGTACCTTCTTCGAGATCAGGGCCGCCAACGTCCTCCATGTGAAAGAACACGTCATCGTCCGAAT
>SKNY01000017.1 GCA_007123105.1 Salinarchaeum sp. | reverse complement strand
CTTTTTCGTTTCGGGAACCGGCCGTTCTTTGTCGGTCATCCGCTAACCGGCGGACATGCCCGACCCGACACCGATCATTCTGGATACTGATATGGCGACCGACTGCGATGACGCCGGGGCACTTGCGATGCTGCATACACTCGCCCAGCGTAATGAGGCGCGCATCCTCGCCACCCTCGTGAACAACAAGGGCTCATACTCCGCCGGTGCCGTGGCGGCAATCAACGCGTGGTACGATCGACCGGACGTGGCGATCGGCGCCTATCACGGCGAGTCGGTCGGTACCGATGCTGCATCGTTCTTCGAGGCGATCGCCACCGATACCGACCGGTACGGGCACGAACTCGTGACGCGCGATGACGCGCCCGACGCGGTATCCGTCTATCGCGAAGCACTCGCGACGAATGAGCACGTGGTAATCGTCAGTATCGGTCACGTAAACAACCTGCTTGCGCTGCTCGATTCGGACGCTGACGATCACAGCCAGTTGTCGGGCCGCGAACTCGTTGCCGACCGCGTGGCGACGCTCGTCGTGATGGGTGGAGAGTACCCGGCTGGTAAGGAGCACAACTTCGCCGCGCGAAACGCCCACGAGGTGACCAACCCTGTGCTCGAACGGTGGCCGACGGAGGTGTTGTTGAGCGGATACGAACTCGGCGTGGAGATCCAGACCGGTCCGATCCTCACGGCGCTCGAGGAGCACCATCCCGTCCGCCGCGCCTACGCCGGCCATCCCAGCGATCCACTCGAGGACGGTCGGCCGAGCTGGGATCAGACCGCGGTGCTGGCAGCCGTGCGGGAGCCAAGCACGTATTTTGCGGTGAGCGACCCTGGCCGGGTGGTCGTCGAGGATGATGGCGCCAACACGTGGGTGGACGATCCCACCGGGCAGCACCGCTATCTGATCAATCGGGAGGATCCCGACCTGGTGAAAGGGGTGATTGCGGCATTGATGGTCGGGCAATCGACGACCGGGTAACCCCCGACGGTTATCGCTCGTCTTCGGGCACGTACTGGGCGAGCCCGGAGAAGTGAAGTTTCCGTCGCGGGCGGCGCGTCCACCGGTCGGGGGCGTCCTCGAGGGGGACGACGTACCACCGGTTGTCGTTCAGGTAAAACACCTGGACGGTCCCGACCGCTCCGACCCGTGGGACCAGCTGGTTCGACACCCAGGCGAGCTGGTCGACCAGTTCCTGGTATGCACCCTCTTCCGTGGTGATTCCGAGCCGATCGGTCATCGACCGGGTGTCGTATTCGATCCATTCGTCCTCGGGGGCATCGGGTTCGCCGACCGCCGGGGCCTCGACTGACTCCGGGAACTGGTTGTTCCTGGCCCACCACGGCGAACCTTCGGCGAAAATCGAGTCGAACACCATCTCGGGAGCCGTCCCGCCAATGTAACTCCCTCCAATCGTCCACTCGTCCACTTTTTCGAGCAAGACTTCCGTTGGTAGGCCAAAGTCTGCGAGATCCGCTAACCAGTCGCTCCCTTCATCACCCACGTAATCCATCCAGCTGTGACAGTCGATGACCAGTTCCATTGGCTCGCCCGTCTCTTGGTCGAGCCAATCGCCGTCGGTGTTGCGTTCGAAGCCGCCGAGTTCGAGTTCTTCCTCGGCCCGGTCCCATTCCGGCGTGGTCCCGAAATTCGTCATTTGTTCGTAGACCTCGTCGCTGACGACCCGCGTCAACCGCGCTTCGTAGAGGAATGGGTGGTCGTGCAGGTCCTGGAGTTCCCGCCGGGGCTCTCGCTCGTAGGTCTCGCGGTCGATCGCGTATACGAATCCCCTGCGGAAATGTGGATTGTCCGTCGGGTGTAACACGGTATTGAAGTTAAATCCCCACTCGGCGCTCGGTTGGCGGTACTCCTGGACCGCGGTGTCGAACTCGAATTCGACGTCGGGATCGAAGTGATCGTAGTGGCCTTTGATCGCGTCCTCGTTCATGAAGTCCTCGACGTTCCGGAGCTCCGATTCCTCCGTCGCCGTGATTCGCCACCGCGTAAAGTTGATGTCCTCGACGTAGGCCCGCTGTTGGCCGTTTTTCTCTGGGACAAGCTCGAGGACCCAGTAATCGTCTCCGACCTCGCCAAGATCGTCCTCGATCCGAAATTCGAACGGGATGTAGAACTGGTGGACGAGCTCCTCGTCGGTGTTCGCCCTGACTTCCTCGTACTCATTCCGGATCTCGTCGACCGCATCGAGGTCGCCACCGGTATCATCGTACTGTTCGATCCACTCGTTGGCGAACGGCGTGTTGTGATAGATCGACGCACCGGTAAGCGTCTGATCGAGTGCCCACTCTTCGTGCCAGGTATCGGCCAAACTCAACCGAACCGTCGTATCGTCGATGGCTTCGCGGGCGATGACGTTCGGCTCGCTGTTAAAATCGTCACCACCGTAGGTATAATCGAACAACACCTGGTTCTGGACGAAATCCTCGGCATCGACGAGGTCTCCACTCCACCAGTAGATGTCATCACGGAACGAAAACTCGAGAATCCCGGGTTCGTAACTCCACTCCGCGAGTAAATTGCTCGCGTGTCGGAGATCGTAGTTCGACCGGTCCATCACGGTGTAGTGGCTTTCTGAGGTCCAGTCGACCGAGAGGGCAGCCCCCTGGGAATACGACGCGTCTGCCGGTAGCGGCGGCCCGCGATTTAATATTGGTTCGACGTCGTACCGCTCGATCCCGTTCGGATCGTCGTCGGTGTCATCGGCATCGTCGTCTGCCGTGAGATCGTCAGCGTCGTCGGCGTCGTCGGCATCGTCATCTGCCGGGAGATCGTCGCCGTCGTCGGTGTCGTCGGCATCGTCAGCTGGATCGTCGTCATCGTCACCGAGACAGCCAGCAAGGATCGCTGCACTGAGGGCACTCCCCGCAGCCACGTACTCCCGCCGTCGCACCGTCCGTGCCAAGCGTTTTTCTGGCATGGCCAATGGCTATGGAGCCATCCAATATGAATCATTGGAAAACTGCTATCTCCCTAATCTATTTAATCAGTGCATGTAATTCATACACGGTTTGCGAATACAACGGGTGCTACTCGTCCATCGCCGCCCGCACCTCCGCGGGCGACAATCCCGGAATCGAGGGGATGCCCGGATGGGCGTAATGTTCGCGGTACAGGTCGTCCGTCTCGATGCACCACTCGAGCAGGTGCTCGCGGTGGGCCTCCAACACGTGCTTGTGCGCGGACTCGACGGCCAAGTTCACCATCTCTCCTTGGTCTTCGGCCATGTCGAACAATTGTTCGCGAGGCCGGCGCCACTTGTACGCGTTGTACTTATAGCGGTCAGTACGGATCATTCGGCCGCCGGTTTTGTCAGTTTGGGTGACGACGTACTCGCGCCAGTCTCCGGGTTCGTCTCCTGCCGCGATCGGGCGGACGCTGTGGCCGCGGATCCCGTCGGGTGGGACGATGTCCGCATACTCACAGAGCGTCGGCAACAGATCGAGTCCCGTCGAGACGAGTGCATCCGATTCGATGCCAGATTCGATGCCGGGCCCGCGGAGGATAAACGGCACGCGAGCGCTTTCCTCATACAGTGTCCACTTCTGCTGGAGCTTGTGGGCGCCGTGGCCGTCCCCGTGGTCGCTCGTGAACACGACGATCGTGTTTTCGGCGTGACCGGTCTCGGCGAGGGCGCCGAGGATCCGCCCGACCTCGCGGTCAACCCGTTCGATGAGGCGGTAGTAGGCGTGCCGGTACTGGCGCCACTCCTCGTCCGACGCCTGTTGCATCGGGCTGTTATCCCGCGCCCGCAGCTTGACGGCGTCCGGTTCGAATGGGGGGATCGGGAAGTTCGCCGGCAGGTTCGGACAGTCCGCGGTCGGTACCTCCTCGACCGGTCCCCAGGGGAGCGTCTCGTTTCTGGCCCACTCGCAGATGTTGTGCGGATTGTCGAAGTTGGCCAGCAACAGAAACGGATCCTCTCGATCCTCTCGGAGGAATTTGATACACCCATCCGCCAACGCTGTGTCGTCGAAGCCGGCGACACGCTCGAATCCGTGTCCGTATTCCTCATCGCGTGGGATCGCCATACCGCCGCCGAGGTGCCATTTGCCACCGAACCCACAGTGATACCCCGCCTCGCGAAAGAGCTGACCGAGTGTTTCGTCCCGTATCGAATCGGGAATGGGGGCCTCGTCCTCACGCGCCAACGCGTGGGGCATCCGGCCGGTCAGCATACTCGCCCGTGACGGGGTACACTTCGGCTGGGTGCAGTATGCCCGCTCGAACCTGATGCCGTCGGCGGCGATGCGGTCCATCGCCGGTGTCTCGAGATCCGAACAGCGGGCACCGACAGCGTCGGCAAACTGTTGATCTGTACACACTAGTAGGACGTTTGGTCGCGTCTCCGGCATACGGCGGGCCACCGACCGGGTGGCCAAAGGTGTTCCCCCGCGGCGTACACCTATCCAGCGACATCGTGGGCTTCTGCTTGGGCTTGTGTCAGGTGGCCAGTGCACCCGCAAGAGCGGCTCCGATCGCCGCGGTATACGTCTCGGACGTGTAGCCGAGCCGGGTGAGCCAGACGTCTTGGTAAGATGGGTGGAGAATCGGGACGACGGCCACGTCGAAGGTATCACACTGAAACGGCTCGAGGACACGCTCGAGAAATCCATCGAGGGTCTTTCCATCCGCTTCCAGTAACGTCGCGGTCGCGTGTTTGCCCGTCGGCACGGCTACCGTCGGCGCGATCAGGTCGAATTCTGCGTCGAGATGGGCCATACACCGATCGCGTTCGGCTGCCGTCGGCTCGCGATTAGTCGTTGGATCATCCGGATCGGCGGGAAAACACTTCACAGCGTTCGTAAAGAACACCTCGTCGGCGTAGCCAAGGTCTGCGAATAGCGTCCTGATTCGTCGTCCCGAGTGTCGCGTCGTGTACGCTATTCCTGTCCAGTTTCCTCCACGCCAGTGATCGGCGTCGGGCTCGCCATACCCGGGTGCCTCACCGATCACGATGATCGATGCGTATCGTGATCCGGCCCCCCAGACGATCCGCTCCCGACAGTCGACGAGGGCCGGACATCGATCACAGCCCGGCTCGAGTTGCAACGGTCGATCGGGATAGACAGCCATCTCAATCTCCCGGGCTCACATCTGCCTCGCTCGCCGGTGTGACGCGGTAGATCCGATCGGAGTACAAGAGAGCGACACAGCCGATCGCCAACACGGGGCCAATCGCCAGCAGGAGATACCCAGCCCGCATGCCGAGTACCTCGAGGAGGTAGCCGACCACCGTCGGCAACGGCGCGCCGGTCAATGTCACGGCCGTAAAGACGTAGCCGAACGTTCGCCCCTCGCGTTCCGGCGGCGAGAGATCACTAATGAGCGTATCCCGGGCCGGGTTGACCCCGAACAGCCCCGCCCCGAGGACCACGACGATCAGCACGAGGACCAGGGGATGGACCGACAGGATCGCGAGCGCGACCATGCCGACGGTGGCGGCGGCCATACACGCGACCAGCAGCGACCGAGCGTCGTAGACGTCAGCGAGCCCGCCGAGGAACAGCTGGGTGATCGCCCCCGCGGTCAGTAACACGGCAAAGTACAGGTTTGCAACCGATTCGGGCTGGACCGTCAGCCCGCCAAGTTCGATGGTGAACCCGTAGACGGCCACGAGATACGTCGGGAGAAAGGACGTGAGTGCTGTCGCGGCCATCATACTCGTGATGAAAAAGCCATAGACCGCGATCATCGGATACAGGTACTCGCGGCGGTCGATGCTCCCGTTGCCATCCTCGCCGCGTTCTCCGGACGGGACGGTCTCGTAGGTTTCGCCGTAAAGAATCACGTACAGCAGGATCCCGAAGACCACGCCGATGAGCCCGAACACCAGGATGATGGTCTCCCAGGCGAGCACGACGATCAGCACGGCGATGGCGGCGGGTGTGGCGGCATCCCCGAGCTTCGAGGATGCTCCGAACAGGCCGAGGACCTTTCCCTTGTTGTTGGCGACGACGTTGTCGGTGATCATCGGATACCCGGCCGGGTGAACGACCGCGAGACCGACGCCGACGACCACCATCGCGACCGTCATGACGAGAAAGCCGCCGTCGAAGACGTGCCCGCCGATCGAAAGATCGGCCACCGGTGCGCCGAGCAGTGGCGCCAGCGCGAACAGGACGTAGGCCGCCCCGGTTACCGCGATCCCCGTCGGGAGCAGGTACACGCGGTCGATTCGGTCAGCCAGGACGCCAAGTGGGGCATGGGCGACCCCCATGCCGATCGAATACAGCGAAATGAGGAGGCCGAGTTGCCAGAGTGGATACTCGAGGGCCACCGCGAGCACCGGAATCAGCGGCGGTAACACCCGATAGAAGGCGTGCTGGGCGAAGTGTGCCGAGCTGATCACCAGCGCGAATCGAAGCTCCCGACCGGCGAGACCGTACACAGCTGGAGTGAAACAACCGCCGACGAAAAGCGCGGCGTTCCTGGCCAGCTTTATACAGATCCCCGGCCCATCCACGAATGACCTGTATGTGGACGCCAGGTGCCCGCCCGCAAGCCGCTGTGCTCCTGACAGCTGTGGTGGGGGTCGTCTCGTTGGTAACCGGTATCACATACATCGGCGCGCCAGTGGTGTTCGCACCCCTCGACCCGTACGTGCCCGATGTCGTCCGCGCGGCCGTGGGCTTTACCGGTGCCGTGACGGGCTTTTTACTGTTGCTTTCTGCGGGCGGCCTCCGCTGGGGATATCGCATTTCCTGGAAAATTGCCCTGGTGTTACTCCCGGCCGCCGCGATGCAAGCGGGCTTACAGTCGAGTCCATTTTCGATTCCGCTGTTCTTGCTGGCACTCGCTGCACTACCGACGGTCTATCGCCACCGGGATGCGTTTCGCCGGAAGTCCAAGCTCGACGAAACCCAGCTGGCGGCGGGAATCGCCCTGGCCGGCGTCCTCGGCTACGGCACCGTCGGGACGTTTGCGTTGCGAGAGCAGTTCGAGGAGATCGTAACGCCCCTCGATGCGTTCTACTATACGCTCGTGACGGCAACTACGGTCGGGTACGGCGATGCGGTACCCCTGACACAGGAAGCCAGAGTGTTCACGCTCTCGATCGTCGTTCTCGGCGCGACGAGTTTCATTTTCGCGGCCGGTGTGTTGCTCGCCCCGGTCCTGGAAACGCGGTTTAAAGCGGCCCTCGGAAAAATGACCACTTCAACCCTCGAACGCTTGAGCGATCACGTGCTGATCCTCGGCTACGGCGAACTCACCGAATCGATTCTCACCGAACTCGACGAATCGGCGGACATCCTGGTACTCACGGTCGACGAACCACGTGCGGCCTCGCTGGGCGACCGGGGCTACAACGTCTTTCGGGCCGATCCCCGCGACGTGGCGGCCCTCGATCGGGCCCAGGTCGATCGGGCCCGGTCGGCGATCGTCGCAACCGACGATGACGGTGACGATGTCCTCGCAATCCTGGCTCTCCGTCGCGCGAACGACGAATTGTACGTGGTCGCGATGGCCTCTGATCGCGACAACGCCCAGAGTTTGCGCGATGCTGGCGCGGACGCCGTCGTGAGTCCGGCCGTCATCGGCAGCGAACTGCTCGCGCGCTCGGCACTCGCGCGCTCGGACGAGGTGCGAGTGACGGCGACCGACGAATGACCCGCCTCCGATCCCTTTTACCGGTCGGCCCACCCAGACTCGACCATGGGGTTGATGGACCGGCTGCGGAGCGTGTTCGGGACGGCGGCGGAGGCCTCCGCCAAGCGAGACGCCGATCCCGACGATCTCTGGGGGATGAGCACGGCTTACATGACGATGATGGCGGATCTGGGCTACGATCACGCCGGCCAGGCAGCCCTCTGTTTCTCGGGTGTCGATAGCACGGATTTCACTGATACGGTCCGCGAGGTCGAGGACATCTTGGCGGCGGGGGCAGAGGAGACCGGCACAACCGCCGAACTCTCAGAAGACAGCCACGGATACCAGTGGGTCATCCTGACCGACGACGACCCGGAAGATCTGGTAACGAGCGTTCACTTTGCGGCCGATACCTTCGTCGAGCGCGGCTACGGGTCTCGGCTGCTCGCCGCGGTGTTCGGCTTCGAGAACGGTGGGCGGGCCTACTGGATCTACTCGTTCCGCCGAGGGGCATACTATCCGTTCTGCCCGCGGACGGGCCGCGAGCGCGATTCGGGCGCCGAGTTCAAGTTACAAAGCGTACTGGACGGCGAGTTGAGCGTCGAATCCGATACCGAGTACTGGTATCCGCTCTGGCCATCTCGCGGGGCGGCCCATCCATGGGAGTGATCCCTGCCACTCTTGAACGATCGTTATGGTTCTAGGCGTCCATCTAGTCGTTGCGCATGGTAACCGACCAGTTCTCCGTCGACCGACGGACTGCGATGAAGACCCTCGGGGCTGCCACCGTGGGCGGTCTCGCGTACTCGGGACGCCCGGCCACCGCGCTGGCAGTCGAAACTACAGCGAGCGCCAACCCGCGAATGCGATTGCGGTTGGCGGGCATCGAAGGAGATGCCGACGAGGCGGGTGCGATCGACGTGCTCGGCTGGCAGTGGGCCGGGAGGAATGACGGCACGATGCATCGGGCCCGCCCGGCTGCGGGCCGATCAACGTTCGACGATTTTCGGGTGCTCAAACGGACCGACGTCACATCCCCGGTCCTGTGGATCTCTCTCGCGTCCGGACGCCACATCCGTGATGCGACACTCATCATCGAATCGGGCGAGGGGTCCGAACCGACACGATTGGCATTCGAGTTCGAGGACGTCCTCGTGACCGGCATTGACGTGGACGGCGTGGAGGATCCGGAAGGACGTGAGGTGATCTCGCTCAACTTCCGGACGTTCGACATCGCGTACACGCCCCAAGAAGCAGACGGCAGCGCCGGTGAGACGGTTCGTGCCGGCTGGAACATCGCCGAAAACACTGCAACGTAAGGATCAGTCACCGCCACCGCGACCGGGATGGGAATCGTCGGGGTGGTTCCTGCCCCCTGGGTTGTTCTCATCGTCTCGGCCACCTCGGCGTCCGGACGAGGCATTGTCTACACTATCATCATCCCTGCTCCCCGGATTGTCGTCGCTGCCGCTTCCAGCAGCGTCTGCATCCTCGCCATTCGCATTCTCGTCGTCGTTCGGACGACCCGGATTGTCATCGCGGTCGCGTTCTCCCCTCGGATGATCGTCATCATCCCGGCCCCGTCCCGTCGCTCCATGATCATCCGGACGATCGTGCGGTTCCACGTCATCGCCCTCGACGCCGCTCCCCCCGATCACGGGTCGAAGGTTGTACCCGCCGGATCGGCCGCGCCGGACGACGTGGATGTCGAAGACGAACTCGGCGGTGGCGCCGGCCTCGACCTCGAACGGCCGGACCAGCCGCAGCCGGTTGCTCGGCACACGAACGTCGAGTTCCTCACCGTGTTCATCATCGTCGATCGGGGGTGCGTACCCCGTGACGTCCTCGACATCCAGGTGGATCGTGCTGTACCGACCCGCCTCGAGGTCGACCTCCAGGACGGGTACGGCGGTCTCGCCGATGACGTTCGTGAGATCGACGGTTGCGCCGTCGAGATCGAACTCCACCCATCCCTCCTGCGGGGCTCCGGGTTGTTCGTCCGCTATTACGTCGGTGAGTCTGACCCCCATCTCCTCGTCCTCGCCGTCGAGCTCGACGATGGTTGATCCCTCGCCTACCTCGTCGTGGACCGCGATGACCTCGTAAGTTCCGTCGGCGAGGTGCGCCTTGACGGTACCATCCTCGTCCGTTTCGTCGTCGTGAGCACCGTCGAACGCGTCAACGGGGCTGTCCGCATCGTCCGGCCAAATCGTCACTTGCGCCCTGGCGACCGGGTCGCCGTTCTCGTCGACGACCGTGACCGACAGCGTGGGCTGGTCGGCACCGTTGTCACCTGATCCGGTGAAATTGGGTTCATTATCGTTATCCTCGGATGGTTCTTCCTCATCACCGGCATCTGCGGCAGCATCGGCTTCTGCTGTCGTGTCGTCGTTTTCATCATCCCCAGCCCTACCCAGGGACTGCGGATACCCGTCATCTACCGACAAGGCCGATTCATTATGTTCATCGGCCACAGCATCCGATGACTCGTCGTCATCCGGTCTGACAGTCGTCTCGGCATCGTCAGTGTCGCTGTCGTCGGGTTCACCGTCGTCCCCATCCTCTGACGCATCATGTTCTTCTCCATCATCCGGCTCGTCCGGCTCGTCGTTATTGTCGTCAGCCTCATCGACATCCCCCGCATCGTCACCGGAGTCGCCAGTGACGTCGTCCGGTTCACCATCGTCTTCGTCCGGCAAAGCATCGTATTCCGTTTCGTCCGCGCCCTCCGACGGCTCGGGATCCGTATCCCCGTCCGGATCTGCACCGTTTGCCCGTGCAATTCTCGCCGTCGAAAAGCGTACGGATAGACTGTCGAAGTCGGCGATCGCGTTCGCTCGATCACTGATGAGCAATGTAAACCGTCCGACATTCGCTGTGTGGTCCTCGTCTCCGGTCCCGTCGGCCCCATTGGGATCGAGTGCTTCGTTTGTACATCCGCCCACGACGACCGCGCCCATCCCCGCCCCGGCTACCAGTAGTCGCCGTCGGCCGAGCGTCCCGCGCACCCTCATCTGGTTTGCCTCGTCCACGGCTCTCTCTCCAATACCACCAACTGTCCTACCTATGTGAATAACGGGCCTAATTTATGCCGTCTGATTGAATTGGAACCTACGCCGACATTTGATAGTCGTTGCCGGTTCAAATGGCTGCAGTTGCCGACCACTTCCATCACTTTCACTCACCTGTTAACGAGCGTTTATTGCTACGGAAGACACAACTCGAACTATGGCTGCGAACGCTGACCTCGAGTCTCTGCCAGGCGTCGGGCCCGCCACCGCCGACAAGTTGAACGAGAGTGGGTACGATTCGTTTCAGTCGCTTGCCGTGATGGGCCCGGGTGAGCTCGCCGCGGCGGCTGATATTGGTGAGAGCACGGCCGCTGAAATCGTGAATGCGGCCCGCGAGGCCGCCGACGTCGGGGACTTCGAGACGGGTACCCAGGTCCTCGAACGGCGCGAATACATCGGGAAACTGAGCTGGCTCGTCGAGGAGGTCGACGACTTACTGGGCGGCGGCGTCGAAACGCAATCGATTACCGAAGTCTACGGCGAGTTTGGCTCCGGGAAGTCCCAGATCACCCACCAGCTTGCCGTCAACGTCCAGCTTCCAAAGGAAGTCGGTGGCCTCCATGGGTGCGCGATCTTTATCGACTCGGAGGATACGTTCCGACCCGAACGGATCGATGACATGGTCCGGGGGCTGGATGATGACACGATTGCGGCCACGCTCGAGGATCGCGAGATTCCGGGCGGACCGGGTGACGAGGACGCCCTCGATGAGCTTGTCGCTGACGTCCTCGAGAAGATCCACGTCGCGAAGGCGTTCAACAGCAACCACCAGATCTTGCTGGCCGAGAAGGCCCAGGATCTCGCCGCCGAACACGAAGACGGCGAGTGGCCGGTTCGGGTCCTCGCGGTCGACTCGCTCACGGCGCACTTCCGGGCCGAGTACGTCGGCCGTGGACAGCTCGCCCAGCGCCAGCAGAAGCTCAACAAGCACATCCACGATCTGATGCGGATCGGCGACATCTACAACACCGCGATCGTCGTGACCAACCAGGTTTCCTCGAACCCCGACTCCTTTTTCGGCGACCCGACCCAGCCGATCGGAGGAAACATCCTCGGCCACTCGAGTACATTCCGGATCTACCTCCGCAAATCGAAAAACAACAAGCGAATTGTGCGGCTGGTCGACGCACCGAACCTCCCGGACGGCGAGGCGGTCATGCGCGTCGAGGGTGAGGGGCTCAAGCCGGAGTAGGCGGTAACCTGCCGTCGGTTCGTCCGATGGGATTCAATTCAGAAATCATACTTAACGTTGGTGCTGGAAATCGAATACGTACGTATTAGTGAAACAGACATCCTACTCTGGCAGGCGCTGGCGACGGTTTACAGCATGTATTCCGCGAGTGGTATACTTCTCCCGTAGAGCCCGGCACGAGGCCGCAACGGTCACTCCGTCGTCGTGGCATCCACGTCGAGTTCGCCCTCGTAGATCTTCGCGCCATCTTGGGCGACCTTCTCGGCGAGCACCGCACACTTCATCCGCATCGGGCTGATGTCGACGCCGAGCAGATCGACGACGGTGTCCCGATCCATCTCGTAGAGCTCGCTGAGCGTCACCCCTGGGAGCTCGCTGGTCAGCAGGCTGGCGGCCGCCTGGCTGATGGCACAGCCGTCTCCACGAAAGCGGACGTCCTCGATCGTCTCGCCGTCGAGCTTGACGTCGATGGTGATCTCGTCGCCACAGACGGGATTCTCGCCGACGTGCGTAAAGGTCGGATCCGCAAGCTCCCCGTAATTGCGCGGTCGCTTGTAGTGGTCGATGATTTGTTCGCGGTATAGATCCGACCCCGAAGGCATTACCGGGTTCTACTAGCGAAGCGGCAAAAAGGATTGCGCACTACCCCAGACCGATGTCGCGGAGGTCGGTAGATGGACGCCCACGCGCGTTCCGTCTGCGGTATCCTCGACGGTTACTGACCCTTCGTGGTTGTCGACGATCCAGGCGACGATCTGGAGTCCCAGGCCGCTGCCATGGCTCAACGGCGTCTCCACCCCGCGATCGAGGATCGTCCGTTCCTGATCGGGCAGGCCCGGTCCTTCGTCATCGATGTAGACAGCAAGTTCCGATGTCGACGGTTCGACCGTGACGGTGACGGTACCATCATTCGGCCCGTGATTGACGGCATTCTCGATCAGCTCGCGAAAGGCGCGCTGAATGTTTGCCATGGCGGGTACCGTCGCCTCGTCGGGGCCTTCACGCACGATGGTCGTCGCCGGCGAACCGTGTGCGACCGACTCGATAATTGCATCCAGGATTGCCGGGACGTTTCGCTGTTGGTGGGTGTCATCGGTTTCGACGATTGTTTCAAGCTCTTGGGCCTTCTCACCCAGCTGGATGAGTTCTTCGATGCGGTCGTCGACGACTGTCAGCCGGCTGGCGAGGTCTTCATCATCAAGTTGCGATTGCACGAGGTCCGTATAGCCCTGTACGACGGTCATATCGTTGCGAAGGTTGTGACGGAGGACACGGCTGAGGACACCCGTCAACCGGCGGCGTTGAGCGAGCTGGCGTTCGGCTTGTTGCTGTCGGAGTTCCTGTTCGAGTACGCGGGCGGTAAGCTCGCCGAAGACCCGTTCGACCTGGGAAAACTCCGATCGGTCATCCTCGGCAACGAAACAGACCGTCCCGGTGAGTTCGCCGATGCGAATCGGCGTGCCGAAATAACAAGCGAACCCGTGGGTCCGGTAGGCCGGATCGCACTCCCAGCCCTCCGCGCGTGCATTGTGGATGACGACCGGCCCCCCTCGGTCGAGGGCCCGTCGGCAGTAGGTCGTCTCGAGTGGTAGGGTGAGGCCAGGCGGTACGGTCTCATTCGTGCTGACCAGCGCTTCCCAGTGACCGTGTTCGGTATCGATCCAGGTGAGGTGGCCGTTGTCGACGCCTAAGTGCGTGGCGCCGAGCTCGAGGACGTTCTCGACGAGCGTCGCCGGTTCGTCGTTCGCCTGTACGGTCTCGTACAACCGCAGCATCGACTCCTCCCGAATTTGCATCGTCATCCCGGAAAAACTGATCCCCACTGGGTGTACGGTTCCATTGCCAGTGACCCCTTCTCCCTCGCTGATATGTGTGTCGATCAGGAACGTGCCGCGATCGAGTTTCAGTCGTCGGCCGTTGCCAGCGCCGGCTCGCGGTCGTCCTCACTCTGGGCCTTCCACAGCTCGGCGTACGCGCCGCCGCGTGCGACGAGTTCATCGTGGCTGCCTTCCTCGATGATGGTGCCCTCGTCCATCACGATGATGCGGTCGGCGTCTTTGATCGTCGAGAGGCGGTGGGCAATGAGGAACGCGGTGCGGTCGGCACAGATCTCGT
>SKNY01000104.1 GCA_007123105.1 Salinarchaeum sp. | reverse complement strand
CTCGGGGTCCCTGCAGCATTTGAACGACCCCCCAACCCACCGGCGGACGAGCAGTCAATCGACGTCGTGGTCGTCCACAACGGCCAGCCGTCCCAGGTCGAACACGATGCTGTCACGCGGGCCTACAACACGCGAATGGACCTTCCGTTCTCGGTCTTGGTCGATCGGGACGTCTCCGTAGCGGAACTGACGACACACTTTCGGACGCCTGCCGATATCGTCCATTACATCGGACACGTCGACGATGCGGGCTTTCGCTGTACGGACGGTCATTTCGACGCACGGAACCTCGAAGACGTCGCTGTTCGCTCGTTTCTCCTCAACGCCTGTCATTCCGTCGAACAAGGACGGGCGCTTATCGAGCGCGGGGCCGCGGGTGGCGTCGTCACGTTCGGCCAGATTCCGGATCGGGAGGCGAGCACGATCGGCGTCACGATGGCACGGCTCCTGCAGCGTGGCTTTCCGCTCGCCCCCGCAATTGCGATTGCTCGCACCACCTCGCTTGCCGGGCTTCAGTATCTTGTGGTCGGGGACGGATCGACTGACGTCGCCCAGCCCGCGGACGGGCCCCCCGTGCTCTGTGACGCCAAAGCGATGGCGGCGGGGGATACGTTCGAGGTCACCATTCATGCGTGGTTGCCCGGGTCGATCGGGATGGGCATCGTCGCGGTTCCCTACCTGGGTGAGGAAACGTATGCTGTGCCTCCGGGTCGGTTGACGACGATCACCGTCTCCAGTGCGACTCTCTGTGATTTTCTCGATCGGTACGGTGGCCCGGTTCGCGTCGACGACACGCTGTGCTGGTGCAGCGAAGACGTGAACGATCTATTCGCTGGGTGATCAGGGGCCGACGATCATCCCACACCCGGCAGCGGTTGCAAGGCCGAGTTGTCCGAGGCCGAGCAGTACCACGCCGATTCCGATCGCGAACCGTCTGATGCGGTGGATTCCGGCCATGGCAGTTCTTCCAACCAATCCGACTTCGTAAGAGGGTGACAAACACCCTTGGAGCTGACACCTTCGGTGAAACGATCTTGAGGTCTCTCTGGCGGTGGAACTGCCGTCGTCGCGGTACACGAACGATACCGTCCCGCTGGATCGGTTGGCTGCCGATTGTGACGCGGTCGGTCGATCAACTGCCTCCGGAACGACCAAGTCAGGCGGTGGCTAGACCATTGCAGGATTTTTCACGGCTGGACATGCACCGACCTCGATGCGATTAGTTGTCGGATCTCACCGTTGATCACCGTATCCTGCGTTGTCGAACTGCCCAGCGATTTCTGTCGGTCCCCAAGCAGTGGAGCGTCCGTTCAACTCCGCACGTGTACTCTCAAACTACCAATGAACACGATCAACGACCGTCGTGCGGCCGTATGTTGCTTTCTGTCATGCAGCCCCACCAACGGTACTGCCGCGGCACAGTCGGATGAGCCTGACCGCGGTGGAGGAATGTCCCCGACTGTTCGGAACTGGTGATCGTCGTAACGACGCTGGACGAGGTTCCACACGGATCGACGTCCGTCGATTTCCGATTCACGCCATCTCGGAAACGGAGCCCAACCCAGTGCATACGAGGTGGACATCGACCGGGGACCTGGCGTTCTCATCGGTTGATTGATTCCTGTCTACCTCTCCTACACCTTCGCTATGCCTCTGGACGCACGGCTACTGCGGGACGAAGCATCGGACTGACTCGCCCGTACGGTCAGACGCCAGTGAGAACTCGGGCTGATGGAGGTGGCCAGGGGGACGTGTCGGAGGAGTCTAGGAGACCGATCGGATCGGGTTCGGTGAAGAGTCCATGGCCGTCGTTAATCACCGTCGAGACACTGTGGTCGCGTTGCCGGTCCGAATGATGTGCGTCCCCGCTGGGATGTGACACGCTCGATACGATTGTACACGTCTGGAGCATCGGTGCTGAATTCGGCCGGCGGTCGCCCGGGCCAAGCAATGGCGGTCTGGATCGACGACCCGAACGCTCTACACCGCGGCCGTTCCGGCGACATCCCGACACCAGATCGTGTGTGTTGCACGGTATCCATTTACCTCCGACGGGCCAATGTATTCCGAACGAGTGAATAGTTATACAGTCGGTACGGTTTCCAGGAGGTGAGGATCGCAGCACGACGCTTGTCGTACAATCCATCCCGCCCCAGGCCAGTCCATTGCCTCCGGTTATCGGAATGTCATCCAGGCCTCATCCCGGGCCACATGGTCCAGCATGGGTTATCGGAACTATCGATACGTCCGCTACGTCGACCACCATCTCACTGGGTGTACGGTAGGTCCTAATGGTTCCATAACCCCTTTTGATTGGATACCTTCCCTGTCGCAGTTCATACTAACTTTGCGCGCGTTTGGCCTGCTTACCTTGTCGAGCCCATGACCTACGAATTACCCGATCTCCCCTACGATTACGACGCACTCGAACCGCACATTGATCAGCGGATCATGGAATTGCACCACGACGGCCACCACCAGTCCTACGTCGACAGTGCGAACGACGCCCGCGAGCAACTGGAAGAGATGCGGTCCGACGGCGAATACGACGACATCAAGGCAGTCAAACGGCAGCTCGCGTTCAACCTATCGGGCCATGCAAACCACAGCATCTTCTGGGAAAACATGGATCCCGACGGCGGCGGGGAGCCCGGTGGCGCCGTCGCCGACGCGATCGAGGATGCGTTTGACTCGGTCGATACCTTCATGGAGGAGTTTAGCGAGGCGGCCAAAGCGGTCGAAGGCGCCGGATGGGCCATGCTGTTTTACGATCCACTTGCTGACGAACTCATCATCGGCCAGATGGAGAGTCAGCACTTGTTGGCCCACCAAAATACGACCCCGATCCTTGCCCTCGATGTATGGGAGCATGCGTATTATCTCCAGTACGAAAACAATCGTGGGGAGTACGTCGATGCGTGGTGGGACGTAGTCAACTGGGACGACATCGACGAGCGGTACGAAGCAGCGATCGCCTGACCGAATCTCCACCGCAGTTACTTAATCGGCAACCACATATCATCGGCCATGACTACCGGGCCGCCGGGCACCCCCGACGATCTGGTCGGTGGCGAGAACGTCGCGGGCGAAGAACCAGTGGTGACACCCCCGACAGAGGTCACTCCCGACGTGACCGCGGTCGATGAGGACGTCGAGCTCGAACGTTCGATCGGGCTGATCGGTGGTCTCGCCATCGGGATCGGCACGATGATCGGCGCGGGTATCTTCGTCTTTCCGGGTCTGGCGGCCGCGGCTGCCGGACCGGCCGCGTCCCTCTCGTTTGCGATCGGCGGCGTCGTTGCGCTTC
Source organism: Salinarchaeum sp. (assembly GCA_007123105.1). GTDB lineage: Archaea > Halobacteriota > Halobacteria > Halobacteriales > SKNY01 > SKNY01. Next base: position 10,733 of record SKNY01000104.1, on the reverse strand, counting down.
TGGTCGCGCTGCCCGCCTCCGAACTCGCGACGGCAATGCCGCGGTCGGGCGGTGGCTACTACTTCATCTCCCGGGCGATGGGGACGCTGGCGGGAACTGTCGTCGGCATCTCGCTGTGGTTCGGGCTGGTCTTTGCCACCGCGTTCTATCTGGTCGGCTTCGGCTTCTATGCTGTTGATCTCCTGCGCGAACTCGGCGTGCCAGCTGGTGTCACCCTGGTGGTTCCGCTAGCGGTCCTCGGTGGGGTGGCGTTCACGATGCTCAACGTGACGGGTACGGAGAACGCAGCAACGCTCCAGAACGGCATCGTGGCGCTCTTGATGGGCCTCCTCGTCGTGTTCTTGGCCATCGGTAGCGTCGAGGTCGTATTCGGCGACGTCCAACCCCGCGAACGGTTCGTTCCCTACGGGACCGTCCCGGTGTTCACCACCGCGGCACTCGTGTTCACGTCCTATCTCGGCTTCGCCCAGGTGGCGACCGTGGCGGGCGAGATCCGCCAGCCCGCCAGAAACCTTCCCCGTGCGATGGTCGGATCCGTGTTGATCGTAACGGTGATGTACGTCCTGGCTATCCTGGTTGCGACGAGTGTCCTTGGTCCGGACGAACTAGCCCGCCTCGATGACGCTGGCATGCTCGAAACCGCGATGGTCGAAGTGGGCCGATCACTCCTTGGGCCCGTCGGAGCGTTCGCGATCGTCTTCGGTGGCCTCCTTGCGACCGTGTCTTCGGCGAACGCCTCCATTCTGTCTTCCTCTCGGGCGATTTATGCCACCAGCCGAGATGCGTTGTTGCCGCGGTGGGCGAGCCGGATTAACCTCGCGTACGGAACGCCCCATGTCGCGCTCGGCATGGCTGGTGGACCGGTGATCGTCTTGGCGGCCACCGGTCAGGTCGAGATCCTCGCCGAGGTCGCCTCCTTTCTCCATCTCGTCATGTACGGACTGATCTGTGTGTCGCTGTTACTGTTGCGTCGGAACCCACCGGGATGGTACGATCCCGCGTTCGTGGTACCGGGCGGACCGATCGTTCCAGTCCTCGGTGCCGTTGCAAGTTTCGGGCTGATTTTGTTCATGCAACCGCTCTCCCAGGTGCTCGGTCTCGGGTTCATCGCGGTCACGATCGGCTGGTATCTCTATTACGCTCGGGGCGTGAGCCTCAAGGGAGTGCCCTGATATGTCGACCGAACGCGCCCTGATTCCCATCCGTATCCTCGAGGGCCAGGCTGTCGATGATGATCTCGCAGCCTTGCTCGACCCGATCGACGTCGTCCTGCTCGGTTTCCACGAGGTCCCAGAACAGACCGCACCGAGTCAGATGCGCCAGGAGTTCGAGGAACGGGCTCGTGTCGCATTGGATTCGATCGCGGATGATTTCGAGGGCCCCGTCGAAACCCGTTTGGTCTTCACGCCTGACCGTGACGAAAGCATCGAGCGGGTGGCTGCGGATGTCGGGGCCACCATTGTTGCGCACCCGAATCCACTGCGGCCGGTGACGTCCATGCTCCTCGTGATCGACGGACCAACCGATCCGACGCGGCTGGCCGAGTGCGTTGCCGCGATCCGGGCGGGGCGGGATATCCGTATCACTGTGCTCGGGGTGGCGGGTGACGAGGTCAGCGACCTCGGTAATGCGGTCGAGACTGCACGCGAGACACTGGTGGCTGCAGCCGTACCGCCGACCGATATCGAAACCCGAACCGTCGCCGCCGACTCGCTGGTTGACGCCGTCGTCGACGCGGCAGTCGGCCACGACGTGACCGTCATGGGCGAACACGCTCCTGACTGGCGGACGGTGTTATTCGGCGAGGTCGAAGAACGCGTGGCTGCCGAATCGCTCGGGCCCGTCTTGGAAGTGCTACGCGGCCGGCCGGACGAACAGTAAGTTCTCCAACTAGGTAAGACGAGTGCCTCGGGGCTTGACCCCGAGGAGGTTCACCGAACTACCGGGTGGCTGGCTCACCGGCCCACCCGTTTGCATGCGCCGCCCGTCGGTTCCGTCGCCCGTGCGATAGTTTCTATTCGCCATTCAATTTGATACTTTCCACGTTGGATCCTGTACTCCATGTAACCGGCTGATGATTCGGCTGAACACAGCGTGACGGATTGGCCTCACAGGTCGCCGATTCCGAAACGGCTGTTGCCCCCACAAGCGTGGTCCAACCAACGATCCGGCCCATGGTTGATAAACACGCCGTTCGCGCTGCATACGACGCGCTCTCGGCGGTGTACGTCTCACATCGCGAGCAGGACCTGACCGATCAGGACTGGCTGTCCTCGATTCCCGACGGCTCGCGGGTGCTCGACGCCGGCTGCGGTCCGGGTCGCCCCGTTCTCGCCCGGCTGCAAGCATCGGGAACTCCGGTCGGACTCGACTTCTCGCGGGAACAGCTGACGCTGGCCACAGCCCACGTTCCCGACGCACCGCTCGTTCAGGGTGATCTCACCACCTTGCCGTTTGCCGACGCGACGTTCGACGCGGTGATCGCCCTCTGGTCGCTGATCCATGTTCCCGCTGCCGAACATCAACGCGTCATCGATGAATTCGCGCGAGTGTTGAGACCCGGTGGAACGGTCACCCTCAATGAGGGGGTCGACGCGTGGACAGGTACCAACGCCGACTGGCTCGACAGCGGCGTCAGAATGGAATGGCACCTAGCGGGCGCGGCGGCCACGCGATCCCAGCTCGAACGGGCAGGCTTTGATGTGCAGTCGGAATGGCGTGCGGGGGATTCTCTAGAAGATGATGACGGCGAGTTGCCGTGGGCGTTCTTTACCGCCGAGCTTGAGGAATGATGGTCGCATCGATGCGGACGGTGACCGAAGCGAAGTGGTACTGATCGGTCACTCGCGGTTCTGTCAGCCAATCTTGCTTGGCCGCGTACTAGATGATCCCAGCAGTACTCCGATCTGCAGATGAGCCACACGAGATGAATAGCGGTCGGTCTCCTGGAGCCAACCCGCTGGCATTCAGCGAATGATTCGGCCTCAGATGTCATTTTGATACTCCGGACTTTCGGGATCACTACTATTCTTGCTCAGCCTGTTGGACGCTGTATGCAACGACACTTCGCTGTGTTACTGGTCATTGCGTGTTCAGGGTTGGTGACAGGCAGTATTGCACATCTGTACGGTCTGCATGCGAATACTGACGCAGCGCGAACTACGTGGAAGAACCGGCGAAACCTGTGTCTTCTTCTGTCGAGTATCTCGATGAACTCGCTCGTGTTGATCACTCTCTACCGGTACATCACACGGTAAAGCGGTCGAGGTAGGTACGCTGATGATCGATGGTTCTCGCGGTGATCTGGTGTAAACTGAGTAGAACCCGATTGTGCGGGCATGTACGTGTCCTCGATCGCAGCACCCGCGACCCGTTCCCTGGTTCGTTCGCGGATCGCAGTGAACTTGGGCAGTGTGAGCGTGTTGCTACTCTCATCTCCGCGTGGCAATGCGATGTTTGTTCGTCGAGGAGATCGCATGGATATTACGTCGGGATTCTCACAAGAACGGTACGCTGCCGAAGGAGCCGCTGACAAAGGAAGACACTCGCCGTCAAATGGACGCTGCCCGCAACTCTCGTGACCGGGCGTTCCTTTGTTGTCTTACTGAACGGGAGCGGGATTGGCGAATGAATTGATCTGACCGGAGCCGTCATTGCGGATCGCATAGCCGGTGATCGGTTCGATTATTGGAACGACGTGCCTACTCTGTCGTCCGATCGGAATCGGATGTACCATGAACTGCATCGGTCCTGAACGATTCTCCGGTGAACGCAGATTAGTCTGAACGAGTTATACGAAGCCCTTACTGACGGTTGTGATGCTGCCGGGCGTTGTCGATGGGCTTGAAGGACACTGATACAGCCTGGGTTCGGTCGATGCCACCGACGGTCATTCCCCCGACATAGTGGTGACACGTTTGGGCATCTCGTGTGAACTCGTGCCAGCCCGTATAGCCATCCTGTGCTTCATACCCTCGCCCCTTTGGATACGGCCCCCCTTCGGTTGTGTCAACCCGTCGGTTCGGATTGACGAACACATTGTGGATTTCATCAATGGGTTGATTCTCGAATCGGATGCGATAACACGCCCAGGTTCGAGGGCCACCGTTGCAGGCAAATGTTTGTTCGCTAATTTTCTTGACGATCTGAAAACGAGCCCCATCGTTTGCTTCGTGGCGCTCCCACGTGTGGGCAGCGATGATACCACTCCCACCTTGGCCTTCTCGTGCCGCAACCGTGCTCGTACTCAATCCAAGTCCGATCCCAACCGTTGCCCCACCAGCTACGCCTCTGAGAACTTGACGCCTTGAATGTCGTGACATTTCAACTGCAAGGACGCTATATCTGATCATTATTATCTCTCTGTTAAGGTGTCCTGTGTATCAGTGCTGATTCGATACTATTTCTCCTGTGCAGTGATGGCACAGCACAACTCGTGCTCGAAGAAGCGATCGATTCTTTGAATTCACTCAGGATTTCTCGGATCTGTCGTCAGAACCCAGCATACCGAGCCATTGAGCCCCGATTACGGGTGACCGACTATCTGGCCCTCACCACGAATTTTTGCCGGTAATCAACGAATTTTATTACAATTTGCGACATGTTCGCGGAATCGCCCGAGTGAAACGGTTGCACCGGTAGTCGACGGGTTCGGTCATCCGCGATTGTGTTCGCTCCTCCGCGAACAAGTCGAGGGCAAACGAATCCTCTCGCGGTTGCTCCTGCCCATTACCTGTGGTATTTGTACAAACACGACCCCCTCGCCCGAGAAGTTGGGCAATGCAACGGCACAGAATCCAATAGTGCGCTTCGATGACTCGCCCACATCGAAATGACAGCGAATATGCCGTGATTACCGATTGTATCAAAAGGTAAACAGGTCATCAAGTGGATCTGGAGGAATCCCAATGATGGTCACCGTCGGTTGCCAACGCCGAGGAGGGCGAAGTTGTAGCGTTCGATGACCCAGAACATCGGGTATCATGTCTGGTCGAACGACGCCGCTGAAACGTGTAGTACCTATGTGAACGAGATGGGCATCGTGGATTTCTCCGTGGGATACATCGACTCGAAGAGGTGCCTCTCCACCTGACCGTCTGTGGATCGGATGTAATCCTCGACCGTAGAGGATCCCCGGAAGGAACTGCGCATCATCCATACGCTGCTACGTGATCGAGTCAACGGTATATTGAACCAGAGTCCATTGGTCCAGTTCGTCATAGATGACTGGAATACGGGAATGAGGAGGGAGAGGTGTACTTTTGATCGGTGAAGAATATATTCTTCTTATGATCGTATTTGGCGACATAGATTAAGAGGGTCCGAAGTGGTACGCCGGTGAATTCAACGAACAGCCATAGTCCGGGAGCACTGGATCTCTTCTCTGTAGCCAGCCGAGGCGAGTGTACCACGTGCCCAATAACGTACGAGGGTCGAACCCTCTGTCAAGATGCGCCGACCGGGAGTCGAACCCGGGCTAAGAGCTTGGGAAGCTCTTGTCCTGCCACTAGACCACCGGCGCGTATCCAAGCGTATCAGGGCCGACCATTTTAACGTAGCGTTTGTTTCATGGATGCCCGACAGATCGCGATCAAACTCTATGTCGTGGGCGACGACAGGATGATCTACGCTGCCTCCGGTGTGATCGAAACGCCCTCCTCATCGGCACGTTCCTCAAGGAGCGAGACGGCGTCCTCAGCGAGTTCGTACGCAAACGGCGATCCGTCGCGATCGACCAGGTCTTCCTGAAACATGTTGTACAACCCTGCTGAAACAACAGACTGGCTAAGTTCACTGTCGCTCTGTTCGACCACATCGCGAACGGTCAACGGATCATCGGCCGCGTACAGCATGGCCGCCAAGGTCCATTTCCTCGTCCCGGGGTTGAGCGTTGGAGGCCACTGCTGTTGATCATCTGTTGCTTCCTCGTCTTCCTCGTCCGCTTCCTCTTCCTCTTCCTCTTCCTCTTCCTCTTCCGGCTCTGGTTCAGCTGGCTCTGCATCATCGTCAGGGGCCGCTGGTTCGTCGGAGGGTGGTTCAACCGCATCTGTTGATGGCAGGGCAGCAAGCCCCAAGACGGTGTCCGCTTCAATCTCGAGGTGCAATCGCGTGAGACCGTCAGCAGCCGCTACGTCTCGAAGGAGGTTGGCGAGATGGTCTGCGTGTGCTGTCGAGAGATTATCATGAATTTCGACGCTGACTTTCTGTGTCATGGGTTCTATCGACTCTGACCCACAGTAAATATTGTCATATTTGGAGCAACAATTACCCATTACTGGCGGGCTCAGGCCGCCCTCACCAGCTTCTGGACCGATCCGACTTGGTACTACTTCACGAACGCGGATGAATGAATTTTCGAAGCTGAGACAGCCCGACAAGTGGGGATCGACCCTCGGCCTGGGTACCTGATGAGGGCGGCTGATCACGAATTCTCGACCGGGGGCTGTCGAGCCATTCACCGACACCGATGCGTGGCTATTAGGAGCCTCCTCGCGATGGCAGCCACATGGTACGGCTCACGTTCGCATCCTCGGAACTCGGGGCCGTCTGCGAACACATCACCGACTTCATGGTAACCCAACACGACGCCGCCGGGGCAAGTGGCGTCGTGATCGGACTTTCGGGTGGCATCGACAGTTCCCTGGTCGCCACGCTCGCTGTCGAGGCGCTCGGTTCCGACCGCGTCCACGGCCTCTCGCTCCCGGCGGACGTCAGCGCGGCGCGCCACCGCGATGACGCAGTCACCCTCGCCGAAGCCCTCGATATCCAGTGTGATGTCATCGACATCGAACCGATCGTCGAGACGCTGGTTACGGCCGCACCCGTCACCGTCGACGAGCGCGCCCGCGGCAATGCACGAGCCCGCGTTCGAGGCGTGTTGAACTACCTGGTCTCGAATGCGGCCGGCGGCCGCTTGGTCCTCGGTACCGGCAACCGAAGCGAGGCCCTCGTCGGCTACTTTACCAAATTCGGGGACGGTGCGGTCGACTGTCATCCAATCGGCAACCTGTATAAGTGTCAAGTCCGCCAGCTCGCCCGCCACGTAGGCGTTCCGACCGACATCGTCGAGAAGACGCCGACTGCCGAACTGTGGGAGGACCACACCGACGAGGAGGAGCTCGGGATCACCTACGACACCCTCGATGCGATTCTCGCACTCCACGTCGACGGGCCGCTTTCGGCGGCTGCCACCGCCGAGACGGTTGGTTGTCCCATCGAGACCGTCGAGCACGTCGACGGGCTCGTGGCGGCTAGCGCGCACAAACGGACCATGCCGCCCGCCCCGGAACCGTGACCACGGACGTCGAGCGGTCCTTCGAAGTCGACGCCACCGTCGAAGAGGTCTGGGCGCTCCTCTCTGACCCAGCGCTCCGTGCACAGGGGATTCGGGTCGTCGATCGGTTCGAGACCGATGGTGACGTCACCGTGTGGCGGCTGAAACTCCCGATCCGAGCGCTACCCGGGACGATTGCCGTTAGAACGCGGGATGTCGAACGTGATCCACCGCGGTACGTCCGTTTTGAGGGGACCTCGCGGGTAATGGACGTTAGTGGCGAACACGAACTCACGCCGACCGAACGGGGATGTCGGGTCAGGAATCGCTTCGTCGTCGACGGGAAGTTTCCCGGGGTCGAAACGTTCTTCAGCGCGAACATCGACGACGAGATCGATCATTTATTCGCGTTCGTGAACGATCGCGTCTCACCGGCCGACTAGATCCCGCGTTTCCAAAGGCCTTTACCCCGCGTCGTCAAGGAACCAGTGATGGAGGCCGGCCCCACCGTGCGTAGTGCAGCCAGACAGGTGATCGGGGATGTTGACCCCGTCCGGCTGGGTTCGGTACTCGAAGCGCGCATCGACACGGCCTCGATGGTGCCGGGGGCAGTCACCGTGATCACCGCCGAACGGCTTGGCGGTGCCGAGGCCCGTGATGCGGCGATCGACCGAGCGGTTGGGGTCCAGCTCTGTTATGAAGGCCTGCGACTAACTCGGACGCTCATTCGCGAGGAGGAGCGCTATGACGCCGAGGATCCGACTGAGGACTATCTCGACCTCGTCGCTGCGGAAGTCATGGTTTCCCGCGGCTTCGTCGAACTGGCCGAGACCGCGGTAGCCGACAACGCGATCGGCATCGTTCGGCGTTTCTCCCGCCAGCAGACCGAATCGTATGCGACCGGCCAGCGGGACGCGGCGCTCGAACACGACGTGGTTTCGTTGGCAGTTGCAGCGGGGGCGACGGTCGTGCTCGAGGCAGTTCCGTCGGCTGTCGAAGAACAGGGGCGCCGCTTGGCTGCGGCCGTCGCCCGGGATCCGTTGCCGCCGGTCACTGCCGTGACAGTACCGATCCGGACGGCAGTGGACGCGGCCGCTGCCGCAGACCCAGTTGCGCTCAACGATTGACCGAACTGGCTCGATCGTATTCGTCGAAGATGGCTTCGTACTGGTTGATGACTTGCTGGAGCCGGCGCTTGGCCGCCTCGCGTTTGTGTCGTTCCTGTTCCAGCTGCGTTTGGAGGGTGTCGTTGCGGGCTTCGAGGGCGTCACGTTCCCGCGCGAGCGCGTCGCGTTCGGCAGCCAGAAGATCGAGATGGAGCTGTAACGTCGCGATCCTCGCGGCGGGAAATGGGTCAACTACGGTGCGATCGGGATCAGTGGATTCGGCGATTGTGGGCATCCTCTCCGGGAGTGTCGGGTACGTGGGGCTGGGGTATAACGTTCAGTCAGTCAGGAGTCGGACACGGTGCGCTTCGAAACACCTAATCCCTTTAGCGGAGAACATGGTGTTGTGCCTAGGTAGCTTAGCCTGGTAAAGCGCGTCCTTGGTAAGGACGAGAGCCCGGATTCGAATTCCGGCCTAGGCTCTTAGAAGGCCTATAACTCCTGTTTACGCTGTTTGCGTCCTAGAAACCATGACTTGAATGCAAGGACAGTGAGGTGGTTATTCACCATCGTCGAGTAGAACCACTGATACAGTTAAATTCAGGCCTTTGATAATTGAACGGGGTGTCGAATTGTGGCCTGCGCTCAATAACCGGGGTAAGCCGTTTTCCCGCCTATACACCAATGGAGTGCCATTAGGAGGTGAACCATGAAGAAGACAATAGAGGAGTCATGGTTAGCCACCAAAAAGTCGGAGAAACGCTTGAATCCAAGAGAATTCGAATTGTATCGTGAGCATCGACGAGATTTCCTGACGTGGATGCTGAACGAAGGAAAAGCGCCGAAAACTGGGATCGGATACACTGAATCCACAGTCGAACATCGTAGTTACCGGTTAGACATGTTCTATCGTTGGGTCTGGGACATTGAAAACGGATACACGGAGGAAATCACGACCTCGCACGCCAACGCCTTCATGAAGTTGGTCATCCGTTGGAGTACTCGCAGTCGTACAAATCGGCGATGCAGAAAGCGATCCACACCTTGTTCAAGTGGCAGGAGCACGCGCTCGGCTAAGACGTGGAGTGGGATCCCGTCATCTGGTACTACGATTCTACACTGCCAACTACTAGGGAAGCGTTGACGCAGCAGGAACGAACTCGGCTCCGGGATGCATCCCTCTCCTATGGATCCATCCCACACTACAACTCGGTCAGCCCCGATGAACGAGACCAGTGGTACAGCTACCTATCTCAGCGCTTCGGTAAACCCAAAGACCAAGTTACTAACGAGGATTGACAACGGGCGGAGAGCTGGAAATGGCCTTCACTGATCTACACCTCGTTGGATGCAGGCCTACGTCCGAAAGAGGTGGGTCGGGCCAAGGTGTCTTGGGTCGATACGAAGAACGGGATACTGCGGATTCCGCCGCATGACGCGGTGAAGAACTCGGTTCATTGGTACGTGACGATAAGCGACCACACAGTCCAGATCCTCGAAAACTGGATCGATGAACGGAAGCAGTACGAGAAGTACGATGATACTGAGTTGTTGTGGTTGACGAAATACGGGAACCCGTATGGCACTGAATCGTTGAATCCGTGGTTCCCCAACTTGTGCGACGAAGCCGGGATCGACCGATCAAACCGGAGTTTGTCGTGGTACTCGATCCGGCCCAGTGTGGGACGGGAGATGGTGAAAGAAATGGGGATCCATGGTGCAGCCGCCCAGCTTCGGCACAAATCCATGAACAGTACACTTCAGTATATCCGTCCGACTGCTGAGGAGCGGAAAGACGCGCTCGACAAAGTGGGCTAACAAATCCTTGCTGAATTTACAAGCCTAGACACCTATTTATTCAGAACGTATAAATGGGCAAACGCCGGAATTCATGGTAATTAACATCTAGTGAATTTCATGCAACCACGACGAGCCATTCCTGAAAGCAAGTGGTATGTTGATCGTCCTGGTGAGTGGATGAACAAGCCTTCTCGATAAAGATGACAACAGAAAAACAATTCTGCCGCCTACAAACGGAGATAATGGATACGACGACACAAATGGAATAGACAACGGCGAAAAAGACGGATATAGCGATGTCACGGAGCAGGAGACGACAACGACGAACCGGAGCTAAAATAACAGACCGTAACAGAACTTGCCTCTCAATCTGATTTAACAGGAGAAAACACATATAATTTCACAGCAGAACACCAAAGAACGCTCAACGGAGAAACAGAAATACTCGTCGAAGGCAACTACAAAAGGTCAGAAGCATACATACTAAGATACCCTGACACAGTAGAAAACGTACTCTTCAAACACAACCTACCAGACCAAGCGATAGAAGAGTT
>SKNY01000022.1 GCA_007123105.1 Salinarchaeum sp. | reverse complement strand
TCACACCGGCAATTGCTGGGACCACGCACTGATACGGATGTCCCTGGTCAGCGGTTGCGATGTTCTTCTGGGGATACACTCGCGACGCGTTCCGCGCAGAAGATCACCGCTGTCGATCTCGGGTTTGGCGGGCTCTGGGTCGGATCACTGACTGATTGGCGCTCAATCTGGCCACCAACGATATTATACTATTCGAACACGGGTTGGATCGTGGTGAGATGATCAAGAAGGTAATATGCAGGCCTACCCGCGTGTGAGGAGGGACGCGTGACGGCTCTATTGGGGTGTCAAACGTGAACGGAAGGGTCCTGTGCTACACCTCACACCATAATGAGATGATGTGTTTCGCGTTCGCTGGGGTTGCATATACCAAATGATAACTGATCCTTCATGTAGGATCCGCTGAGCTAACTGCCACATCAGGTTGGCGCTCGTCTGCATCATTCCTACCAGTTTCACAGGACGTGCTGAACAGTGCACATCAAAAAGCACCTGGATGCAGGAGGCGGGCAGGTAGACGGGTAATGAGAAATGTTAATCGTAAGGAAAACTCACCAATAGTAAGAAATGTCCATCACGGCCAACGCAACGATCACGAGCAAGGGGCAAGTGACGATTCCAAAACGAATTCGCGACGAACTCGGACTGACGACGGGCACGGAAATCGAATTTATTATCGAAGAGGACGGAACGATCCGTGTCCGACCGATGGAACCAGCATTACAACGTCTTCGTTCTGTCAAAGAGCAACTGGCCACATACGACGTAGACATCAAGAAGATGCGGCGAGAATCAAAGGATGCGTGGAGTTCACACATTGATGAGGGACATCGGTGATTTTCCTCGATTCGTGGGTGTGGCTTGAGTTCGTCTTCAGTGGTGAAAAAGACGACGAAGCCGAATCGCTCATCGAACGGGCAAACACTCCCGAGGAAAGAGGTCTGATTGCGTCGACAATCATCGCGGAGGTGTCGTATCGCGTCTGTGTCGTCAAGGACCGAGAAACCGCCAAAGAAACAGTTCGGGCAATTCGAAATTTCGAATATATCGAAAGTATGCCATTAATCGACGGGATCGCGGAGTACGCTGCAGAACTTCGGTATAAATACTACGAACCAGGCCAACGAGAACTGTCATACGCTGATGCGATCCACCTCGCAACCGCTGTCGTCCACGACGACTGTGAAGTGCTCTATTCAGGCGACCCTGACTTTGCCGAGATTGATGAAATAGAAACGTTTGTGTTGTGACCGATATGCGCCTTCTATTTGACGACTAGTTCCTGATAGATCCGGGTGATTCGACACACCCGTCTCGAAGGAGTCAACGATCATGCGAAGACAGCTTAACCGTGATTATTCGAGGCTTGAGGGGGATAATTTCAACGGACAGCTTACGACCGCAGACCCGGCAATGGGCTCTCAATCAGGTTCAAAGGCGAATTTTCAAGGATCGAATGTATCGAGGTTGAACCGGTTCGATCCAAACGCGACATGTTCGAGGCGTACGTGGTCCGGAGGCCGTGATGGGTCCGGTAGCGTCCGTCGCACACCCAATACCGGGTCGGTTCAGCACGCACATGAATGGCGATCGGACGGTGGCCGTAACGGTCTCGCAAGCCTCGACGGCCGTTATGCGTCGGTTTTCCGGAAGCGAAGTCGAACGATCCCCGCCGAAAGAGAAACCACGTTCGCCCACGCGTCAGGAGTCGACCCCTGGGTGCTCACGAGACGTTCCGACCTCGGGGATTGAACGATCACCATTTAATGTCACGCCCGAAGATACGGCAATCGCGACCACATCGCCAGCGGAACGTCCGCTCGAGATGGTCTCGAAACCGATCCTGCCGGGCCATTCCTCCTTGAAGTCGTCCATGTCCGATTCGGCGAACTCCGAGAATTAACACGGGACGAGCCGCGTCAGCAGCCATCGCCACACGTCGATCGACGGACGACAGGAAGTGAGCCCCGACCCGGGCGCTGCCGGCGTCAGCGCCTGCCAGCTGTAGCTCGCTCGACCTTGACCGTTAAGTGACTCGCTACCCGTCGACCGTCATGGACGTCATCGACGCGATGGACACCCGTCTCGAACTTCGCGAATACAGCGACGAATCGATCGACGACGAGACGCTGCGGACCATCCTGGAGGCGGGTCGACAGGCATCCAGCGGCAAGAACCTCCAGCACTGGCGCTTCGTCGTCGTCCGTGACGAGGACGTGATGGCCGAACTCGCCGATCGGAGCCCAACCGGTGGCTGGATCGACGGTGCCGACGTCGCCGTCGCGATGTGTACCGATCCGGATCTTCCGTACCACGACATCGACGCCGGGCGGGCGGTGACCCACATGCAACTGGCCGCGTGGGCCGTTGGCGTTGGATCGTGCATCTACACAGTCGAGCAGGCTGCAGTCGACGAGTTGCTCGGCATTCCCGAGGACTATCACCTTTCACTGGTCGTCGGATTTGGCTATCCCGTCGAGGAGGTCCGGGGCCACAAGAATCGGGCACCACTTGCCGAGATCGCCTTTGCCGATCGGTTCGGCGAGCCGTTGGAGCTCGATTAATCCAGGGTCAGCCGCTGATCGTCGGCCTCGAGGGCGGCGGCGAGCTCGTCGTAGGGAACGTCCTGGACCGCAATATCCCGCTCGGCAGCCATCGCAGCGGCCGTCGCCGCCGACTGACCGAGGATCATGTACACCGGCTCCATCCGGATCGACCCGAACGCGATGTGCGAGGAGGACAGCGCCACCGGCACGAGCACGTTCGGACACTGGGCCGCCTTCGGCGTGAGGGCATCATAGCTGATTTCGTAGGGAGTGGGGGGCGAGACGCCGATGTCACCCTCGTTCTGGACCGCGCCGTCCTCGTCGATGTATCGCTGGACGTGGTGGGAGTCGAGCGTGTAGGCACCCATCCCGACCGACTTCTCGACGTCCCGTCGGCCGAGCACCTCGTGTTCGGTCATCACCGACGTACCGACCAGCCGCCGGGCCTCCCGAACGTAGATCTGTTCGGGCCAGTGGTCGTTCTCCGTAAATTCGTCGGCCGCCAACCCCCAGCGGTTCATCTCGGATTGGATCTCGTCGGGCACACGAGGGTCGGTTGCGACGAAGTGAAAGTAACTACGCTGATAGCGAACGTGCTCGTGCTCGATGGCCTGTCGTTCCTCGTAACTGGCCTCGGGGTAGTCGTAACTCGCCCCGATGTGGTCGGTGCTGACCGGGCCGTGGTTGTTGACGTCGGTCTTGCCGTTCGGAATCGGATCGAACTTCTGGAACTGCTCGCGCCAACCGGCCTCATACACCCGGATCAGCAGTTCGAACTCCGCGGGATCGTATCCGTCGGGTTCGGTCCAGTCGATCCGGTTTTCCGGTACGTCGGTCAGACAGAGCCGGTAGTTAAACGCCTGGAGGCGCTCGTCTGCCTGCCCGTTTTCGCCGGGCGCCTCAGAGGAAATCAGGGGGAGCAGCCCGCTGTCAGGGTTGCCTGCGTCGACGTAGGGGTCGACCGGCTCGTCAAGGACCGCGAAGTTGTGGCGGTGGTGATTCGCGCCTTTCTGGACGCCGGCCCACTCCTCGTCGAACGCGTCGATCCCCTCCCTGCCGACCGTGTACTCGATGCCTGCGGCTGCGTAGAGGTCGCCCTCGTAGGTGGCATCGATGAACACGTCACCGCGGTACGTCGTCCCGTCGAGCGTGGTGATCGAGACGACCCGGCCGCCGTCGACCTCGACGCCATCCTCCCGGTCAAGCCACTTCCCGGTCTCGACGGGGACGCCCGCATCAGCGAGCAATTCGTCGTAGATCATCACCGCTACGTGGGGTTCGAACACGCCGGCGAGTTCGTCCTCGGCGTTCCACAGCGAGCCACCGAGATCGAACGCCTCCCGGTCGGTCCAGGTCCAGACCAACGGATCGGTGTAGTAGTCCCACGCCCGAGCGTAGAACTCGCGGGCGATGCCACCGAGAATCCGGTCATCACCGATGTCGGTCCAGCCGAGCCCGTTGGTGGTCATGCCGCCGAGTCGATGCTTCGGGGCGATGATTACGGCATCGGCACCGCATCGGGTGGCTGTGATACCGGCAGTCACGGCCGCCGAGGTATCGCCGTAGATCACGACGTCGTATGGTTCATCCGCCATATAGAACCGGTACGTGGCAGGGAGTAAGCTGTTGTGTCTCGATGCCCCGACGGCATCGAGTGGTCGGGACCGAGACGACCGCTGAGAACGAGCGCCCAGCTACAAGTGGCGGTGGTGTGACTCAGTATCATGGCTATCTGTCCCCACTGTGGCGAAGACATCTCCGACTGGGCCCACCGCATCGAAGCGGCAACCGACCCGCCGAGTACCCCGAAAGTGTGGGTGTGTCCGAAATGTGAGACCGTACTCGGGATTTCCGATTGGGGCCCCCAGCGCAGGTGAACGGACACGATCGAATCGATCGCCGTGCGGAGCCGACGGTCGCGGCAGTCACTCCGCCGTGAGCCGAATGGCCGCACGAGTACGATTCAGCGGTTGCCCCACAATCTCGTCAGGATAATCGGGCGGTCAACGCCTCGACGAGAAGCTCGGCGAAGCCGTCGTCGTTGATGGGCCCGTCGTACTCGATGCACTCGACACCGGGATCAAGCCCATCCCGGATCGCATCGAACAACGCCGCATCGGCCGACGGATCGTGAAATGGCTCGCTCTCGACCGATAACATCGACACACCGCCGAGCGGCAGGGCGACCGCCACGGGGCCGGTTGCCGCATTGACCTTCTTGGCGAGCATCGACCCGAGCTCGGCACACTCCCGGGGCGTCGTCCGCATCAGCGTCACCTGGGGGTTGTGTTCGTGGAACGTTCGGTCGGCAAAGCGCTCGGGAACGGTGTCCGGCGGTCCAAAGTTCACCATATCAAGCGCCCCGACCGAGATGATCTGCGGAACGCCGGCTTCGCCGGCGGCCGTCAAGCGGTCCGGACCGGCGCTTAACACGCCGCCGACGAGCTCATCGGCGAGTTCCGTCGTCGTCACGTCGAGCACCGCGTCGATGATGCCCTGCTCGACTAAGCCCTCTAGGGCCTGCCCACCCGTGCCGGTCGCGTGAAAGACGATGACCTCATCGCCCGCATCCTCGAGCATGGAACGGGCCGTCTGGACACACGGGGTCGTCACACCGAACATGGTTACGCCGATCGTCGTCTGCCCTGCGTCGTCTACCGACACCGGCGCGTCGACCATGCCTGCCATCGCGTACGCGGCGTTAGTGATAATCCGCCGGGTGAGCTGGTTCACCCCTTCGACGTCGGCGACCGCGTGCATCATCAACACGTCGTGCGGGCCGACGTATGGTCTGACGTCCCCCGACGCCATCGTCGAAACCATCAGTTTCGGGACACCGTAGGGCAATGCCCGCATCGCCGTGGTCGCGACGGAGGTGTTCCCCGAGCCGCCGAGGCCCATGATTCCGTCCAGCTCGTCGGCGTCGTACAATTCGCGTGCGATCACCGCCGCCCCTTCACCCATGATCGCCATTGCCCCGCCCCGATCGCCGCCATCGCGGAGCGTCTCGAGGTCGGATCCGGCAGCTGCGGCGACGGCGCCAGCCGGCGTCTCCGGCTCGAATCCCGGCTCGCCCATGACCCCCACGTCGATCACGTGCACGTCGACGCCGGCCTCACGGAGAACGGCTCGGGCGAACCCGAGTTCTTCGGCCTTCGTATCGAGCGTCCCGACGAGTACGACGGTCATTCCGGGAGCGCACCCGGCGGAAGGATCTCCGCCTCTGGCAGATCACGCAGGATGTCTTCGGGGCCGGGCGGTGCATACACGGCGATGAGCACGAGCGGCTCCCAGCCAGTGTTAATCGTTCCGTGATACACGCCTTCGGGAATGTAGAGCATGTCTCCGGCGCTGATCGAGCGTGTCTCGTCGGCGATCTCTTGTTCGCCCTCGCCACGGACGACGTAGAGCATTTCCTCGGCGTTTGGGTGATTGTGTCGTTCGTGTCCCTTGCCGGGTTCGAGCTGGACGACCCCGCAGCTGATGTGTTCGGATCCGGTGACGTCCGGGGTCACCATCCACTTGAGCACGCCCCAGTCGAACACCATGCTCTCGACATCGTCCGGGTCGACGAACCGCTTGGTATCGGACATAGGCGGGACAATCACGTGCGAGTATTTACCTGTATTGTGGGTGTGTCGCACGCCTGATCGGTCCCCGAGCGTTCGTCCGGGTTCGGACCCGGAACGAAGCATCGGCCAGGTGGCCTCGAACGGTCGGTTGGGTCACGATCCAGTAGACTCTACCCGCCAATCCCCACCCTACCGTCCTCCGTCAGGAAACAGCCGATAGCTACCCATGCCAACGCCGTATCGTCGACCCGCATCCACGGCGATTTTGATGCCAGCTGCGTGATCTCGTGATCGGAAGAAGGCGTTTCGAACGGAAACCCCCGACATCGCCCAGTTGTCGGACAGATTCCCCGCTGGGTCGCCGACCAACGATCGTCGACCGCCAGAACCTATACGGGCGGACGAACCGAGTATGCACGAATGCCAACCGGCCACTACGATCTCCACACGCACACGACCTACTCCGACGGATCAGAATTACGGGAGATGATCGCAGCCGCCCAGCAGGCCGGTCTCGATGCCATCGGTCTCTCCGACCACTGTGTGGTCTGGGATGATCCGTTCGACCGGAGCGATCGATTCGACTTCCACCGCACCTATGAAGCACGCCGGTCGGACATCGAAGCGGCGAGAACGGAATTCGAAATCACCGTCCGCGACGGGGTCGAAATGAACTACGATCCAAACTATGAGGATGCCATCGAAGCGTTTCTCGAGAGCGCGGAGTTCGACTATGCCATCGGGAGCGTGCACTACGCCGGGGAGCACTATATCGTCCGCAAGGGATTCTTCGCGGACGCCGACGACGAACGTAAGCAGGAGGCGGTGGACACATACATCGACTGGCAAGTCCACCTCATCGAATCGGAACTATTCGACGTGATCGGCCACCTGGACCTCTGCGAGCGAATGCCTGCGCTCGCCGGGTTCCTCTCGGACGATCACATCACGGCGCTGATCGATGCGCTGACGAACTCGAGCACGATTCCCGAAATTAACGGCGGGAAGGTGTTCGACGATGCAAACGCGAACGACCCCCACCTGCTCGAACGGTTCCGGGACGCCGGGATCAGGTTCGCACTAGGGTCGGATGCACATCGTCCGGCCGAGATCGGTGAACGGTTCGCGTACCTGTCGGATATCGTCGCCGAATCCGACCTCGCACTGCTGGAACACCAGGAGATCGCGGGGGAGCGCGAGTAGCCGATTCGAGTCGGGCATGGTCGTGTCGACGACGTCGTCTCGCCCCACCGATCGGCTGGTGGGTTACGACGTCGGCCGTTGACTCGAGGAGTGGTTACAACCAGGCTATCGAGCAGTATACGTCGTCCTTCCTCCCCGGGAAAAACTACCCACGCCGAAGTCGTGGGTTTCCGTGCCGTGGTATGGATGAGCGATCCACGGAAAGGCTCCCATATCCTCCGACCAGGTCGGTGATCGGCTGCGGTCGTTATCGATGGCCGATCGAGAGTTCGGGTACCTCGCCGTCGATCCTCTGGTCACAGCAGGATACCGCACGCCTCCACGCCAAGCGCCAGTCACCACATTCAGCCAGCGAAGGGGGGTACTAACCGTAGTCGCACGCTCTTACATCATCTCCTTGAACGCCCGGGCCTGCGCTTCGATCGCCCGTTCGGTCGGCAACCGTTCGATGCTCGAGGCGCCGAAGAAGCCAACGACCTCGTCAGTATGCCCGAGCACGTATGCCGCGTCCTCGGGTTCGGCGATCGGGCCCCCGTGACAGAGCACCAGCACGTCGTCGCGTTCGTCATGGGCCGCATCCGCGATCGCCTGGACCCGCTCGCTCGCCTCGTCGAGATCCATCGCGGTCTCGGCGCCGATGTCACCGGAGGTCGTAAGCCCCATATGGGCGACGACGACGTCGGCTCCAGCAGCCGTCATCGCGGTCGCCTGCTCGGGATCGAAGACGTACGGACACGTGAGCAGGTCGTGCTCGGCGGCCACCCGGATGGCTGCGATCTCCCGATCGTAGCCCAGTCCGGTCTCCTCTAGGTTCTCCCGGAAGGTCGAGCCGGGATCGATCAGCCCGACGGTCGGGAAGTTCTGCACGCCGGCAAAGCCCTGGCGGTCGAGATCGGCGACGAACCGGTCGAGCTCCCGGAACGGATCGGTGCCGTTTACCCCGGCGAGCACCGGGGTGTCCTCGACGACGGGCAACACCTCGTGGCCCATGTCCTGAACGATCGCGTTCGCGTCGCCAAAGGCGAGCATGCCGGCCAGCGACCCGCGACCCGCCATCCGGTACCGCCCGGAGTTGTAGATGATCAGCAGGTCGACACCGCCGCGTTCGGCGAACTTCGCCGAGATACCCGTCCCGGCGCCGGCGCCGATGATGGGCTCGCCGTCGGCGACGGTGGCCCGAAGCCGATCCAGCACGTCCGCCCGCGTGAATGACATACGGGGAGGCCGACCGAGCACACCAAAAAGGATTCGGCGGCGAACGCAGCGTTCAATGGGGAGCGGTTCCTAGACGAAATATGCGCTGTTTGTACTGCGATCGAACGGCCGACTACGAGGCAATGACCGACGGCGTCACCGTCGGGCTCTGTTCGCAGCACTTGAAGACCGAGATGGACCAACTCGCGGAACGCGAACCGATCGCAACGATCCGGAACGCACTCGACGCTTAGGCGGTCCTGGTGCCGTCGACATCGATGGCATCGACTGGACAGACATCGACGCAAAGCATACAGTCGATACACTGGGCCTCCCGGGTCGGATCCGCCTTGATTTCGCTCTCCGGATGGCCGGGCGTGTCGACCCACTCGAACACGTCGACGGGACAATCCTCGATGCAGGCGCCATCGGCAATGCAGATGTCGAAGTCGACCGCGACGTGCGTTCCGTGGATCCCGAGCTCTTCCGGTTCGTCGACGGGTCCCCACACGTCGTGGCCGTTGCATTCGTCGACGACGTCGCGGTTCTGGTGGAACTGGGGATCAATTGGCATACGCGGGGGCAGGGCGGCGGCAAACTTAAAGAGACGGGGAACGCGGCGTGGTGATCACCCACATAAATCGGTGCCAACCACGCGAGAAGTGAACGGGTAAGCGTCACCGCGGATCGTATCAATGGAACGTTCAGTTACGTTAGGATGTTTAAACTACATGATAGTCCGGCCACTAACTTTGTCCCATCTACATGACATTCCAGCCATGCGACGACGTCCACTGCTCGCATTGGTTGGTACCGCAACCGTCGCCGGTTGTACTGGCATCTGGTCAGACGGCGACGATGTAGATCTCGACGAACTCGAAATGCTGCTGGCCGACCGGGAAGCCCGGATCGACGAACTCGAAGCCAAACTCGAGGCCGAACGCGGCGAGGTCGATCAGCTCGAGTCCGATCTCCACGAGCTTGAAGCCAAACTCGAGGAGTACCGTGGCCTCGAGGCCAGGGTCGACGAACTCGAAGCCGAACTCGACGATCGAGAGGAACTCGACCCCGCCGAACGGGAACTCCTCCAGGAGCTCTATGCGTTCGGGGAGACCCTCCTCACCGCCGCCCAAGACGACATCTACGCCGCCGATGCGGCGATCGACGCCGAAGACTGGGTCGCGGTGTTCATGGCGTTGAACGATGCGGGCGCACGCTTGGACCTGAGTGCACTCGCCTTCGAACGACTCGAGTCGATCGTCGCCGCCATCGGCGACGAGCCCCTGTCCATCGTCGAAACCACGACGGAGCTCGTCCGCGGGGCCCGAATCGTCCTCGAGGCCGCGATCAACGACGCGGCCGCGGCCGCATCCACCGAAGACGCGGACGCGATCGACCGACTCGAAAGCGACGACGGCTACCGGTCCTTCAAACAAGCGATGCCCGACGAGATCGACACCGCCCACACGTTCGCCGCCGCCCTCGAGGGCTAGCGCCAGAAGCTTTTTACTCGCGTACGGGTCCATCCGTCCCAATGGACCACGCACACGCCATTACCGACGCCGACGAGCACCGCCTCGACGCCGTCCGCACGTTCGCCGACCGGGTGCTCGACGTCGGCCGAGACCGCTGGAGCGGCGAGGAGACGCCGCTGTTCGTCGACGGGGTCACCGTCGACGGCCACGAACCGGTGGTCTGGCGGTACGACGACGAGGAGTTCATCGTCTCGAACCTGGCGAGCCAACAACAGTTCATGCGGACGCTACGCGGGCTGAGCGCCCTGACCGGCGAGGATCGCTACGAATCGGCGGCCCGGGCAGCGGTGCGGTATCACTTCGACGAACTCGTCGACGAGACCGGGTTGCTCCGCTGGGGCGGCCACCAGTTCGTCGACCTCGCAACACTCGAGCCAGTCGGTCACTTCGACGCCGACACCCACGAGTTCAAATGTCACTTTCCCGATTACGACCTCTGCTGGCAGGTCGATCCCGATGCCACCCGCCGGATGCTCCGTGCGGTCTGGAACGCCCACGTCCTCGACTGGGAAGTACTCGACATGAACCGTCACGGCGCATACGGCCAGGAGCTACCGCTCGATACACCCTGGGAACATCCATGGACCGACCCGGACGCATTCTTCGCGGGCCGTGGGCTCTCGTTCATCAACATCGGCGCCGATCTGGTGCTCGCGGCAGGCCAACTGGCCCGCCTGGACGATGACGACGCGGCCTGGACGTGGGGGCGCCGACTCGCACACATGTACGAGCGAGCCCGCCACCCGAATACCGGGCTCGGTGCCTACCAGTACAGCAAACCGGAACGGCGCGAGCCGTTGCCCGACGAGGAGCCGATGCCAACGTACTCCCGATATGGTGACCGGGCGGAAAATCAGTTCGGCGAGCAGTTCGGTGACGTGGCCCGGGAAGGATGGGTCTGCTGGGGCAGGCGACTCAAGACGACGTACGTCCAGGCGGGGACTACCTGGCTCTGGATCGGCAGCCAGCTCGGTGACGCTGGCGAGCAACTCCTCGAGGAGACCGCGGGGGCACTGGCAGCGTTGTACGAGCACGCATACGACGCCAACCGGCACGCGTTTCGGCCGATGTGGGCCGACGGTACAGATCTGACCGGGAAGACATTCGCGAAGACCGGCTACTACGGCGAAGCCGGTACCGCGTGGCACCCGTATCCTGCCGACGCGGGCTTCCTCCGCGCGTTCGTCCTTGGCTACGAGCAGACGACAGATCGCCGCCTCTGGCATGCCGCTCGTGCAATCGCTACCAACGAGGGAATTGGCTCACTCGCTGCGGATCCGCAGGGCGAGCACGACGTCCGCACTGCGACCGATTCGGCCGATCCCGACGAGCTGGCCGCGCTACTCGCGCTGTATCGGGTCACGGGTGATCCGGCCTGTCTCGATCGAGCCCGGTCGGTGGGTGACACGATCGTCGCCGAGCGATTTCACGACGGCTTCTTCCTCCCGAGCCCGGACCACGTTCACGCCCGCTTCGATGCGATCGAGCCCCTCGTGTTGCTGGCCCTCGATGCGACCCTCAGGGGTCGACCCGAAGCCGTACCTGCGTACCTCCCGGCCAGTCCCGCGATCCACGGCCGGTTCGACGGCCACGGGCGAACGTACGATCGCCGGGTGATTTGGTCGTCAACACGTTAACGCGCATTGAGATGGCAGGTAACGAGGTAGCCGTCACGGTCGCTGTCGGGCTCGTCGATGGAAACCCGTACTGGCGCGCCACTTGCGGTCGCAAGGCCCGTTGCAAGTAGTGAGGCGACCGGATGATCAAATCGATCAACTGGACCATAGGCACTCTGTTCGACGAGAACCGACACGCGTTCGGCCGTTAAATCGACCTCGACGGTTGCCCGCCGAGCGAGCTCAAACACCTCGACGATGCCATCGGCAAGCTGGTTCGCCACTGTCTCGAGGTCTGAGTCCATCCCCGTCGGTGTGGCTGATCGAAGATCAGCGAGTAACCCGACGCCGGTCGGATCGAACGCAACCCCACGTTGGCGATCGTCCGAAGGCACGACGAACGTCGTATCCAGTGCTTCGTCCGGCGGCAGGTCGTAGTCGGCGTGTTGTGGCACGAACAGGCGGACGGTCCGACCGGTCGGCCCGGTCGTCGGGACGTAAATGCGATCTCCCTCGAGATCGAGTTCGTGGAGCATCGACGTCTGGTCGTCGGCGAGCGCCTCAAAAATCCGTTCGCCGACGGTAGCGGCGACGAACCGCTCGGGCGTCAGATAGTGGAGCACGATGGCGGCGAACAATCCCGTCCCGCCGAGGGCGACCAGAACGTCTCTGACGACGGGAAACAGCACCGCCCCGAAGAGGGCCAGGAAACCGAGGGTTGCGAATCCGTACGCGGTTCGTCGATACCGATTCCGGTACACCTGGGCGATGTTTCGTCGGAGTCGTTGGTTTTCGGCTTCTAGGGCGTCGAGGCGGCCCTGGCGATCGTCCGAAGTCGTTTGGCGGAGCGACTCGACGTTCATACTGGATCACCATCCGCACCGAGGGCAACGATGCGATACCGAAATAGCCCGTAGGCCACCAACCACATCGCGGCGACGAGGATGAAGGCAGCCGGTAACGTCCCGTCGAAGGCGAGGTAGCTTCCGACCGTGATCGCGCCGAGGCCGATACCGCCGAGGATCGCTGCCATGACGATCCAGCGCCCACGCGGCAGCTCCCACGCGGGCGAAATGAGCACCACGGAGAGGCCGAAGACGACGATGATCATCGCCGGGTCGAGAAGGACGTTGATCCCGACGATGCTGAGAAGCAGGTAACCTCCAGCCACCACGTAGACCGGGGGGAGAGCAAGCCAGAGCAGGATGAGCACTAGGCCGGCAGCGGCGCCGAGCTCAAGGGCGGTGATGAGATACCCGACAGTCGCTATGAGGACACCCACCGCAGAGGTCACCGCGGTGTGTCGGTCTGTGAGATGGGCGGGCACCGTTACGGCTCCGAGCCGACCGCTCATGCTGGCACCCTCCGGGGACGGACAACGGGACCAAACACGCGGTCGACTCGATCCTTTGGGGCAAGCTCGGCTGCGACGACGCCACCCCGATGTTCGAGCGATTGACGGAACCGTTCGAATTCGAGATACTGCTCGCGGAGAGTCGTGTCATCTAACGCCGGGTCTGCTTCGTACAATACGGAGGGAGTAATCACAGCCATCACCTCTTCCGGGCCACGGTTGGCAGCGGTGACTGCATCCCGCAGCTCCGTCCGGTGTACATCATCGGAAAAGATGACGGTCCAGGCAGGGGTCGTCTGCCGTCGCTGCTGGGTCCGGATGGTCGACAACAACGGATCGTTGTCGACCCGAACGTACGTATCAGCAATGGCGGCGAGGTACGGTCGAAGGGTAGTCCCGAACGGAGTATCGTCGCGACGGACCCGGGTGAGCATCCGGCGGCGTTCGAGGACCGTTGCCGGCCGGGACAAACTGGTTCGATCCCCGGTTGAGGTGAGGTGGCGAAGCTCGGTGCGGATGCGAGCGTACTGATTCGGCGTCCCTCGTGGGGGTAACGAGACGGATACACCGTCGTCATCAACGGCATAGAATCCGATCGGATCACCCGTCCGCGCCGCGTGATCTAGAAGGGCCAGTGCCATGTGGCGGGCGTGATCGAGTTTTGATCGGCCCGACGGCCCCTCAGCCATCGACCCCCGATGGTCGACGACGAGAATGACAGGCCGGTTTGTCTCGGCGGCAAACTCTCGGACGTAGGTGTCCGGAAACCGCGCCGTCGCCTTCCAATCAATGATTCGCGCCGGGTCCCCCGGTTGGTGTTCACGCACCTCTTCTGGCTCGGTACCAAGCCGGAGTTGGGCCCGACCATGTGCCCCGAACGGATGTTTGATTGGATCGCCGCCTCGGCCGAGGTGAAGATCACGGAGCGTGAATGGGTCGACGGTGAGCGATGGACCTGGCCCGCCAACGTGAAGGGTTGTAAACAGCCCGCCCGGGTCGTGTCCGATGAGACGTGGGCGTTCGAATTCTATTGTGCCAGCAATAGGCCAGCTGAGTGCGATCGTGGCATCACGAGTCGTGGCCCCCACTTCAAGGTCGAGTACGGCCCGGTCGACCGCGTCGGCACTCGGAGGAATGCCCGGCGCGACCATCAGAGGCACCCGCAGCGGCGAATTGGCCGACACCGATACCGTGAGCTCGACCGGTCGATTCACCACCGTACGGTCGGTCGAGATGATCTGGTCGACGGTCAATCCGTCGAGTTGATGGATTATTCCCTTGAGGAAGAC
>SKNY01000003.1 GCA_007123105.1 Salinarchaeum sp. | reverse complement strand
CCTCACGCTTCGCTTCCGTGCGTATCCCGACGAGGGCACCGCGAGTGAAGCGTGGCGGCACATCAACATCCACCGACAAATCCGCAACCATATGCTATCCGAGACTACTACGGCGCTCCCCGGAACGACCGTCCGAGTGCCTACGACCAACACCGCAAACTCACCGAGTGGAAACGGCAGTGGTCGATGTTCAAGGACGTATCGGCTCATGCCGCCCAACAAACGGTAAGCCAAATCCACAAGGATCTGAAGGTGCTCAAAGAGCACCGGAAGAACGGTCGCAATACTGGGCGTCTCAAATGGCAAGGGCCGGGCGACGTTCGGTCGGTAGCGTACCAGTCAGAAGGTTTCAACGTCAATCACACGACGGACCACGACGACTTCGGTACGCTCACCCTCTCGAAAATCGGCGAGATACCGATTCGAGCACACCGCGACCTGCCGGAAACGGAGAACGTCAAACGCGCGATTCTCAAGAAGGAACGAACCGGCGACTGGTACGCCTGTCTTGTGGTAGAAGTAGAACCACCGGAGAAGCCGAACCCGGACGAGATCGACCCTGCCGACTGTATCGGCGTAGACCTCGGGATACAGTCGTACATCCACACGTCCGACGACCTCTCAGTCGAGTGTTTGGACCTCGCCGACGAGTACGACCACTACGCCAAAGAGCAACGGTCGCTCGACCGCAAGCAACGCGGGTCGAACAACTGGGAGGACCAACGCCGGAGGGTCGCCAAAGCAAAGCGACGTATCCGGTGGAAGGTACTCGACTTCCAACACAAGATCTCGACGTGGCTCGTTCGGGAATACGACGTGGTGGCGGTCGAAGACCTCGATGTGAAGCCGATGCTCGAAACATCACAGTCGGCGAAGAACAAACAGGACGCCGCGTGGTCGCGCTTTCTCGACCTCCTCGAATACAAGGGCGAGTTGCACGGAACGCACGTCGTTCGGGTCGATGCTCGCGGGACGACCAAAGAGTGCAACGAGTGCGGGGTCGAAACCAGCAAACCGCTATGGGTCAGGGACCATTCGTGCCCGGCGTGCGGTCACACGGAAGACCGCGACTTGAACGCGGCAAAGAACATCCTCGACAGGGGACTCAACAAACTATCTCTTCATGTAGGGCCGGGACGGTCCGAATCAACGCCTGTGCAGACTGTGCTCCCTGTGTTCACTCGTCATTCAGGGCGGGTGGATGCAAAGCACGTCATCGAAGCAGGAAGCCCCGCGGCTTGACTGCGGGGTGCGTTCACAACGCGATTCGCACGGGGGCGATCCATTCGATCGACCAACGTAACGCAACGGTCAACACATTTGTTGCTATGCGTGAAAGCCAACATGATGGAACAGTCCTCGCAGGACCAGGGCCCTTCCTCCAGAATGACCGCCCCGTTGGGTGTGAAGATCATCTGCGTGCTCGGAGTGATCACGGCTTCACTCACCGTATTACTCTCGGTACCGATCATGTTCGCCGGCGGCCCGTTCGTCGGGGTCGGCATGGCATTCCTCGTGCTTGGGCTCGTCCATTTCGTCGTGGTGTACGGGCTCTGGACCGTCCAACCATGGGGATGGACGTGGGGCATGATCGTCTTCGGCCTCGCGGCACTTGCGGATATCGCCCAGGGACAGGCCCTGGGGCTGATCATCAGCGTGATCATCCTCGGTTATCTCTATACGAAAAAGGACGTCTACCGGCGCTGAGCGATGGTCGATAGTACGCAGGCCGAAATCGCGGTGTGCAATGGCAGTGATGTAGTGAGAGCACGTGTCCAGCTACGGCACCAGATTCGAGCCGAGCCATCCGACCGTCCCGAACGGTTATAGGAGCTCCTGCATTATTTTTCGGTGTGAATCGGACACCCGCCGCCCTGTGGGTGGTCCTCCGCGGAGTCGTCTGTGGGTGCCTCGCATTCCTCGGGGGCATCCTCGCTACCATTGCGGTCACGGGACTGTCGACTCCGTTCGCCAGCCACCGGCACATCGAAAGCGGATTGTTCAACGACTACGCCCTCCGGCTATTCATGGGCCACGGCGTCGACATGGTCGCCATCCCCGACGGCGGACGGGATGGCATCAACACCGATTGGTGGGCATTCGAGTACGTCGGGTGGTATCGGCCCGAACCGCTCCAGGGCGGGGGATTGCCCACCGTCTCGCTCGACTGGTATCTATCGATTGATACGTATCGGCTCTCCATGCGGACGATTCTGTACTGGGAACAGTTCGGGTTGGCCCCGACGTTCGGGTTCGACCGAATCCTGTTTTTGGTGCCACCGGTGTTGCTGTTCGTCTTCGGGGGAATCGCCGCGCTCTGGGCCGGCCGGCCGGAGCTACGGTTTGCGGCTGTCGCTGGCGCCAGCGTGGTCCTCGGCTACGGCCTCGTCACGATCGCTCTCATCCACGTCGTCGGCTTAACCGTTCCCGTTCGCGGGGCGGCGACCACGTTTCTGCTCTTTCCCGATCCCGTGGTGGCAATCGTTCGGATGGGGCTCGGCTACCCGCTCGTCTTCGGGACGCTCGGTGGGATCTACGCGGTCTGGATGGTTCGGGGGATGGACGATGGACCGCTCGAGTGGCCACCGGATGAGGCTGGGTAGGCAACGCGGGCCAGCACGGTGAAAACGACGGACTTACCGCCGGTGAAGCACGCTCGGTGGTGACGGGGATCGGGATTAGGCAGCACAAGATTGGTATCTATATGTCAGGCGACCCCCCATCAATCCGGATCTTTGACAGTAATGTCGTCGATGACGGTCACCCTGAAGGAAAACCCATCGGACGGGGATCCAGTGAGATGTGAGGTCAGTATTCGAGGTTCAACGGCAAGAACACAGGAATGAACGTGTCGCAGCGAATACGAGAGCGGGCTGTTCTTACTGTCTCGCCCACGTGGACTGTCGGACCTGTCGAGGAGCGACACGGGCTGATCGAAAAGACTGTGCGGAAATCGTGATCACTTCAATTCAATGACGTTGCCGTGATCCAGCGTGAGTTCCGTTCGAGCCCACAGCCCGACACCTCCGCTAGATTGGAGGTGGCGATCCCACGAGCCCTTCGGTGTAGTACCAGTAGACCACCGTCGGGACGATTCCGGTGACCTGGTGCTCGCCCATCGTCACGTCCACGTCGACCGACGCTGGCGTCGCCGCGACCAGATCCGGGAAGGCGATGTCGGGGACGAACACTCGCGGTGTGTCCCGCGCTTCGGTCTCGATACACTGGACCGGATATTGGAGGACAATCAGGCCCACCGCATCTGCCAGGACGTCAGCGTCGGCGGGGACGTCAGTCCGGGAGGTGATCCCGTCGGGATTCGTTGCAGCACGGAGCCTGACGCCAATGTGTTCGTCCAAGCGGTCCCCAAGAACCTCGAGGACGGCGCGAGTACTCTCGAAACTCGCCCATGCAGCGGCGCGTTCGTCCGGCCAGTGGGCCTGCCCGGCGCCAGTGATGACGTCCGTCTCCCACGAGGGATACAGCGTGGCGGCCGTGGGGAGGTCGGGAAGCTCATCGACGGGGTCGGCCGACACGTCCCGGGTGTGTTCGATGGTCGGAGCGGCACCGGCGAAGAAACCCCCGGTGTCGCCGCCGATGCGATCGAAATCGGCCAGTTCGGACTCGTAAAAATTCGCGGGATCCGGAACGCACATGGCGACGGGTGGGCCGGAATCACGCAGCCAATCGATGGCAACAACCCCAACGGTTGCAGCACCGAGAACGGAGAGGAGGGCTCGGCGGCGCATGGCGGAAAACTACGATGACCACTGACATATAGGTTGCCCGTGACTTGAGTGCAGCCCTCGCCCTTTTTGCGGTCGCAACCGCTTGGATGGAGGTGTGCGCACGGTTCGCGTCGTCGTCCCACCGAAGCGCCTCGAGGAGGCACGGCAGGCGCTTGCCCGCGAGGAGTTCAGCTACGTTGCGATCCCGCTTGCCGAACGCGACGGCCAGCTCCTCGAGGTTCCGGTCCCTAGCAACGCCGTTCCGGACGTTCTGGCCACCCTGGAATCGGCCGACGTCGACATTGACGAATACACCGTCATCGGCGGCAGCGAAGCGGCACTCACGGCGACATCCGAACGTCTCGAGCGACGGTATGTCGGGACCTACGAACCGCTGACGAGCGTCGAGCTCCGGTCGAAAGCCCGGGATCTCAACAGCGACACCATCCCCTACGTCGCCCTCATGATTCT
>SKNY01000077.1 GCA_007123105.1 Salinarchaeum sp. | reverse complement strand
TTCGGCGGGGGCTCGTTCGGTAACGTCGGGGACATCTTCGAGCAGTTTTTCGGCGGTGGCGGATCGCGGCGGAACGGTCCAGCAAAGGGGCGGGATCTGCGGACATCGCTCTCGATCGATCTCGAGGAGGCCTACCGTGGAGCAACCAAACAGGTGACCCTCCGACGGCCCCAGGCGTGTGACGCGTGTGACGGAGCCGGACATCCCCCCGGGGCAACCGTCCGGGACTGTCCCGAGTGTAACGGCCGGGGGCAGGTCACGCGGATCCAACAGTCTGCGTTCGGTCGCATCCAACAAACCCAGACGTGCCCTCGCTGTGAGGGCGAAGGCAAGCTCGTCGAAGAGGTCTGTTCGGCGTGTCAGGGCGACGGCGTCGTCCGGGAACGCTCAACGCTCGAGGTCGACATTCCCGATGGCATCAGCGATGGCCAGACGTTACGGATGGAACGCGAGGGGGCGCCGGGCGAACGCGGGGGTCCGCCGGGCGATCTGCTCATCGAGATCACTGTCGAGGATCATCCCGACTTCGAACGGGATGGTGACGATCTCCACGTCCGACAACCGATCTCCTTCCCACAGGCAGTGTTCGGCGACACGGTCGAGGTCGAGACGTTCGACGAACCGATCGACCTTGAGATCCCGTCCGGGACGCAGAGCGGCGAGGTGTTTACGATTGACAGCGAAGGGATGCCGCGCTTGCGCCGGCGCGGCGCCGGCGACCTCCACGTGCACGTACAGGTCGTCACACCACGCCGGCTCTCTGCCGATGAACGCGAAGCGCTCGAAGCGTTCGCGGCGGCCGGGGGCGAGGATATCGACGTCGGGCAGGGCTTGTTCGAGCGACTCCGCGAATCGCTCTGAACGCCCGTCGTACGGTCGTCTGACGTAGGGTTTTGTAGGCGCATCACGTGGTTTCCGGCATGGCCAGCCTGTCCGACGTCTACGAGCGCAAACGACGTGGGGGTGGCCACGCGAGTCCCCAGCGCGTGTATCTCGGCGTGACCTTGTTTCTCGTCGGTGTCGTCATGGCAATCGTCGGCCTTATCCTTGCGTCGACCGAGGTGCTGACCGCCGTCGATATCGGTCGGTTCGAGTCCCGGCGGATTGCGGGCGTCCTCGGCGGTGTGGGTGTACCGGCCATCTTTATTGGCATCTTGACGGTGCTGCCGGCGAGCGACCGGGTCCGGGGGGCAACTGCCATCGGTGCGGCAGTCACCCTCGTCGGCGTGGTGTTGTTCTGGACGGTCTATCCGAGTCAGTGGCTCGGTGCAGGTGTCGACCGTCATTACACGTTCGAGACGGCGACGATCTACACGGCGGGGTTAATCGTCGTCCTGTGGTGTTTCTTCGTTGCAGTCGCGAACTTCAAGACGCGGAACGATCCCGGTGGGACGGTCGACCTCGAGGTCAAGACGGCCGGTTCACCGATCGTCACTGTCGACGCCGGCGCGCTGCGACCGGGCTGGAGCGGCATGGGGCTGTTCGGTGGATCGACGTCGGGGTCGACCGATGCGGTTAGCGACGGGGGCCAAACGAGCGACATTAGCTCGCCGCTTGATACGCCCGTCCAAGGCCCCGATGAGGGTGTCGACGTGATTTCGAACGAGGCGACGCCGGACACCCATCCGGTCGATCGCTACTGTGGCAACTGCATACACTTCGATTACGTTCGGGAGGGCGAGTCCATCAAGCCCTACTGTGGACACGACGGCGAGATCATGACGGACATGCAACCGTGTTCGGTCTGGGAATCAAACCGGGACGGGTAACGTGAGGTGTCCGTTCGGTGGGGCAGACAGGACTACCGCGTGGCGGCCACACTCGTCTTGAGCGATCGTGATCTGAACGCCTTTATGAGCTGCGGGAAAAGCCAGCACAATGAGCTCGTTACGAGTGCTGCCGCTCGGCCCGCCTGGAGCAGGCAAAGGAACCCAGAGCAGACGCATCGCTGAAGCCTACGATATCAACCACATCTCGACCGGTGATATGCTCCGTGCGAACAAGGACATGGAGACCGATCATGGGACGCCGGGAGAATATATGGACGCCGGGGAGTTAGTCCCCGATCCCGTGATGAAGGCCGTAGTCGAGGAGGCGCTCTCGGATCTCGACGGCTACGTCCTTGACGGCTATCCACGAACGCTCGAGCAGGCAGAACACCTCGAATCGGTGACCGACCTGGACGCAATCATTTACCTGACCGTCGACCGCGAGGAGCTGATCCGAAGGCTGTCCGGTCGCCGCGTCGACCCCGAGACCGGCCAGAACTATCACGTCGAATTCGACATGCCGGACGATCCCGCCGTTCGCGAGCGGCTCGTCCAGCGAACCGACGACGAACCGGACCGCGTCGAGACGCGTCTTGAAGAGTACGCTACGAAGACTCGTCCCGTCATCGAGCACTATACTGACCACGAGGCGTTCGTCGAGATCGACGGCAACCAGTCTCCGGACGAGGTGTGGGAGGACATCGACGCCGTCCTTCGGGACGTCGGCGAGTGACCACCTCGGTTGGTTTATAATCGTGCGACGGTGAATCCAGCACAATGGCCAAGACCGTTGGCAAGCTTCGCGGGTTGATCGAGGAGGATCCGTCGCTTGGCGAGGCCTTGGCATCCATTGTCGAGGCGACCGAAACCGGAGACGGCGAGGTCGAGTGGAGTGACGTCCGTGACGAGTTGACCAGCGGTCAGTGGGGGCGATTGATCGAGACCGGCGTGCTCGTCGAGGGGACTCGGGGGTTCGAGCTGGCCGAACCCGAGGCGGTCAAGGAGGTCCTCGACGACGCGGACATCGAATATCTCGTCAAGAAGGAAGGCACGGAGATCGAACAGACCAAATGGACGACGTGGGACAAAGCCGCGGCGGTCGGGGCGGTCGCGATGTTTGCCGGCTACGCCTGGGGGCCCGCGCGGAATTTCGCCGGCACTACGATGGATGTCGTGCTCGGACCGCTGGTCGGCATCTTGCCGATCTACGGCGTCATCATGGTCCTTGCCTTGCTCACGGGCTTGTACTCGACGTTGCTCCAGGCAAACCTCATGAACCAGGAGGTCATGGCCCATTACCAGGAGCAGATGAAAGCGCTGCAACGGCGGCGCAAACAGGCCCAGGAAGCGGGTGATGACGAGGCACTTGAACAAATCCAGCGCGAGCAGTTAGAGGCGATGGGCGATCAGATCGGGATGTTCAAAGAACAGTTCCGCCCGATGGTGTGGATCATGTTCCTGACGATCCCGGTGTTCCTGTGGCTGTTGTGGGGCATTTCCGCCCGGCTTGGTTCGCCGGCCTACGATCCGGCCGAACTCGGCGAGATCATGTTGCCACTCGCAAGCGGGCCGATGGAGTGGACCCACGCAATGATCTGGTATATCGAGCCCTGGATCGTCTGGTATTTCGTCTGCTCGATCGCGTTCACGCAAGTCATCCGGAAGGCGCTCAACATCCAGATGACGCCGACGGGCTGATCCGCTCCAAAACCTCTTTGCGTCGGAGGGCCCCACCGGTGGTATGTTGGTAACGATGTCCGGCCCGCCCGGCAGCGGGACGAGTTCTGCTGCCGCGGCCGTGGCCGATGCCCTGGGGTACGAGCACGTCAGCGGGGGCGACATCTTTCGCGAGCTGGCGGCCGAGCATTCAATGACTGTCGAGGAGTTTGGCGAGCTCGCGGCCGAGGACGAGACGATCGATACGGACCTCGACGCTCGGCTGAGTGAGATTGCCAGCGAACGCGACGACGTCATTCTCGAATCCCGGTTGGCTGGCTGGATGGCCGGCGATCACGCCGTGTTGCGGATCTGGCTCGATGCACCCCGATCGGTTCGTATCGACCGTATCGCCGACCGCGAGAACTGGTCCGCGGGGGAGGCTCGAGAGCGCGTTCTCGGTCGCGAGCAGAACGAACGCGAACGGTACCGGACGTACTACGACATCGACGTAACCGATCGTTCGATCTACGATCTCATCATCAATACCGCCCGGTGGACCCTGGAGGCGGAGGTATCGTTGCTCGTCGCTGCTGTCCGTTCGTACGACCCCGACGACGACGAGGGCCGGACCCCGGTGCCCGAGTACACCGTCCCGTTTGCCTGACCCATGACCGGGCGGGGTCCGCCGGCGTCGCGGTCGACGGACGATCGGCGGACGTTTGGCGTCATCAACCTGGACAAGCCACCGGGACCGAGTTCCCATCAGGTTGTTAGCTGGGTAAAGGATTTACTGGATATCGACCGGGCTGGTCATGCCGGTACCCTCGATCCGAAGGTTACCGGCTGTCTCCCCGTGCTGCTCGGCGACGCGACGCGGCTTGCACAGGCGCTCGTCCGCGGCCGCAAGCAGTATGTGGCGGTCCTCGAGTTACACGATGACCTCCCGGCGGGATTCGAAGCCACGTTGGCGGCGTTCGAGGGCGAACTGTATCAGAAACCACCGCGCAAGAGTGCCGTCACGCGACGGTTGCGGACCCGCACCGTGTACGCCCTCGAACCGCTGGAGACGAGCAATCGATCCGTACTGCTCCGCATCGACTGCGAACGTGGGACCTACATCCGGAAGCTCTGTCACGACATTGGCCTAGCCCTCGGGACCGGCGCCCACATGGGGGAACTCCGCCGGACGGCCACGACCCCCTTCGACGATCGGGACCTGGTAACCTTGTACGACGTAGCGGACGCAGTCGCATATGCCGATGCTGGCGATCCAACCGCGCTCGATGGCATCCTCCATCCCGCCGAACGGGCCATCCAGCACCTCCCCACAGTGACCATTGCGCCCTCGGCGGCCGACGCCGTCGCCGACGGTGCGCCGGTCTATGCCCCAGGGGTGATCGACGCGCCGGCCGTTGACCCCGCCGACGAACCGCTGGTGTGCTGTCAGACACCAGACGGCGCTGCGGTGTGTCTCGGCCGCGTCGTCGGCGATCCAGCGTCCTCGACTGGTGAGGTCGTCTCGCTGGAGCGCGTCGTCATCGATCCATAGCGTTAATGTGCGGCCCCGAAACGTCCGTGCCATGACGAACGTGGTGATGGTCCACACCGACGACACAGGCCGGTACATCGGTCCGTACGGCCACAACATTGACACTCCCCGACTCGAGGCACTCGCGGACGATGGGCTTCTCTTTCGCCAGGCATTTTGTGCCGGGCCGACGTGTTCGCCGAGCCGGTCTGCGGTGATGACCGGGCAGTCGCCTCACGTTAACGGGATGATTGGCCTCGCCCACCGTGGATTTTCGCTTGCCGATCCCGATCGCCACCTCGCGAACTATTTGCGAACACACGGTGTCGAAACCGTCCTCTCGGGCCAACAACACGAGGCGCGTGGGGACGACTGGCACGATGAGCTCACGTACGACACCGTACTCGAGCGAGACGATTCGATCCTCGATGGCCGGACGGTAGACGGTAACGACGCCACACCCCGTGATCTCGCCAACGCCAACGCGGCTGGAGCGTTCCTCCGAGAACGCCCCGCCGATGCGGACCCGTTCTTCATGTCCGTTGGCCTGTATAACACCCACCAGCCGATGCCACTCGAACAGACGACCGTCGATCCCGACCGGGTTCAGCCACCGGCGCCGCTCCCGGACGTACCCGCGGTCCGCGAGGAAATGGCCGCCTACCACGTCCTCGCCCAGTACGTCGACGAGTGTGTGGGCCTCGTCGTCGACGGCCTCGCCGAGGGTGGCCACCTCGATAATACCGTGGTCGTTTTCACGACCGACCACGGGATCGCGTTTCCGTCCATGAAATGTGATTTGTGGGACGCCGGCATCGGTGTCTCGCTCGTAATGCGGTTCCCCGACGGAACCCGGGCCGGCGAGGTCGAAGACGAACTGGCCTCGACGATGGATCTGTATCCGACGTTCTGTGAGCTGTTGGATGTCCCGGTCCCACCGGAAACGGAGGGTGTTTCACTGTTGCCGTTGGTGACGGGTTCGGCGGACATGGTTCGCGAACGCGTCTATTCGGAGGTCACCTACCACGCCGCCTACGAACCCAAGCGGTGCGTTCGGACCCGCCGGTACAAGTACATCGAACGGTTCGATGAGGCCTACACCAGGGAGGTCGGACCGAACACCGACGACGGACCGTCAAAGCGGTTCTTGATGGAGCGGGGTTTTCTCGAACGGAACCGGCCCCGCGTCGCGCTGTACGATCTCTATCACGATCCCAATGAGCGAACGAACCTCGCCGACGATCCCGCCCACGCTGACGTTCGGGAATCGCTCGCTAACCAGGTGCACGACTGGATGGTGGAAACGGACGATCCGCTGCTCGACGGACCGGTCTCGAAACCTGACGGAGCCGTCGCCGATCGACAGGATGGCGTGCATCCGGGCGATAAGTACGAACCGGCCGACGCGCGCTAGCGCCACCGCACCTTTTATCGACCGTGGGTGCACCGGTCCGGTATGTCAAAATCGGACCCGCCAAACGTCGTCTGGATCGTCCTCGAAGATACAAGCCCTCGTTTCGGCTGTTACGGCGATCCGGTCGCCGACACGCCGACGATCGATGGACTAGCCGCCGCCGGTCGCCGCTTTCCGAACGCATTCTGTGCCGCTCCGGTGTGTTCGCCCAGCCGGGCAGCGCTACACACCGGCTGTTATCCAACGGCCATCGGCGCCCAGCATCATCGGACATCACAACCAACCGGCAGCCGTCCCGGATACGAGTCGACGCCACCGCCGTACGTTCGCTTTCTCAGCGAATACCTCCGTTCGGCTGGCTACGTTACGGTCATGGCCGGCTCGACGGATTTCTGTCACGCCACACCCATTTCGGCGTTCGACATCTGCAGCTCCGCCAACAGCTGGGACGACGGTCGTCCCGACTGGATGGTCGAGGACGCCCATTGGCGGGACGCACCGGAGGATCGCCCGTTTTTCGCCGTATTCAACCCGACGATGACGCACGAGAGCGGCATGTTCGGGGACCCGGACGAGCCACCGGCGACCGACCCGGACGCCGTGTCGGTACCGCCGTACTTTCCTGACACTCCACGGGTCCGGAACACGATTGCCCGGCACTACGATAACCTCGCACGCGCCGACGAGCGCGTAGCGGAACTGCTCGCCGAGCTCGACGCGGCCGGCTTGGCCGAGGACACCGTCATCATGCTGTTCAGCGATCACGGCGAGGGCATGCCACGCGGCAAGCGCTGGCTCTATGATTCGGGGACTGCCGTTCCCATGATCGTCCGTTGGCCTGGCCACATCGAGGCGGGGACCGTCGACCGTCGACTCGTCAGCCTCGTCGACGTCGCCCCGACCGTCCTCCGGCTGGCCGGTCACGCCGTCCCCCAACACATGGACGGCCAGCCGTTTCTCCCCGGGGACACGCCGACGCGGTCCTACGTGTTCGCGGCCCGCGATCGCCACGACGAGTTTCACGACACCTCGCGGGCGGTGCGGACCCGACGATTCAAGTACGTCCGTAATTACTACGCCGGGCGACCGTACGTCCTCTGGAATGACTATCGGAACCGCCACCCGATCATGGCCGAGCTGCTTGCTGGTCGGGCCAGCGGGACGTTGGAAGGCCCGGCAGCCGCGTGGGCGGCGGGACAGCGACCGCCCGAAGAGTTGTACGATCTGGCCGCCGATCCACACGAGGTCGAGAATCTGGCATCCGACGCCGGTTTTGCGGACGTCCTCGATCGGTTGCGCACCGCACTCGATTCGTGGATCGAGCAGACGGGCGATCGGGGACTTGAGGCCGAAGAGGCGATGCTCGCCCACCAGTGGCCTGGCGGCGAGCAACCGCGGACCGATCCACCGGCGATCATCTCCAACAGTTCGGCCGATCGGGCAACCGAGCCGGTCGCCGATCGAGTGACCATTCCGAGCCCAGCTGACGTCCAGCTGTACTGTCCCACTGCCGGGGCACAGATCGTCTATCGCATTGTGGACGAACACGATCGGTGGCAACTTTTCGATGGTCCGATCTCACTGGGACCGGGGACCCACGCGATTCGGACGCGGGCGATTCGGTACGGCTATACGGAGAGCGAGGAGCAATCCGCGACGATCGAGGTCGTTGACTGAACCGACCACGCGCTTTTTATCGTGGCTGGCCCTAGTCAATACTGGCAGAGGGAGCCCGGCCTCCGCCGGTCGCATCGCGACTGGTGAGGAAAGTCCCCCCACCGCCAGGCAGGTGGCCGGGCGCAAGCCCGGGGCGGGAGACCGTCGGCGCTGGAACAGCAACGAGACCCCTCGTGGCGATCGATGAGGTGTGCGACCGCGTTCCGAGCGAGCTCGCGAAGGAACGCCAGCTAACCCGCCGAGAGTGGACCCACGAGAATGGATGGAACGGCCACCCCCACCGGTGCAAGTCCACGCGTTAGGTAGCCTGGCAGGACGTGGACGCTTAGCCGAATGCCGGGAAAACAGAAGGGGGCTTACTCCCCTCAGCCCCGTTATTGCGGTGACGAATTTCGATTCGCGACACCTTTACTGTCATCACCCCGCAACTCCCTAGGGATGATGCTGAGCGCGGTCATGGAGGATTACGTCAAGACCATCTATCACCTCCAAACCGAGACCGATGACCGCGTCCGGACCTCCGAGATTGCAGACCGGCTCGAGGTCACCCCGCCGACCGTGACCAGTATGGTCGAAAAGCTGGCCGAGCGGGGGCTGCTCGATCGCGAGAAATACGGCGGCGTCGAGTTAACCCCCGAGGGCCAACGCGTCGCCCTGGAGGTGATCCGCCACCACCGCCTGCTCGAGGCGTATCTTACCGAACACCTCGATTACCCGTGGAGCGAGGTCCACGAAGAGGCCGACCGGCTGGAACATCACATCAGCGAGGACTTCGAACGGCGCATGGCGGCGACCCTGACGGACCCGAACGTCGACCCCCATGGCGATCCGATCCCGTCGGTGGATCTCGAGCCGCCCGCGGCTCGCTCCTCGACTACGCTCGCCGATTGCGAAGTCGGTACCCGTGTCGTCATCCAACGCGTGAGCGATCGCGATCCGGATGTACTCGAGTACCTGGCCGACCGCGACATCGAACCGGGCATGGCAGTCGAGATCGAGGAAGTCGCTCCGTTCGGGATGTACACCGTCCGCACAGACGGCGGGGAGTCGGTGGCACTGCCCCAACAGATCGCGCTACGGATCTGGATCGACGATTCCGAGTAGGGCTACAAACCTTTTTGCCGGCGGCCGCCGCCGGCTCCGGTATGTCAGATCTTCGCATCACGGACGTCGAGGCGTGCCTGATCGAGGGCCCCCGTCCGTGGCTGTTCGTATTTGTTCACACCGACGCTGGGATTACGGGGGTGGGTGAAATCCCCCGGACCACCCACCACCCGGCGGATGTCGAACGCGTCGCCGATCGGATCGTCGGCGCCGATCCGTTCGAGACCGAGGAGCTCTTCGGTGTCGGTGGCATCGTCGGTGCCGACCCGCACGACCGGTTCACGACGACGATCGCCGGTGGCCTCGACATGGCGTGCTGGGACATCAAGGGAAAGGCCCTCGGCGTTCCGGTGTACGAGTTGCTGGGTGGCAAATGTCGCGATCGTGTCCGACTGTATGCGAACGGCTGGGACTTTCCCGCCCGGGAGATCGTCGACCGGTACCATACGGGCGAGGCGCTCGAGACTGTCCTTCCCGATGTCCAGGACGAACTGGCATCAGCGGCCGCGTCGGTGGCCGAGGCGGGGTATACGGCGGTTAAATTCAGTCCG
Organism: Salinarchaeum sp.; assembly: GCA_007123105.1. Taxonomy (GTDB): domain Archaea; phylum Halobacteriota; class Halobacteria; order Halobacteriales; family SKNY01; genus SKNY01. Next base: position 4,772 of record SKNY01000077.1, on the reverse strand, counting down.
TTCCAGTGGGGGGACGGGCCGACCACGACGGGGCGTGAGCTGTCCGCAACGCTATCGGCGATCGAGGCCGTGGCCGACGCGGTGCCGGACGATGTCGACTTGCTCATCGAGGGTCACTGTCATCTCGCCGTGGATAAGGCACTGACGGCCGCCCGGGCGCTCGAACGGTTTGCCCCCGGCTTCTACGAGGAGCCCGTCCCGGCGGAACTCGAGCCACTGGCACGCGTGGCGGCCGCCTCACCGGTTCCGATCGCCACCGGCGAACAGTTTGTCACGCATCGAGGGTTCACATCACTGCTCGAACGCACCGATGTGACCGTCGTCCAGCCCGACGTCGGCCGGGCCGGCGGGATTACGGAGCTTGTCAAAATCGCTGCGATGGCCTCGTCGCATCGGGTGGGCTTTGCACCGCACAACGCGGCCGGCCCGGTGATGACCCACGCTGCCTTGCACGTCGATGCGACTACTTCGGCATTCATGATTCAGGAGTCCTTCGAAGAGGCGTTTCACCCGTCTTGGAGCCGAAACCTGCTCGAGGATCCGCTCGAAATTGACCACGGCTACGCCACAATCCCGGACCGGCCCGGGCTCGGGGTTACGATCGATAATTCGGTACTCGAGGCCCACCGACTCGAACCATAGGCCTACTGCTCGCGCCACACGTCGAGCGGATGTGTTCGCTCCTGGAGCGGCAACTCGACCCGCGTGCCGTGCTGGCGGTACGACTCGTAGATTCCCATCACGAATTCGAGGGCCGTCCGGCCTGCCACGCCGGATACCGGATGAGGTTCGCCTTCGTCAATGGCACGGATTAGGCTCTCGTGCATCACGACGAGCAGGTTCTCCCGACCCGTCTCGCCGACATCGAGCCGAATCATTGGTTCCTCGGGGAGCCACGGTTCCTGTGTAGACCGGTAGACCTTCGGTGGGAGGCTGCCCCGGATGGTGATCCGACCGTCGGTCCCGAGGACCTCGAGGCCACAGCGATCGGCATCGGGATCCTCCTCTGCCAAACTCGCGAAACTCGCGGTCACGCCGCCGGCGAGCCCGAACGTTGCCGTCGCCCGCTTGCCCAGAACGAGGCCACAATCGCGGTCACCGGGGTTGAGTTCTCGACTCGGCATGATGTCCGCCTGCGTTGCGGGTCGATCCTCGACCGTGAGCTGGGCTGTCACCCACTCGGGATCTCCCACGACATACCGCGTTAAATTGAACAGGTGAATCGCCATCTCCATCAATGAGTTCCCGGCTGGTCGTCCTCCCTTGTCCAGGATGGTTACGTGTTTGATCCGACCGATCGCACCGTCCTCGATGAGTGCCCGCGCGTGGACGACATTCGGGTCGACTTGTTGTTGCATGTTCACCGCGAGTACCGTCCCGCTTGCCGCACAAGCGTCGACCATTCTGTCTGCCTCGTGGAGGTCGAGTGCGATCGGCTTCTCGACCAGGACACCGGCGATTCCGTGCCCCGCGGCGTCGACGACCGGTCCGGCGTGTGCTCGGGCGTGGGTCGCGACGACCACGACGTCGAGGTCGGCGTCCGCATACATCGCGGTGTGATCGTCATACCCGTCGATGGGGCCGACCTCGGTCCGGAACGACGATAGCGCTGCATCGTCGCGATCACAAGCGGCGACGAGGGAGAGCCCGTCCACGGCCGCGATCGCCGTTGCGTGCGCTCGTCCCATCCCACCGCAACCGACGATGCCTACCTGTCGATCGGTCACGATCTACCTCGCGTCCACCGTCGTATCGGTCGCTGTTCCATACGACGTCGGCTTGCCGGCGACCGGGATAACGGTGGTGCATCCGGCGGCTCACCGAGCTGCATCAAAGGGGTCCGTCCAGGTCCCACGGAGGAACCACACGATGACGAGTCCCGTCGAGATAACGTACGAAGCCGCAAAGGCGTACCACACCCCGACGACGTCGGTGCCGAGCCACAACAGGGCAACGGCGCTCAGCGGGATCCGGATCGCCCACAACTCGACGGCAGCAAAGACGAGTGCCAACCGCGTGTGGCCGCTCCCCCGAAACGCGCCGAGGACGACGTGAAAGACCCCCAAACACACGTAGGTCGGCCCGACGATCCAGACGAACGCTGCCGCAATGCTGATGACGTCTGCCGCGGTGTCGTCCGATTCGGCCGCCAGGAAGACGGCGGCGATCGATTCTGCGACCGGGTAGGCGGCTGCGACCACCACCGCAAAGACGACGACCACGACGCCCGCGCCGAGGCCGACGGCTCGCCACGCCCTGGCGGTCAACCCCGCACCGAGGTTCTGGCCGACGACCGTCTCGATCCCGCGGGCGAGGCCGATCGCCGGGAGCAACAGCAAGGCCGCGAGATACTCCGAGATGCCGTAGGCGGCGATGGCGCGATCGCCCTCGAGGGCGATGATGGCAGTCATGACCGCGATGCCGCTCGCACGGAGTCCCATCTCGGCCGAGGTGGGGAGGCCGACGGTGCCGATCCGTCTGATCGGATCGAGGGATGGTCTGAGCATCGCAGGCTCGACGGCGAGGCCGAGCGAGCCGTCGAACAGCAGCCAGACGCCGATTACGGCACCGATGGTGCGGGAACACACCGTCGCGCCGGCGGCACCGGCGACGCCGTAGCCGTCGAATCCGGTCGCAGCATACAGCGTCTCGCCGAGCGTGGCCATCCCGAGGAAGCCGAAGACGGGGTTGTCGGCGAATCCGAGGATGGCAAACGGGTCGATGATGACGTTCACAAGCACGCTAATCGTGACGAGATACAGCGGCGTCCTGGTGTCGCCCCACCCCCGAGCCAGCGCATCGAATGCGAAGAACCAGAACATCGGCACCATGCCAAGAAACGTGATCCGGACGTAAGAGATGGCCCAGGTGTGCGGATCGGTGCCCGGTGTGGCGCCAATCAGCTTGACGGTCATCGGGGTCAACACATAGCCCGCGACGGCGATGACAATCGCGAACGCCGTCACGACCGTCAGGGTCTGGCTGGCGATGTGATCGGCGGTACCCAGCCGTCCACCGCCTTTCGCCTGGGCAACGAGGACGGTTCCGGCGGTCGTGATCCCCAACCCGATACTGGTGAACAGGAACACAATAGGCCAGGCGTACGAGACCGCCGCCACGCCATCGGTGCCAAGATAGCCGATCCAGTAGAGGTCGACCAGGTAATACACCATATCGAGGGTGTACGCCACCACCACCGGCGCGGCCAAGACCAGCATCGGTACCAGCAACGGCCCGTCCGTGACGTTGACCGACCGGTCGCGAGTCGGGATGTGTTCGGATGTGTCGGCCTCCTCGTCCATCGTCGTCCGTCGATGTCCGATACGCACCAGGTGGCCGCATAGCTTCGCTGGTTCTGCACGGCCGAGTGCGACGGCTTGACGCACTCAGATGCCCGTGGACGGGCCGTTCGACCTTCGAAGCCTTTATTCGCTGGGTCGGCGTCCGATGTTGCAAGAACATGCCCGAGAAACCTGCCTCGATGTACCGGGACATCTCGAAGCCCCCGTACACCCGACGCGAGTACATCACGGGGATCCCCGGCTCGAAGATCGCCCAGTACAAGATGGGTGACCACGATGCGGATCCCGACGACTACCCGGTCCAGATCTCCCTCTCCGTGGACGAGGCCTGCCAGATCCGCCACGGCGCCCTTGAGGCTGCCCGGCTGTCGGCCAATCGATATCTGATCAAGGAACTCGGCGAGGGGAACTACAAGATGATCCTTCGGAAGTTCCCCCACCACGTGCTCCGGGAGAACAAACAGGCCACCGGTGCCGGCGCCGACCGGGTTTCCGACGGCATGCGTCAGGCGTTCGGTAAGGTCGTCGGCACCGCCGCTCGCATCGAAACAGGCGATCGCGTGTTCACGGCGTGGTGTGACGTCGACGACGCGCCGGTCGTCAAGGAGGCGTTCCGGCGGGCGTACAACAAGATGTCGCCGCCGTGTTCGATTACGGTCGAACGCGGCGAGGAACTGCTCGTCGCCTAGGCCGATCGCGATGGCCGATCCGTCACCGCTCCGGCTCGCCGTGACCACCGAGGCCGAGACCTTCGAACGGATCAGACCACCGCTGTCGGATCGCGGGATTCTCGCCGAATACATCCAACCCGACGAGCGGACGTTTCGTCTAACTGACGAACCACGACCGTGGGGCGACGAGCGATTCGACGTGGGCTATGTGTATCCCGCCCGGCTGATGGAAGGTGCGGTCCTCGATGTCTATCTCGACATCCCGTGGGTAAACGGACGTGGTGCGATCCTTCGGTCCCGGAACAAGGCCGGCGTACTGGCAACGCTCGACCGGGCAGGGCTGGCCGTGCCCCGATCCACGTACGTCTCCAATCCGGCCGAGCAGACCGCGTTGCGGGACGTCTACCAGGAGTTCGACGGCCCAGTGGTGGTCAAACCCAACTCGGCGACTCGCGGCGTGGGCGTCGCCAGAGCGACGGATCTCGATTCATTTCTTGGCATCGTCGATTACCTGAATCTCGTCCACGACTTCGTCGCCACCGGTGACAAGTCCTTTCTCGTCCAGGAGTACGTGCCCGAGGCCCGCGATCTGCGCGTGATGGTTATCGACGGCACGTACGCCGGGGCCGTCGAACGCCGGCTGCCGGCCCCGATGCGGGCGGACGGCCAGTGGAAACACAACGTTCACCGCGGCGCCATTGCAACCGGCGTGACGCCGGACGACGACGTCATCCGGCTGGCCGAACGCGTCGCTGATGTGCTTGACATTGCCGTCATCGGCGTGGATTTGTTGGTGAGC
>SKNY01000066.1 GCA_007123105.1 Salinarchaeum sp. | reverse complement strand
GTCCGCAACCGTCCGGGCGTCCATGGCCGTCGGGCCGAACCCGTCTGCGGCCTCCCAGTCCTCGATGAGTTGGTACAATGCCGCATAATCCTCGGTCCGCGTGCAGTTTTCGAGCGCTTCGGCCCCGCGTTCGCGAAAGTCGGTTTCGACCATCCCGGGCTCGATGACCACGACGTCGATGCCCAGCTCCCGAACCTCGGACCGGAGCGCGTCGCTCAACGCTTCCAGGGCAAACTTCGATGCACAATATGCACCCGCGCCGGGCACGGCGACCCGTCCCAAGACGCTCGTAACGTTCACGATGGTCCCGTCACCGCGCTTGCGCATATGGGGCAATACCGCCCGTGTCAGCCGGTGTGGTCCGAGGACGTTCACCCCGAGTTGGTCATCAAGCCCCACCGTAGGGATGTCCTCGACGGGCCCCGGCTGGACGTACCCGGCGTTGTTCACCAGACAGTCGATGCGGCCGGGGTCCTCGAGCGCGGCGTCGACAACTGACCGAATCGTCTCCGGCTTCGTCACATCGAGGCTGGCCGTATGACAGCCGGAATCGGCGAGCTCTGCGAGATCCTCCTCGCGTCGAGCCGTCGCGTAGACCGTCCACTCTTCATCGAGAAAGGCGTTTGCCGTCGCGGCACCGATCCCCGACGAGCACCCCGTCAGCACGACGCATCGGTCCATACCCTACCATGTGAAGCAGTCGAAATAATGGTGGCTATCGATGTAGTCCGCTACGGGCGGCCTCACCAGCAGCTCGATCGGCCAGCCGGATCGGCTCGGGAAGCTTTCGGCCGGCGACGGTCGCGAGCACGTGATCGACGGCCGTCTCGGGGGACACCCGATGGCCAGGACTGACGTATACGGGATTGATGTGGCGATCCGGGGTGTCCCACTGTCTGGTCTGGACCGCGTACCCGATCGTCGATCCGGACGGCAGCGCCATGTCGTCGGTGGCGACGATCGGGACGCGGGTCCCGGTCTCGTAGGGGGGTTCCGGTCCGTCGAGCCTCCCGCACAGCAATGACTTTGCCACACCCACGGTCGGTATGTCCAGAATGACGCCGACGTGGGTCGCGATGCCCGCCCCGCGGGGATGGAGCAGGCCGTTTCCGTCGACGACTAACAGGTCGGGACGGTCGGACAGCCCCGTTACCGCATCGACGCTCGCCGGGGCCTCACGGAACGATAGATATCCGGGGATGTACGGGAGGACGATCGGCCGTCGAACGACGGTCCGATCGATGGGTTCACCGGCCCGGAGCGCGACGGCGGCACTCACGACTGCCTCGTCCGAGAACGCCTGATCGACGCCGGCGACGGTGACCCGGGCGTCGATCGTCGCAGGCACCCCCTCGTCTGCAACGATCGCGGTCTCGGCAACGACCCGTTGGAGCCGGTTCATTGCGTCCCGGTCGAGATCCGCCGTTGGCACGAGCTCGGGGTGGGCGAGGACCATCTAGAATGGCCCACGACCGCCGGGGCCGCGGGGGGGTCGGCCCCCGCCCAAGCGGAGCTCGTCAGGGACGCTGGTGCCCTGTTGGCGCAGCCGGTGACCGTACCCGAGCCCGATGACGAGGCCCACCAGGTGGGCAAGATGGGCGATGTTCCCCGCGCCGATACCCGCACCGATCATCACGAACACCGAGAACGCAGCAAAACCGATCGTCAACACCCACAACGGCATCGGGACAATGAAGAAGAGCAACACCCGGAGGTCCGGATTCAGAACGGTCAGGACGCCCATAATCGCGAGGATAGCGCCGCTGGCACCGACCACCGCGCTCGGTGCGCCCATCAGGAGCGAGATACCGACCTGGGCGATGCCGGCGAGGATCCCCGCTCCGAGAAATAGGATCGTGAATTTCAAACTGCCGACTTTGCGTTCGACGAGCGGGCCGAAGAAGTAGAGGACGATACTGTTGAACACGATGTGGACGAACGACCCATGGGCAAACACCGAAGTCACCCACGTCCAGACGAACACCAACTGCTCGGATCGCAACACGAACATGGCGTCGTGGACGGGGCCACCGAAGGCCGCCATGACGATGTGCTGTAACAGAAAGGTTACCCACATGAGCGCCAACGCGATGAACGTGACGTTTCCCCGCACGTAGGCGACCGGCCCACCGGGACCGGTATCGATGCCGAGCCGGTCGAGCAGCGACTCTGACCGATCTGCGCCGGCGTTCTGGGCCGACGCGTCGAAACCACTGTCGAACACCCCGCTGGGGTCGCCCCATTCAGAGAGGCCCGGGCACCGATGATTCTCCGGCAACCGGTGCTCGCCACAGAAGGTCCCGCCACAGTACCGGCACCGATACGGGAGATCGGAAACCGTCCCACACCGGTCACACGGAGGCATTGCCTTGTGGTTCTCGACGGACTGCAAAAGCGGTTCTGGTGCCCGACGACCGAACGCTTTCATCAGTGGCCGACAAAGCGTCCCCCGTGAAGGAGTACGAACGGACCGCGCTGATCGAACGGATCGAGCGCGACGGGGCAACCGTCGGTGCCTCGATTCCAGACCAGCTCACCGTCCAGGGCGAGGAGGTGTCCCTCCGCAATCGCGTCATCGCCGTCCAGTCCGCAGGTCGGGTCGTTCCCGAGGAACACGCGGAGATCGACGACCTCGTCGTCGCCCTCCGCCGGGAACGGCTCGCTCGCCGCAACCGGATCGAGGACGACCCTGAGCTCGATCGGGCGACCGCCGAATCGCTTGCCGAGAGCATCATCGGAATCGATCGCGCCCTTGCGGCGCTCGCGAACGCCGATAGGGACGAGGACATCGAGGCACAGATGCAGGCCAAGGAAGTCGAGGATCAGGCTCGTTGGCGGGCGTTCGTCCAGCAGGCCCGTGGAAATGACATCAACCGCGGAGTCGACCGATGACGCGTAACGTCGAAGTGGCAGCGCTCCTCGAGGAGTTTGCCGACCTGTTGGATGCACAGGACGTCGAATATAAGCCCCGGTCGTACCGACGGGCCGCAGAACACGTACGGGACCACCCTGTTGACGTCGAAGAGCTGGTGCGCCAGGGCGAGGATGCCGTCCAGGAGATCGAAGGGGTCGGCGATGCGATTGCCAGCAAGATCGTCGAGTACATCGAAACCGACGAAATCGAGGAACTCGAGGAGCTCCGCGACGAGCTCCCCGTCCGGATGGACGAGCTGACAGCCGTCGAGGGCGTCGGTCCCAAGACGGTCGGTGCCCTCTACGAGGCGCTCGGCATTACAACCCTCGATGACCTCGAGGCGGCCGCAGAGGCAGGCGAGATTCAGACGGTCAGCGGATTCGGGTCGAAGACCGAACAGAACATCCTCGAGCACATCCCGTTCGCCCGGGAGGCCTCCACACGACACCTCCTTGGCCACGCCCGGCCGGTCGCCGACGAGCTGCTCGCGTATCTCCGTCGGGACGATCGCGTCGAGTGTGCAAGTGTGGCCGGATCGATCCGCCGCTGGCGCCCGACGATCGGCGATATCGACATCCTCGTCGCCACCGACACACCCGAAGCGGTGGTGGAGACGTTCACCGACTGGGAACGCGTCGACACGGTGCTCGAAGCTGGCAGCACGAAAGCTAGCGTGCGGGCGCGCGGTGTACGGGTCGACCTCCGGCTCGTTCCGCTCGACACGTTTGGTGGGGCATTACAGTATTTCACCGGCAGCCGCGACCACAACGTCCGGTTGCGCCAGCTGGCGATCGATCGTGACCTGAAGATGAGCGAGTACGGTGTCTTCGATATCGCCGGCGTCAGCCAGACCGAACGAGAGACCAATCCACGAGCGGGCGAACGGGTCGCCGGGGACACAGAGGAAAGCATGTATGCCGCACTTGACCTGCCGTGGATTCCGCCCGAACTCCGCGAGGATGCTGGGGAGGTCGACGCCGCCGCCGAGGACGCGTTGCCGGAGCTGATCGAACAAGCCGACGTTCGCGGCGAGTTACACAACCATACCGAGTGGTCCGACGGCGCAGCGACGATCGAGGAGATGGCGCGAGCGGCCGAGGATGCGGGCTATACGTATCTCGGTATCTGCGATCATGCGACCGGTCCTGGCATGGTTGGCGGCGTTGGCCTGCGCGACGAGGAACTCCGCGAACAGATCGACGCGATCCGAACAGTCGACGAGGACGTCGACGTAACACTGTACGCTGGTGTCGAGGCCAACGTCGAGGAGGACGGGGCGCTCAGCGTCGGCGATGACGTCCTTGCAGCGCTCGATCTGGTGGTCGCATCGCCCCATAGTGCACTGGATCAGGACGCCGAGGCCGCGACCGAACGGCTCGTCAGGGCCATCGAACATCCAGAGATCGATATCCTGGGCCATCCCACCGGCCGGATGCTCCACCGCCGGGAAGGGCTATCTCCGTCCATCGAGCGCCTGGCGACTGCCGCTGCCGAAGCGAGGACTGCCCTCGAGATTAACGCACACCCCGCCCGACTCGATTTGAGCGGATCGATGGTCCGGGCCGCGATCGAGTACGGAGCACCGATCGCGGTCAACACCGACGCGCACTCGCCCGGCGAGTTCGCGAACCTCCGGTATGGGATCCACACGGCCAGGCGGGGATGGTGTGAGCCAGGCGACGTCATCAACACCTGGTCCCAGGAAGACCTGGAAGCGTTCCTGGCGGATTAAACGGGTTCGCTGGTTGGCTCGGGCGGAGTGGTCGACCGTTCGATCGGAACTGAAGCCGACTCGGGGAGTGTCGGTGATGGCTCTCTGCCCAACGTCAACAGGCGTTCGGTAAGCGTCAATTCCTCCGAACTCGGGCTCGGCTTCTCGATCGGCTCGAATCTGACCGTGATTGCCTCGTCCTCGACCGCGATGCGGACCGCACCGAGCTGGTACGAAGGATAAAAGACGGGGGGTAACGTCCCGGCCACGACATCGCGGCGGTGCAGTCGCTTGAGCCACGTGCCCGAGTTCACGAGTAACCGGCCTTCGACTTCCCGGATCATCGGGCGGTGGGTGTGACCGAAGCAGTAGATCGCGGTCTCCGGACGAGCGCTAAAGACGGTCCGGGCGTCGGCAACGTACGGGCGCTCTGGATCGACGGTCAACTCCGTCTCGAAAATGCCGAATCGGTCGACCGTCTGGCGGAAATCACGGACCAGGAAGTACGTCGGGATTCCCACCAGTAAGAGCAGGCCCGCGATCGAAATGTTGATCGCGAGCAACCACCACACGGCAGTGCCCGCTAGGCCGAAACCGGCGAGAAATGCGGTGGTTCGGTCAACCGGCATCGACCACAGGCCAGCGAGGTCGAGGCCAGCCATGATCGCGAGTAGCGCACTGATGTTAAACAACAACAGAAATGGCACCGCGGCGTAGCGCAATACCGGATTCATCTCCCGATAGAAGTACTTCGAAACCAGCCAACTCGCGATCCGCTGGGTTGGGGTTACGGCCTGAATGTCCTTGAGCCAGTTGAAGCGGCCACGGTCAGAAAGGTGGCCCGCACGGCTGATGACGTGGGTATTGTAATAATAGCCGAGGGGCTTTTCGTGGGGGTTGCCGAAATCCTCGAACCGGTTGTTCGGATCCAACTGATTGCCGTGTTCGAAGTGGACCGTCCGGCCGGCCAGTGATTTGGTGAGCTCTGGTTCCTGGATTACGTGGACATTGTATTCGGCAAAGCGGTCGACGAACTCCTCGTAGGCGGCGAGCTCGTGGTCGTGGTTGCCCGGTAAGAGGGTGATGGGCACCTCCGCACCCGTCTGCTCGAGCGCCGAAAACAGCTCGGGATAGGTCTCGAGGAGGACGTCAAACTTATCGGGTCCGGTAACACCCGTAAACTCCCACAGTCCGAAGGCGTCACCATTAATGATGAGTTCGGCCGATTCGTCCCGTTCGCGCATCTCCTCGAGGAAGGCGAGGAGTTCGTCGAGAAAATCGACCTCCTCGAGCTGCTCGTCGCCCCCGATGTGGAGGTCGCTAATGACGTAATACGTCGACGAGTCCCCGGTGTCGGCCATTGGCCGAACTAATCCGTCCCGGCCTAAAGAAGGTTCATGCCACCGGATTGGTCGACGACGGGGTAGCCGTCGATACACCTTTCGAGTCACCGCTGGAACGACCCCCATGCCTCTGTATGGTGGGACGGCCCTGGACGGCGTCTATGAGGCCGCTCATGCCGGCGGCTACGGTTTCATCGCGAGCAACATTACGCATCCCGAGATTGCCTACGGGTTGCTCGCTGGCGCGGAGGCGTCGAACACCGATCTCGTCCTTCAAGTCAAACGAGACACGCTCGAGTACCTTGGACGCGGGAACGTAGCGAACGGACTCGACGTGGTCGGTACGTCCCTCGATGCACTCGCCGGCGATGTCGGCGTGTTTCTCAACGTCGATCACGTGGACGCAACCGACGAGGAACTCCGCCAAATCGTCACGGCCCACTCCGCACCGGCGTCGATCATGATCGACGCGTCAGACCGACCGTTCGATGAAAACGTCGCCGAGACACGCACCCTGGTCGAGGAGGTTCGGGCGGCAGGCGACGCGCTCGTCGAGGCCGAACTCGGCACGATCGCCGGGACCGAAAGCGGGCAGACGACGACCGACGCGGCCTATACGGACCCGGCCGAAGCCGTCGCGTTCGTCCAGCAGACTGGATGTGATCTGTTGGCCGTCTCGATCGGGACCGAACACGGGGTCGCTGCCGGACGCGATCTCGAGCTCCGGATCGGTCTGGCCGAGGAGATCGACACGGCGCTCCGGGCGGCTGGGCTCGACGTGCCACTGGTCGTACACGGCTCGTCAGGGCTGTCGGCCGATCAGATTGCCGCACTGCTCGAAACCGGCGTATGTAAGCTGAACGTCAACACCCGGTACCAGTACGAATACGCCCGAACGGCCGCTGTGTTCTACCGCGAGCACGCCACGGCAATCCTGCCGCCCGCGGACGTGGATGACGATCGAGAACGGTTGTTCGGAGACGCAGACTGGGCGCCCGATCGGGCGGTGTTCGATCCGCGGGTGCTCGGTCGCGAGGTCCGCGAGCGCATCGCGACCGTACACGTGGAGCTGGCATCGATTGCAGGAAGTCGGGGGCGGAGTCGCTGCACATGAGCGGAGCGTACGTGCTAGGTGTCGACGCCGGGCTCTCGACGATCCAGACCGTGGCGTATGATCTCGACGGAGCGGTACTCGCGAGCGCCAGTGAACCGACACCGGAGCATCGGCCCAAGCCAGGATGGCGGGAGGTCGATCCTGACGCACTATGGGCGGCGACCGTCCGCAGCATCGCGTCGGTGACCGACCAGCTTCACGGTCCTGCCATTGGGGTGGGCGTCGCAGGACACGGCCACGGCCTGTACGCGCTCGACGCCGACGGCACACCGGTCCGCCCGGCCATCAAATCGACCGACGACCGGGCCGCGGATCTCCTCGCGTCCTGGGATGCCGACGGCACGGCCGCGACCGTGGCTGCGGCACTCGGATACGAGCCATTCGGAGCGGATCCAGTAAGTCTCCTCGCCTGGCTTGCCACCCACGAACCGGACGCACTCGAGCGCATCGACCACGTCCTGTTCTGTAAGGACTATCTCAAATATCGGTTGACGAATGTCGTCAGTACCGACGAAATGGAAGGAAGTGCGCTCGATTTGCCCACGGGCACGGGAGCCGAGCATGCCCTCGGTGCACTCGGACTTGCGAAGCTTGTCGGCCGACTTCCGCCGGTGGTGCCGAGTTGGGAAGCCTGTGGTTCGATCACGCCCGCTGCGGCGGACACAACGGGGATTCCTGCCGGGACGCCGGTCGCGTCCGGGCTGCACGACGTCGGGGCGACCGCGCTCGGGTGTGGTGCGTTCCAACCCGGCGATGCAACGTTCATCGTCGGAACGTGGGGCCAGAGTGTCACGGTCTGGGCCGATCGACCGGACGGGCCGGGGCTGGCACGCCGGTTTCGCCCGAATACGTGGATCCAGTACCGCGGTAACCGATCGGCGACCGCGAGCCTGGACTGGTTTCTGGATGCACTCTGTGAACCACTGACAGCAATGGCCGAATCCCGGGATGTGGATCGCTACACTCTCGTCGACGATATCGTCGACGGCGTGACCCCGGGTGCGGAAGGCGTCCTTTTTGTGCCGTATCTGGACGGATCGACAGACGATCCTACCGACCGCGGTGCGTTTCTCGGGCTTTCGATCGAGCACGACCGGGCCGCAATGCTCCGGGCAGTGTTCGAGGGGGTTGCATACGCCCAGATCATCCGGATGGACCAGCTCAGGGAGCGGACGACCCTTCGGCGCTGCTACATCGCTGGTGGCGGTGCCAACAGCCCAGTCTGGTGTCAGCTGTTCGCGGACGTCATCGGCCGCCGGATTTCGGTGGCGACCGGGCAGGCCGCTGGTGCCCGCGGTGCCGCAATCTGTGCAGCCATCGCCGCGGGAAGGTATTCAACGCATGCCGACGCAGTGGCAAGCATGGTCACCCACGAACGTGAGCACGTCCCCGACCCGGACCGGGTCGCCGACTACCGGTCACGCCTCGAGACGTTCTCGGCAGCTGCGGCCGCGATCCGGCCGACGACGCGAGCGCTTCGGCAGGAGGCAAACGACTGAATGGCCGACTACCGCTGCCTGCTGTGCGGTGATCCACAACAACCGAGCGAGTACATGTACCGAGCGGTATCCCGGCTCGAGGACGAGGGGATGACGTTCGACCAGATGGACTGGCAGGCCACGCTATCGGCAGCGGCGTTCCGGGACGTGACGATGGATATGGAACAGCAGGGACCTGCCGCCTACGACACGACGGCCATCGAGGACCGGCTCGAGGGCATTGATTTTCTCGTGGTACATAAGGCGCCAGTTTCGCCGTCGGTGCTCGATGCCGGTGACGACCTGGCTGTGGTCGGTGCGGCCCGTGGTGGTGTCGAGAACATTGCGGTCGATGCCGCAGCTACCCGAGGGATCACGGTGGTGCACGCTCCGGGGCGGAACGCCAACGCCGTCGCCGATTACGCGATCGCGATCGCGCTTGCCGCTCTCCGTGAGATCCCACGATACGTCGAATCGACCGCGCGTGGCGAGTGGGCTCTCGCATTCGATCCGGCGGGGCTCCCCCGCGACGTAGCCAATCTGACCGTTGGTATCGTTGGGTTTGGAAACGTCGGTCGTCGCGTCGCCGAGCGATGGAGTGGATTCGGTCCCGAACTGCTCGCGTACGATCCATTCGTCGACGAGGAGATCGTCCGGTCGCATGGGGCGACCCCGGTCACGTTATCGGAGCTGCTGGAGACGGCTGACGTGGTCACAGCACACGCGCGACTTACTGACGATACTAGACATCTCATTGGTGCTGACGAACTCGCACTGCTCGGTGAGGACGCGATCCTGGTCAACACCGCCCGGGGTGGGCTCATTGACACCGACGCGCTGGTCGCGGCGCTCGAACGGGGAACAATCGGGGGTGCCGCACTCGACGTGTTCGAGGAGGAGCCGTTACCGGCGGACCATCCACTGTTGGGGCTCGATCGCGTGTGGTTGACGCCACACACCGCCGGATCGACCCAAGATGCGGTTACGAACGGTGCCCGGATCGTGGCCGCAGACCTCGCCGCCATCCTCGCGGGAGAGGAACCGGCGAACCGGATCGCCTGATCACGACAGCCGGTCCGGATCGACGCCAAGGTCGACCAGATGGTCGAGATCCCCGAGTCCGACATCAATCATCTGGAACGTTTCCCACGGGACGTAACCACCACAGCGGCCGATCCCGCGCATAAACCCGTGCTGATCGCTACCGGGGACGAAGGAAACACCCGCGTCCCGGAGGGTGAGACACGCCGCCTGCAACACGCCGAGTGCTGCCGGTAAATTGGAGGCCCGGGTGCGATAATGGGTGTTCCCGTTGATCTCGACGGGAAGATCGAGCCCGGCGGCAGTTTCTCCGATCGCCGCCACGTCGAAGGTCATGAATCGGTCGATCGTCGCGTCATCCCAGGCGTCGAGCGGCTGCGGTTCGAGCGCTGCCACCCACGGTTCGATGTCGCGTTTGACCAACCGGTTGTTGATGGCGGTGCGAAACGGATGCGCGAAGAAGACGGGTACATCGACGGCGTCCCGGAAGCCCGCGATCGCCTCCATCCGGTCACACATTGTCGCGGTGTTTTCCGCCGGATCCATCGACGGGACGGGCACTTCACAGATGAACAGGTCGGCAAGGTCGAGGACTGGCGCCGGGAGTGAATCGAAATCAAAGCGCGAGCCGAGTTCCGGCGCGAACAGGAGCTGGAGGTCGGGATTTCGATCGGCCATCGCTCGGACGTCGTCGTGATACGCCTGGAGCCCGTCCAGCGACTGGTCGTATGGTCCCGGTTTGTCCGCTTCCCCGACGTAGATCTCGATGTGATCGGTCATCCCGAGAACGGCACGACCGGTTACCCGGGCGTGTTCGACGTATGCCTCGAGATCCTGGCCTGACTGCCGTTCCTGGCCAGCGTGATACTGTAAGTCAATCGTGTGGACGCCCATGTCACGTCCTGGTCCCAACCGCTACCGTAAGCCTTCCGGTCAGGTCGTCGCGAGTGCGGTTGGCCCGGCATACCCCATCGTGGTGCGATGGGCGAGATCCAGAAGCCGATTCCATTTGGCGAGCCGCTCGGATCGGGCCAGCGAACCGACCTTCAGCTGGCCGGCGTTCGTCGCCACGGCCAAATCCGCAATGGTCGTGTCAGCGGTTTCGCCCGATCGAGCCGAGACGACCGGCGCGATCCCGGCAGTTTGGGCGGTGGTGATCACCTTGTGTGCGCGGGTGATCGTACCGGTCTGGTTTGGTTTGACGAGAATCGCGGTGGCGGCGTCGTACTCGATTGCCCGCTCGAGGCGTGCGTGGTCGGTCACGAGGAAGTCATCACCGAGGAGCTGTACGCCGTCGAGCCGGCGCCCCAACGTGTGCCAGCCGTCCCAGTCATCCGCCACCAGCGGATCCTCCACCGATACGATCGGGTACCGATCACACCACGCTCGAACAGTCTCGGCCATGGCGTTCGGCGTGAGCGGTTCCGTCCCGGCGAGTTCGTAGCGTCCACCGGTGAAACACTCCCCGGCAGCCACGTCGATGGCGAGTGCGACCTCACGGCCGGGCCGGTAGCCCGCCGTCTCGATCGCATCGATGACGAGCTCGAAGGCCGCCCCCGCATCCGGGAGAGCAGGCGAAAAGCCACCCTCGTCGGCCACCAGCGGCCGGTGACCTGTCCGTACGAGTCGGTCTTTGAGTGCCCGTCTGACCTCCCAGACCTGTTCGATCGCGCGGGGATAGGTGTCCGCCCCGAGTGGCACGGCAAGGACATCCTGGATCGCGAGCCCGCCAGGTGCGTGGGCGCCACCGCTGAGGAGGTTGTTCATCGGCAGCGGGAGTCGGTGTCGACCATCCGGTGAAAGCGATTGGTAGAGTGGAATACCGCGTGCGGCTGCTGCCGCGTGGGCGACGGCCCCGGAGACACCGAGGATCGCATTGGCGCCAAGCCGGGAGAGATCGTCCGTCCCGTCGGCGGCCACGAGCGCTTCGTCGATCGTCGCTTGCTCGGTGACGTCATGTCCACACACTACCGGAGCGAGCGTATCGCACACGGCTGCAACAGCCCGTTGGACACCGTTACCCCCATATCGCGCACCACCGTCCCGGCGTTCGACGGCTTCGTACTTCCCAGTGCTTGCGCCACTGGGTACGGAGAACGTGCCGTGGGTCCCGGTGGTCTCCACGCGTACCCGGAGTGTCGGGTCTCCCCGCGAGTCGAGCACCTCCCAGGCGTCGACGGCCGTGATCACGCGGTCGCTCATCCGTCGATCGCCTCCACCGTGGCGCCCACGACGTCGTCAATCGACTCGAGATCCTCCGTCAAGATCCGTCGGGCCACCTGACGGATCGTCTTCTTTGTCGACGCCGCGGTGACGTACTCGACCGGCGACTTGCCGTCGATCCGGGCGAGCATCAACACCCCGAGTTCGCGGACCGTCTCGTATTCGACATCCCACGGGGTAACCCGATCGTACGCTTCGTACACCGCGAGGGCGGCCCGTCGATACGCGGGCCCATCCTCGGGACGATACATGGATTTGATCAGCAAGTGGTTGAGCATGAACGCTACGTCGAAGGCCGGATCGCCCCAGTGAGCCACCTCGAAGTCGATGATCCACGGACGATCGGCTCCCGTTGGATCGACGAGGACGTTCTTCGGGCTGTAATCACCGTGGACGAGCGTACGTTTGACCTGTGCCACCCGCTCTCGTTCCGTCTCGATGGCGTCAGCGAGGTCCGGATGCGCCGCCGCCGTTGCCCGATGATACGGATCAAGTCTGAGCTGGACGAACGGTCGGTCCGACCGGAACGTCTGCCGCACCTGGTGATCGTCGGCTGCAGCCGCATGAACGGTACCGAGCGCATTGCCGAGCGTACTGGCAATCGACGCATCGACGTGGCCGGCCAAGAGCCGCTCCTTCCAGGAGGTGTAGCGATCGGGTGCGGCCGCAACGACGGCGACGTGGCACTCACGATCTTCGTCGAGGACGTCTGGTACAATGACAGGACCGTTATTGGTGAGGATGTCCGCCCACTGGCGGGCCGCGGCAACTTCGGTGTGAATACGGTCCGGATCGGCCGGCCAGTCGGCCGCAACGGCGAGGTTCGACCGCGGTTGCTTGACGACCACTCGTCCGTCCGACCACGTGACCACACTCACACGGTTCGAGACGCCACCACCGAGCGATTGGGACCGTGCCGCAGTCGATGGAGCCAGCAACCCCCGGTCGACGAGGTATTCGATCGCCGTCTCGGCCGTCACTGGAGCGGACATAGTCGTGGGGCACACAGGCGAGCCACAAAAAGCGCAACATTGACCTCCTCCCGCGCCTGAAGACGCAGGAATCCCCCTATGGGATGTCAGGCCGAGTACGGCCCTCAGTTTCAAGACGCATCCGTTCCAGGCTTCATCTGCAGGGTGGCAGCATCGGCATGGCTGTCTTGCGGGCCGGTCAAGCGGCCCCGTCCGCAGTCGAGTCATCGCCACTCGTGTATTCTCTTGAATGGCTCGCTCCACTACGGTAGCGGTCTGCAATGGTGAGCGCGGCGTTAATGTCTGCTTGGTATGCCGTGACCCAACACGCCGAGTTGGAACACGTGAACGTGGCCTGTGTCGGACGACAACCACGTGCTCCACAACAATGACACGTCTTCGAGGTGTACGCGGGATGCACCGTCTCCACACGAATCCCTTTCGCAGCCGCCTTGTAACGAAGCTGCGCGTATAGCTTCGCAAATCCCCAGCCGAGAAGCCCGCGGTCCATGAACGTGCCGTCGTCCATGTGCTCACGGATGTGCGTCAAGTCTTCAAGCACCAGCACAGGGTTCTCGAACTGGTCGGTGTACGCGAGGACCTCCGATGTGACCGTGTGGAGAATGTGGTCGATGTGTCGCCATGGTATGTCGCCGAATGATTCAACATTACGCTCGCTTCCACGCGTTTGAAACCGTCGAGTTGCCGTGGAGTACGTCTCTCGGAGGTGCCGAACTCGCTTGCCGTCCTCGTTCCAGAGCTTGGGTGCAGTCGGGGAGTCCTGCTCGTCACGGTGACACACCGTTACCAATGCGGCTTCCCCGATGGCTATCCCAATCGGCGTCTCCGCCGAACTGGGTGCTCATTCCGTCACGTCTCGCGTGGCGACTATCTGGACGTACCACGCACCGTCGCGGTCGAACAACCGACACTCACCCATCGTTGCGTCTCCTGCATGCAACGCTTCCAGCCACCCCCGCTGTTCGGGATTGGGTTGTGCCGGTATCCAGAGGTGGTAATCGTCGTGGTGCGGGATTTTGCCGTACCACTCGATGGCGTTCTGTGGCTTGTAATCGAGCTTCGGCCCGTCGTTCGTGAACCGAACAGGGTGGTCGGCGTGTAGTTCCTTTGCGTCGTAGCTGTTGCCACAGAGTTGCGAGACGTATTTCTTGATCGCGTTCTTTGCATAGCCGCTCAAAATCGTACTCGACGACCACATCGTTGGCCGCTGCCTGTGTGGTGCAGTTCGCGTTGAACGCGGCCTGAAATACCTGCTGGTACGCCTCCCGTGTCTCACGGAGGTTCTGTCGCTTGTGGGCGGTTGGGTCCATAAGCTTCAGTTCGAGTGTCTTGATCACCTCGCCCATTGTTGCCGTATGTCATCGCTCAGTTGTTGGGAATATATCCCAGCCAACCAGAGCGAATGTGAAAACCAGGGGGAGATGCAGCACTGGACGAGAATGGTGGTGTCACACGATGCTGTCCGCTTGACCCGCGCCTGATGACGCGGGAATGCGCTCGCACATCTATCAGCCGGTGACGACGGCTACCAGGCCAAAGCCGAGGTAACCGGAGAGGAGTGCGCCGACGAAGGAACCGGTCCACGCGAGCACGGTGTACCAGATCTTTCGGCGGCTGATGCCACCGGTTGCGTGGGCTGCAGCGCCGGCACCGGTAACACCGCTGACGATAATCTGGTTGAAGGAGACGGGGATACCAAAGAGGATCGCGACTTGTGCGATGACGAACGAGGGGACCAGGGCGGC
>SKNY01000064.1 GCA_007123105.1 Salinarchaeum sp. | reverse complement strand
TTGATCTCTCCGCGGTCTTCCCCGACCGCCAGTGCCTTCCACTCGTAGGGCGTGCCCGACGGTTCGGTCTCGTACAGTCGGGGGCGGCCGTTCTCGATACCGCCAATAATCAACGAGACGCCGAATGGACGGGCGCCGCCGACCTGGGTGTACTGCTGGATATGGTCAGTCACTTCCTTGGTGAGCGTCTCCACGCCGATCGGTTCACCGTACCGTAGGCGGTTGACCTGCGCGTTGCGCCGGGCGAAGTCGATAAGCTGGCGGCCGTCGGCAACGTGTCCCGCACTCGCAATACCGATGTGATCGTCGGCCTTGTGTACCTTTTCGATGCTCGTGCTCTCAACTAACGGTGACCGGATCCGTTTATCGACCAAGAGCACGATTCCCTCGGGTGTGCGAACGCCAATGCTCGGCGTGCCGCGTTTAACCGCTTCCCGGGCGTATTCGACCTGATAGAGCCGGCCGTCCGGGGAGAAGATCGTGATTCCCCTGTCGTACGCTTGCTGTTGGGCTTGTCCCTGCATAGTTTTATTCGAGATCGAGGAGGGTCGCACCGACGAACGCGTCGTCAACCACCACATCCGCCGTCTCGCCACGGATGGTGGCCCTTCGCTGCGCGTCCTCGAATACGACAGTGCTCTCTCGTGGAGGTTCCGGTTGGCGTCCTAAATACTTTTCTTCACATCCACGTACCGTACCGCTGACACCGCGGACGGAGAGCCCGACGGGCGAACTCTCGACAGACGTAACCGTCGCCACTGCCGCACGGGCTCGCTCAACTTCTCCACGCTGGACCCGGATGACCGACTCCCCGTATCCATCAGCAACCGAAAACGCATACACGCGGGCATCGATGGCGGCGCTGCCAGCATCTCCATACAGCGTCACAATCGCATCCTCAAGCGCCCGCGTGAAGGCCGCCCGCGAGAGTGGTACACCTGACCACGTACGGAGTCCGACGGCCAGGTAGCGCCAGCGGCCTCGAAGATGTTTCGGTAGCGTCATCGTCGTTCAGCCACGATCACGCCCGCCTGGTCAGTGACGGGAGAGACGTCCGTGATGATGAACCCCGCATCGGTGAGCATCGTGACGAGGGCGCCGACGGTCGCGGGATCGTCCACCGCTGGATCGTGTTCCGGATCCGTCGTCGGGTATCCGTCGAAGAACATTAGATCACCGAGCACGAATCGGCGCGGATCGTATGCGCTGATTCGGGTGATTGCCTCGCGTTTCTCGTCGTCGTCCAAGTGATGGAGGGCGTAGTTCGAGACGACAATGTCGGCCGGACCCTCGTAGGCTGGATCGCGAAAACGGCCGATCCCGAATGAGACGTTATCACGACCGGCGGCCTTGCTCATCGCTTGCTCGAGCATTCCTTCGCTAATATCCCGGCCCACCACCCGGGCAGCCGTGTCGGCGAGCGCGAGCGCGATCGCGCCCGTACCGGTGCCGAGATCCAGGACGACGTCCTCCGGGCCGGGATCTGCGGCCGCGATCACCAGCGAGGCACAGGCCGCATAGACCGGTCGCTCGCTGTCGTCATACGCGGTCGCTTTTGCATCGAAACGGGCGGCGTGGTCGTCGATCGTCGGCGTCATTGGTCGTTTCTTCGCACGCCGGGTTCGATGAAGCTGTCGTCCCGAATCTCGCGGTTCCGCTCGACCCGGGGAGCCCAGGCCTCGAGTCCCAGCGTGAGCAATGATGCGTCGATCCCGACGGCCGTTCCAAGCGCGATCAATTCACGGGGGCCCCGCATGGCCAGGTGAGAAGTGGGTCGCCCGGTCAGGACCGTTGGCGCGTCGTAGTGGGCAAGAATCCGCGCGAGCTCCCGGAGGTGGCGCGCGTACACAGACCGTTCGGCTCCACGAGTGGTGAGCAGCGGCTGCAGGTCGAGTGCAATCATCACACCGTGGGTCGTCGCTTGCTTGACGACCGTGTGGGCGATTGGCCCATCTTCCCCAATCGGATCCAACAACACATCTACCCGGTCACGCGTCGACACGAATCGTCGAAGGTCGGGCGAACCGGCTTCCACACAGACCAGATCTACCATGGGCCGGACCGTCTGGATCGCCCGTGCAAGCGAACCGTTGTCCCGTTCGTCGAGCTTCGTGCCGGCGACGACATCGACGTCGACATACCCAGCAATCTGGGCACACCACGATCGGTCGGCTTGCTCTGGGCTCGCAAGGACGACGATGCCGTCAAAGCCTAACGAGTCGGCCCGAACCGCACACCGAGCGGCCGTCGATTGCCCGCACGGGAACGGCCGTACCGCCTCGTACATACGCGATGTTCATCCGACCGCGACCTAACCGTTGTTGATCCAGATTAGACCGGGCGGGCTCGAACGCCCTGGCTACGGCGAAAGGGGTCCGTCCGCCACGGCAGCGCGGAGTTCTGACACCGTTTCCGGAGTTGGGTCGGCTGTCACCGCTTCGATGATCGCGAGCACTTCCGTCCGGTCGATCTTGACCGCACCCGGAGCAACGGCAGCCGCCGGCCGGGCAGTGAGTTCGCGCATGGTACCGATGGCCAACAGAAAGGGAATGCCCCACGCTGCCAGCCCCCGGTCGTTCTGGAAGGGGGCGTTATGCAGGTATGCTTCGGCGTCGTCTGCGAACGTTCGGGCGTGTGCAACCGTTCGCCGCACCACGGTTGCGCTTGCCGATCTGTGCTCGCTATCACAGACGGCCTCCTGATCGACGCCGGCTTCAGCGAGCCAGCTCGAGGGGAGGTACACGTTGTTTTCGGTCTCGAAATCGTCGTAGACGTCCTTGGCGATGTTGACCAGCTGCAACAGCGTGCCGAAGGCGTGGCCGCGATCGCGCAATTCGTCCGCGTCGACGTCGGCGCCGAGTACGGTGAGGTTCGTGATGAGTTCCCCAACCGTTCCGGCTGCGTAGTGACAGTACTCCTCGAGCTCACTGCATGTCCGGATCCGCAAGCCCTCCGTGGACGCGTGTCGGTCGACAAACAGCCCTAGCCCCTGGACAAGCTCGCGCATCGGCCCTCGCATGGCCGTCCGCGTGGCAGTTGTAGTGTCCTCGAAGGTCCGCATCACGCGTGGGGTCTCTGCGACGAGTCGCCACTCCGGGCCGGGGTCATCGGGAGCCCACGTTGACACGTCATCGACGAACGTTTGGGCATCCGTCGGCGCGTCCGGATCAAGCACATCGTCGAATCGCCCCAGGAGATCGACTTTTGCTGCGGGTGGGATGTGCTGGGCGTCCTCGATGGTATCCGCTATCCGACAAATCAGATATCCAATGCAGATCCTGGACGACATCGGTTCGTCGAGCACGTCGATCGTAATGGCGAACGTACGCGAGACCGCCGGCACGGTCGCGTGACACCACGCCAGGTCGGTGTCCGTCAGGGCCGTCTCGTTCCGCGCTGCGCGCACCATTGAATCGTCTTACCCATGCTACAATGGGCTTCGTGAAAAACACCCGCCATCCGTTCCTTGGAGTTAGAGGCGGTGGGCTTAACCACGCGACACCAGTAGAACGTGCGATGGCCGAGGAGGGCGTACTGGCTCCCGTCTTCGATTCCTTTGGGAAAGATGTCCAGGACGCAGTAACTGCGCTGGGGTTCGAGACGCCGACCGAGCCACAGCGCCTCGCCATTCCGTCGATCGCGGCGGGCCGCCACGTCCTCGTCATCGCGCCGACTGGGACCGGCAAAACGGAGACCGCGATGCTGCCCGTCTTCGATGCCCTTGTCGGCCGCGACGAAATTGAGGGGATCGGCGCGTTGTACATTACGCCCTTACGGGCGCTCAATCGCGATATGCGCGACCGGCTCGAGTGGTGGGGAGAGACCCTCGATCTCGAGATCGGCGTTCGACACGGTGATACGAGTCGATACGATCGCCGGCGTCAGGCCGAGGACCCCCCGGACATCCTGGTGACAACCCCGGAGACGTTACAGGCGATGTTGACCGGCTCGAAACTCCGACGGGCGCTCGAATCGATCTCGCACGTGGTCGTCGACGAAGTCCACGAGCTCGCCAGCTCAAAACGCGGCGCGCAGCTTTCGGTCGGGTTAGAGCGACTCGAACGTGTCGCTGGGGCGTACCAGCGAATTGGGCTGTCTGCGACGATCGGCGATCCAGATCGGGTGGCGAACTTCCTGACGGGCGGAAGATCCTACGAGATACGGACCGTCGACGTCGGTAGCCGCCTCGAAATTGCAGTCGAGACGCCTGCGAGCGGGGCCGGTGACGACAACCTAGCCGGCGAACTCGTGACCGACACGGGAACCGCTCGTCACGTCCGTCGGATCACCGAACTCGTTGAGGAGAACACGGCGACGCTGATTTTCGTGAATACCCGCCAGACAGCCGAGGCGCTCGGTTCGCGGTTTAAGGCAATGGGTGCAAACGTTGGTGTCCACCATGGTTCGTTGGCAACGGCCACTCGGATCGACGTCGAGGACGCGTTCAAAACCGGCGAACTCGACGGGCTATTGTGTACGTCCTCGATGGAACTCGGTATCGACGTCGGCACGATCGATCACGTCGTCCAGTACCAGAGCCCCCACGAGGTGACCAGGCTGCTCCAGCGGATCGGCCGGGCGGGCCATCGTGCCGACCAACGGTCGATCGGAACGGTGATCGCGACGCATGCTGATGACGTCCTCGAATCGCTTGCGATCGTCGAGGCGGCCCTCGACGGACACGTCGAACCGGCTGCCATTCACCATGGCAGCCTCGATACCCTGGCAAACCAGGTGGCAGGGATCGTCATGGACGAAGGCGAGATCAGTGGGGCGGAGATCTACAAGATCATCACGAGTGCCGTCCCCTTTGCCGACATCGAACCCGAAACCGTCCGATCCGTCATCGAGGAGCTCGCGCGGAATTACGTGGTGTGGCTCGACGAAGACGAGGATCTCGTCTCCAAGACGGGGACGACCTGGCGGTATTTTTATGCCAATCTTTCGATGATCCCGGACGAGGCGAACTTCGCGGTCGTCGACATGGCGTCGGGGTCGCGGATCGGAACCCTCGACGAACGGTTTGTCGTGAACTTTGCTGAGCCGGGCGAGATTTTCGTCCAGCGGGGCGAGATGTGGCGGATCATCGAGATCGATGAAGATCGCGAACGAGTCAACGTCTCCCCGATCGAGGACCCGTCCGGCGAAATCCCCTCCTGGACCGGCCAGGAGATCCCCGTTCCGTTTGCCGTCGCCCAGACGGTAGGGCGATATCGTGACCGGCTTGTGCGGGCGCTCGAGACTGACAGTGATCCCGACGCACAGCTCCCGCCAGCGCTTCGTGGGTCAGCCACCCTCGAGACGGCACTCGACCCGATCAGGCGACACGTCGATGGCGGAATACCGATGCCGACCCATGATCGGATCGTCGTGGAGGCGGGCGAAGGGACAGCGGTCATCAACGCATGCTTTGGTCACCAGACCAACGAGACGATCGGTCGCGTGCTCGCGTCGTTGTTGGGCCACCGTACCGGTTCGTCGATCGGGCTGGACGTCGATCCGTACCGCATCGAACTCGACGTCCCACACTCGGTGACCGCCGAAACCATCGTGGAACTGCTCGAGACGACCGACCCAGACCACGTCCGCGGTCTGATCGAGCTCAGCCTCAAACGCTCGGAGGCCCTTTCGTTCCGCCTGGCCCAGGTGGCAACCAAGTTCGGGGCCATTAAAAACTGGGATTCGGACACGCCGAGCTCGCCACCGCGGCGGCTCGTCGCTGCGCTTGCTGACACGCCGATGTACGAGGAGGCGGTTCGCGAGCTGATCCACGAGGAACTCGCACTCGAGACGGCGGCACGGATGCTCGGCGACATTCAGGCCGGGGACAGAACGATCGTCACGCACTCGTCACGGACGCCGATCGGGCTCGAGGGTCGGACCGGGATGGCAGATCTCTTCTCGCCCAAACACGCCGACGCGAGCGTGATTGCCACGGTCAAGGACCGCTTGATGAACGATCG
Source organism: Salinarchaeum sp. (assembly GCA_007123105.1). Lineage (GTDB taxonomy): Archaea > Halobacteriota > Halobacteria > Halobacteriales > SKNY01 > SKNY01. Next base: position 8,675 of record SKNY01000064.1, on the reverse strand, counting down.
GATCATCCTCGCCTGTGTCCACTGCGGTGAGTGGACCCGCCGGACGACGGTCGGGCGGACGCCGGATCAACCCCGGTGTCCACGCTGTGAATCGACCCGCATCGCGGCGTTGAACCCGTGGGACCAGGAAACGGTCGAGGCAGTCCAGTCAGCAGACAAGACCGAAGACCAACACGAGATGACCGTCCGGGCAAACCGGGCAGCGAGTCTCGTCCAAAGCCACGGGAAACAGGCGGTGATCGCCCTTGCGGCCCGCGGCGTCGGTCCCCACAACGCCGCCCGGATTATCGCCAAGCTTCGGGAGGACGAGGACGAGTTCTTCCGGGATCTGCTGGCACAGGAACGCCAATACGCACGGACGCGATCCTTCTGGGATTAAGCCAACCGGACGGGCACATCGCGGTCGGCGAGATATGTTTTGACCTCCTGAATCGAGTATTCGCCGAAGTGAAAAATCGATGCCGCCAGGGCCGCGTCCGCGCCGGCATCGACGAACACCTCGTAGGCGTCCGCGGGCCCACCACACCCCGACGAAGCGATCACTGGCGTGCCGACCGCATCACAGACGGCTTTGGTCAGCGGCACGTCGTAACCGTCTTTCGTGCCGTCGGCGTCGATCGAGTTGACGAACAGCTCGCCTGCCCCGCGGGATTCGGCCTCAAGGGCCCATGCGACCACGTCGACCCCGGTGCCCTCCCGGCCGCCTTTGACGGTACATTCGAACCAGCACGATTCGCCGTCCACCGTCGCGTAATATTCGCCTGCCTCGTCGAACCGGCGGCGCGCATCGACGCTAATGACGATGCACTGACTCCCGAACGCGGTCGCGCCACGCTCGATGAGCGGGGGATCGGCGATCGCAGCCGTATTGATCGAGACCTTATCCGCCCCGGCCCGGAGGGTCTCCTTGATGTCCTCGAGCGTCCGAATGCCGCCGCCAACGGTGAGTGGAATGAAGACCTCGTCGGCGACCCGGGATACGACGTCGAGCATCGTCGATCGTCCATCGGCACTTGCCGTAATATCGAGAAAGACGAACTCGTCGGCGCCTGCCTCGTTATACGCCCGCGCCATCTCAACGGGATCACCGGTGTACTTGAGATCCTGGAAGTGAACGCCAGTGTACACCGCTGGCTCGCCGGTATCGTCGATGTCCACGTCGATGCACGGGATGATGCGTTTGGTGAGTACCATGGCGATCGCACGGCGGGATGCCGCACGCTAGCCAGTTCAGGCGTGAGTGGTATAATCCATCCGCTCGCCCGCGGTCGGCAGAACTAATGTCCGTGCACCGGAACGGTCACCCATGGGTGAAGCAGCGGAACCGACCCGACAGACCGCGCCCCAGGGCCCATCGACCGGGCGAGACGTCATTGTGGGCTTTGTCGTATTCGTTGTAGGATTATTAGTGGCCGTAGGCATCCCGTTCGTGGCGATGGGTCTCTAACTCGGTCCGCCAACAGTTAAGTGCAAACCCGTCCGATCGGTGCCATGGACGAAAGCCCGCAGGAACTGACTTCCCTCGTTGGCCGCGAGGTCTACTCGAATAATGGCGTGTACGTCGGTGAAGTCGAGGATCTCCGCCTGGATCTCGAAGCCGAGGCCGTCACCGGTCTCGCCCTTCACAACGTCAATCGCGACGTCTTCAAGGACGTGGTTGGTCGCTCGCAAGGAGTCCTCATTCCGTATCGGTGGGTTCGATCGGTGGGTGACATCGTGATTATTACCGATACGATCGAACGACTCCGCACGGAAGAGGACGAAGAACCAGAAGTTGCCGTTTAAGTTCCGTTTCCGCTCTCGCCACTCTCGACGCCCATTGCATCGAAGAGCTTGCGCTTTACGGCCTCTTCGGTGAGTGATAACAGGGTCTCCCGGGTGTCCTCTGACGTCTCGATGCCGGTGAAGATGCCGAGCGGGATGTCGGCGGTTGCCTGCCGGGAATGGCCAAGCACGTCGCCAGTCTCGTCGAAGGCGTCTGCCAACACCCGGGCGATGTCGACCCGGATGTCTTTCGACCTGGCGGCGAGATAGATCCGGTCCTCACCGACGCCGAACACCGCGGTCGTCGTGATGCCCTCGAGGTCGAGTAGGTGTTTGGCGGCCTGTCCGAGCACCTCCGGTTCGCGAACGAACCCTGCATTACTCACGAGGTGGCTGCCCTGGACCTCCCGGTTGGTGATCGCCTCGGCAAGCACGTCGAGGGTCTCCGGACTCATGTTCGGCGATTCGACCTGCTCGAGCGTGTCGTGATCGGCGAACGGATAGAGATACGCAGCGGCGGTGAGGTCAGCCGGCGTGGTGTCTCGTTTGAAATCGAGCGTCTCCGAGCGAATACCGTACAGTAACGCTGTGGCCGTCTCCTGGCTCACACTGATGTCGAACTCCTGGATGTACTTGGTCAGAATCGTAGACGTTGAACTCACATTCGGACGCAGATCGAGGAACTCGACGGTGTCGTCGAGATCGACATCATCGTGATCGAGGACGGCGTCGACGGAGCATTCTAACACATCTGACTCTGCCAGCGCAGTGTCGACCAGAATAACCGTATCGTGATCGGCAAAGGCTGTGCCGTTTTCGAGATCGAGCTGCTGGAGCGTGATGCCGAGTAAGTTTACAAAGGCGCGGTTTTCCTGCTGACCGATGTCACCGAAATAAAAGATATCGTAGGGGATCTCGAAGTGTTCGGCGATGGCCCCGAGCGCGACGGCACTCGCAATCGAGTCCGGATCCGGGTTCTCGTTGGTAAGAATCGCGAGTCGGTCGTCCGTGTCTGCGAGAATCTCACCGAGTCGTTTCGCGTTGAACTCGAGTTCTCCGGATTCGAGCGCACGAAGGGCGGATTCGGCGATGACCGTCGAGGGATTGATGACGTTGTCCGCACCGAGCTCTACGAGTTCGTCCCGCGAGACCGGATCGCCCGCGCGGGCAACGAGAAACCGAGTCCCGTTCTCAGCACGAATGCGTTCAACGGCGGCCTTGTTCGCGTCGATGTCCGAGGAAAGGATCAAGATGACATCCCGGTCGGCAATCGCATCGACCACATCAGGCTCGCGAATATCGGCGGTCTGGGCGTTGAGATCCTGATCTCGGAGCGCTTCGACCCGCCCTTCGTCCTTGTCGATGATCAGGACATCCTTGCCCTGGGTGGTCAGTTCCTCCGCGACGAGGTGACCCACGCTACCGCATCCAAGAATCGCGTAATTGGACATCGCGGAGATGGTGATGCCACCGTGCATGGTAGTCCAACTATGGGTGCTCATACTTAACAATCCGCGGTTCGCGGCGGCAGCTTGACGACGAAATCGCCAGACTGCGACGACCACCTATGTATATAGGCTAAAGGCCAAATATGGAGTATCACATGAACGCCCGCCGAAACACAACCTATTTGCGCCGCCGTCGGATACGATAGCGGCGTGGGCCGGTAGCTCAGTTAGGCAGAGCGTCTGACTCTTAATCAGACGGTCGGGGGTTCAAATCCCTCCCGGCCCGTTCACGATTCCGCGTCCGGTGTGACCTCGATTTCGTATCGATCCTCGAACGCGTCAGTGGCAAGGTTCAATGTGCGGACAGTGAGGTGGCCAGCGGCATCCACCGTACCGACGCGAAGATGGGGGACGTGCGACGTTCCCGTTTTTGTCCGTTCGATTCCGGGAACGTGGATGTGCACCACGTTGGCAGGCCCGTGGGCGATCGTCTCCATGTGGTCGATGCCCATGTGGCCGTGTCCGGAGAAGACGGCACGGACAGGTCCATGCTCGAGGAATTGCATGACCCGATCACGGACCGATGCTCGTTGTGGTTTCCGGAACGCCGGATGCGGAGACGCGTGCATGAACGCCACGACGGGAGCGTGAGGATCGGCCGATACCACTGTTTCGAGCCAGTCAAGCTCGCGATCAGTAAAATTTCGACCGTCGTTCTGCGCAGAGGCGAAGACGAATCGAACACCGCCGAATCGGCGCACGTAACTGACGTCATCGATATGCGTCCCGTCGTCGTTCCACACAGTAACATAGGAGAGAAACTGATCGATGGCACCGGTGCCGCCATCGAGTTCTTCATTGCCGAGGATCGGATAGAAGGGTGGTTCGAGCGAACGGAGAATCGAGGTGGCGATCTCGTACTGAATGTCCTTAGCCCGGTGAGGAATATCGCCGATGCCCGCGACGAAATCGAACGGCGCTCGATCGTGCATCCGATTGATCGATCGGACGGCAGTCCGGAGGTGATCGAAGACCGGATCCGGTTTCGGTTCGACGTCGCCGATCACCGCAAACCGGACAGGTTCGTTCGAGTTTTCGTCCATTGCCGGTTGCTCGCACGATCGCGGCAATGATGGTATCGGTTGTCGGAAAAAGCCCGGGTGATACCAGTTCACGACACCGCTGGCCGTTACTCGAAGCTGTGACGACGGACAGAACCACTAAGCGTCGAGACCGGAGAGCTTCGAGCACATGTCAGAGGCGGCCGTCGATACACTCAGATCCGACCCGGTGCTCGAGCCGCTCATCAACGAACACGGTCCCGTTCGACTCGAACCGGCGGAGCAACCGTTCGAACGGTTAATCGTGTCGATCACCAACCAACAGCTCTCGGGTGCCTCGGCGGCGGCGATTCGCGAGCGCCTGTTCGACCGATTCGAGATTACCCCCGAGGCCCTGGCAGTGGCCGATCCGGCCGAACTCACCGACACCGGGCTGTCGCGACAGAAGACACAATACGTCCAACATGCGGCGGAAGCGTTCATCGCCCACGGATACGATGTGGAGTATTTCGAGGAGATGAGCGACGAAGCGGTCATCGAAGAGCTCACGGAGATCCGGGGCATCGGGAGGTGGACCGGGAAAATGTTTCTCATGTTTTGTCTGGCCCGAGAAGACGTGTTCCCGGTCGAGGATCTGGGGATTCGGCGTGGCATGGAGGCGTTGTTTGGTGCCGACATCACCCGGACGGAGATGGTCGATCGAGCCGAACGATGGCGCCCCTATCGAAGCTACGCGAGCCTGTATCTCTGGCGGACCGTCGATTGAGTCGTCGACACCGCCCAACAAGCGACCGCGCAACGACGACCGACGGGGTCAATCACCCGCAGTGGGCGAAGATTGTCGGTCCCGACGGACGGTCAGCCGATCGAGCACCCACATCAGCAAGACCGTGATCGTCAATCCGACCGCCACGAATACGGTGATCCCCATCGCCGCCGCGATTCCCGTGACCTCGGCCGCGGCACCAATGATCAGCGGGCCGATCGCCAATCCAACGTATGCGCCGCCAGTACCCATTGCGGAGATCGGGCCCGTATACTCCGGGGCGCGTTCGATCCCGAACGCGGAGATGAGCGGGAACATGCCGGAGGCGAAAAACCCCGCCAGTAGCACACTTGCGTACAGCAGCGGACCCGTCACGCCGCTGACCATGACGGCAACCGCTGGCACGGCCGCAGTGCATAGAACAACCACCAGCACGAGTGCAGAGATCCGATCGACGAGCCAGCTATAACAGATGCGGCCCGGAATGTAGGCCATGAGATACGCCGAGAGCAGCAGGTTCGCACGATCCATCGGGATGAATGACGAGGCGTAAAATGGCAGCCAGGTGAAGATGATTCCCTCGAATGCCCCGACCAGCGTGATCGCGGCGATCATCGCCAGGATAACTGGATCTCGGACGAGCCGGCCGAATGCCGCAACCGAGAGGTCACGTTCAGCCTCGACGGCTGCCGGGAGTTCGATGCGAGCGAGCAACACGAACAACGGCATGAAGAACGTACCGAGCAAGAGAAACGTCACCCGCCACGAGGTCACGGCGAGCACCCAGTTGACGAAGATTGGACCGAACAACGCCCCTACTGACCAGGCGAGCGAGTGGAGCGTGAACATCCGCGCTCGTTGATCGGGATAGAGGTGGCTGAGGATCGGCCGGTCGAGCCCGCGGACGATGCCCGTTGCTGTCCCCTGTCCAAGGATGAACAGCAACAGCAGCCAGTAGACCGGTGCACCCGCGGCCAGCAGTAAGCTAATCGCGGTAATCCCGACGCCCACGAGCAGCCAGCGCGTGATGTCGACCCGGCCAGCCAGAAACCCAACGACGAGCACGGCGACCACGAACCCGATGGTTCCGGCCGGCGCCACTAATCCAAGGAGGGCTTCCGAGACCCCGAAGTCAGCCTCGAAGCTCCGCAACAACGGCCCGCGAGTCTGGAGAGTGAGCCCGTCACCGACGATGAACAAGAAGATCGCGACGAGCCAAACGCGTCGGTTTGCGACGGGTGTCTCGCCGGTCATCTGTCCGATCCGGACACGGCCGAGCTTACCGCGTCTCCGACGGCCGGTAGTTCGGAGCTTCGTCGGTAATCACGACATCGTGAGGATGACCTTCCTGTTGGCCGGCCTGCGAGATCCGCACGAACGCGGCGTCACGATGGCAGTCATCGATGATCCGGGCACCGACGTAGCCCATACCGCTACGCATACCGCCGAGAAGCTGGTGGAGTTCACTCTCGAGACTCCCCTTATACGGCGTCGCCGCCTCAACGCCCTCGGGAACGTACTCGGCATCGCCTTCGGGTTCCCCCTTGAGATACCGACTCCCGTCACCGCTTTGCATCGCGCCGACGCTGCCCATACCGCGGTACTGTTTGAACCGTTTCCCGTTCATTGTGATCACCCGGCCGGGGGCCTCCTCGGTGCCCGCAAAATACGAACCGAGCATCACCGCATCGGCCCCGGCAACGATCGCCTTGATCGCGTCACCGGAGTACCGAATCCCTCCATCCGCGATCACAGGAATGTCGTGCTCGTGTGCAACGTCGGCAACCTCCGCGATCGCCGTGATCTGTGGCATCCCGGCACCGGTTACGACTCGGGTCGTACAGATGCTTCCCGGACCGATCCCCACTTTGAGTCCATCGGCGAAGTCGACGAGATCGGCGGCAGCCTCGGCCGTCCCGATGTTGCCGACGACGACGTCGGCGGTAACGGCATCGGCAATCTGTTCGGCGTGTTCGATGACGGCAGTGTTGTGTGCGTGTGCACAATCGATGAACAGGACGTCTGCGCCGGCCTCGTCTGCGGCCACCGCGCGATCGTGTTCGAACGGCCCGACCGCGACCCCGATCCGGAGTCGCCCCTCCTCGTCTCGCACGGCGTGTTGATATTCACGGCGCTGGAGAATTCCTTGCATGGTGACGAGTCCGAGCAGTCGGTTTTCCTCGTTAACGATGGGAACCCGTTCGATCTTGTGCTCAAACATGAGATCCAGTGCCTCCCGGGCGGTCACGGTCTCATCTGCCGTGATAACCGAGGACGTCATGGCTTCTCTAACCTCGTCATCGGCGCCGACGCTGAGCAACGGTCGAATGTCTGTACCACTGATGATTCCCAGGACCCGGTTGTTCTCATCCACCACGGGGGCCCCGCTGACCCCGTTGGCCTCCATCATCTGGTCGACCTCCTCGATGGTCTGGTCGGGGTCGGCGGTCACGACATCTCGAATAATCAGCTCGTCGGCGCGTTTGACCCGATCGATCCCTTCGACCATCTGGTCGACGGACATGTTCCGATGAATGACGCCGAGGCCACCCCGTCTACCCATCGCAATCCCCATCTCCGCCTCTGTGACCGTATCCATCGCGGCGGAGACGACGGGCACCTCAAGTTCGACGGTTCGTGAAACGCGGGTGCGGAGTTCGGCCTCATCGGGCTCGACATCACTGCGAGCAGGACGCAACAACACGTCATCGAAGGTCAGTGCCTCTGGCACCTCCAACTTCCCCCGAAACGTGTCCGTCCCGGATCGTTCGTTCCCCATATAAACGGTCCTCACGCCGGCCGCAAAAGGGTTCCGAGATCCGCATTTTCCGCCCCAGGCTCGTGCGAACGTGCCCCACGCCAGGTTTTTGTAGATCCATGACGATTCATCATACATGGCATCCGCCATTCCGGTTTCACCCACGAACGCTCGGCCGAGTTCCGCGTCCATGCCAGGGCCGAGGTTCTTCTTTTCGACGGTGACCTGGATGGAGGAGACAGAGCGCGCATGGTGTCGCGTCTGCCCCGGTGTGTCCACCCACTCGACCCGGGGTAACGGTCGACCCACCTGAGCGATGACACCAACATCGTGGGGTTCGCTCGATCAGAGAGCCGTGCTAACATCGGGAGAACGCCGTCTGGTACTCGTAATGGCGTTACCGCTCATCGACGGGGTGTTCATCACGCTCGTCCTCGCTGGCGTGCTCGAGAGCCTTGCGGGCATCCTCATCACCGGTGCAGTCGTGTTCATGGGCGGGGCCTCGGTCGCCGTCATCGTGAGCGACCTGACGGGCCGGCCGGTCGAACACTTGCCGACGGTAGCGTTGATTGGAGCGATCATCGTCCCCGTGGCCGCGCTGCAGGCTATGTTGGCCCCAACGCTGGCGAGCGTGCTCAATGTGGCCGTTCTCGAACGATTCGCTGCCGTCATCCTGTTGGCAATTGCCGCAGGCATGGCGAGCGACCGGTTCGCACGGTATCTGCCGCGCCATTCCGTGATCGTAGCGCTGGCGCTCGTCGCCAGCGTGCAGCCAACTGAATTGTCGATCCAGCCGTCAATTGACTGGGAATTAGCGCTTGCAGCCATTGGCGCGGCAGTCGTCGCGGTGATGCTAGCGGCCACCCTCGTCCTCGTCA
>SKNY01000037.1 GCA_007123105.1 Salinarchaeum sp. | reverse complement strand
GAGTCGTGGGCCCAAAACGACGTGATGGGCCTCCTGGTGCAACTCGGTGCCATCGAGCCACCAGGATAGTAACACCCCTAACTGATTCTATACTGGAGGCTGTAATGAATCGCAATCCAAAATGTCCTCACACGGTGCTGAAGCGGACTTCATGATCCTCGGACGCATTGAATGTCCTCGAATCCTTATCAGTCGTTGGCAATTTAGCCAATGTTATTCAGCTAGTTGTGGGTCGGGAGAGTTTAGCTGATGGGATCGATATAGAAATTATTCCTATTGATACAGAACCTAATTATAATGTCACAAGGTGAGATAAGCAGACCATCAGTTCGACTGGAATTTTCCGGAATCAACTTCTTTGAAGAGATATGATAGAGTTGATGTTTCCTGTAGACGGTCAACGAGTTTCGGACCAATCCCTTCGACAGATAGTAACTCATCCCTTGCAGCTCCTTGCACGTCTGGCAGATCTTCGAAACCTGCTTTACGCAACTTTTCTGCCTTTTTCGGACCAATTCCCTCAATATCTTCTAGAGTTCCGCGTACTACCAATTCAAAATCGTCTGTGCCATCAAAATCCACATTAACATTTGACCCGTCTTCTGGAACAGAATGAGCCTCTCCACTCGGGCTATCTCCAGACTCTACAAATTCTGCTTCATCTACACCTGTTATTTCACCGTCTTCAATCCAATATACGCCCCGAATCCGGACATATCCAAGATGTTCTGATTGAGACCATCCAAGTACGTTTTTTTCTCCCAAGATCGACCACACAATGGTCTTCTGCTTGGATTCAAGTTGAGATAATAGTGGTTTCTTGCTGGCAAGTAGCGTACTTTGACTCCATGAATCTTCTTTATTTAGTGATGTTGGATCAAATATTTCTAATTCGCTATTTCTATCTATGAGATGGTAGTTATCAAAGTTCCATTCTAGTTCGAATTCATTGTAAAACTCCGAAGAGGGGACAAGCATATTATATGCTCCTTGTGTTGATGTATCGTATTCAGATTCCCAGTTGAGATCTACTGCTAACTTTGTAGCATCTGTAGGGCTTTCATCAATTGACCGACTCTGGTAACGGGCGGACGGATGCCATGGATATTCGCCTAAGAATACATCAGTCAACGATGGGGTACCTCTCAGTTCGCTCAACCCAATATTTTCTTCTGTCACCCAATTATCTTCGATAAATGAAGTAAATTCATCTCTCTCAGATCGGTCGATAATGTATCTATATGCGTGACAAAAGAACTTACGACGGTTATCTTCTCGTTCTATATCGACTATTTGGCTTAGATACTGATATAATGGGATGAATTCATTCGAGTTCTGTTGGAATTGGAGCAATGATTCGATTTCTGGATATTCGTCGCTGTCGGCAACCCATTCATTTATTTCAGTTGTGTGTGCCCTACAGTCTGTGGAATACGCCAAAGATTTCGTCGCCATTATCTCCCCGCCTACCGTCCCGGCGAAGTGAAGCTTGACCAGGACGATGTCACCCGGATCTGTCAGCGTGTTGTTGATCACGACATGGACACCGGGTACGTTGCCGAGCAGTTCGACATCAGTCGGCGACGAGTCCATCAACTCGCCAAACAGTACCGGGACAGCGGCGAGATCCCGGAGCTTGACACACCTGGTCGAAAGCCGTACGCGGATCATCCGGACGATCTCGAAGAGCGCATTCTCAACCTGTACCAGCACCTCGGATCGGGCGCAGAAGCCATCAGCCACGTCCTTCGCGTCCGAGACGGCCTCAGCATCGCCACCAACCACGTCCATGCGATCCTCCAGGAGTACGAACACGTGACGGAGAATCCCAACAAACAGGGCAGACGGCGGCCGTGGGTCCGCTTCGAGCGGAAGTACGCCGGTGTCACCGTCCACATGGACTGGTACCGGAACAACCGCGGACCACGTGCTGGCGGTCGAGGACGATGCATCCCGGTACATCTTCGACCTGATCGAGACCGACAGCAGTTCCGCAGCCGCCAGTGTCGAGCTGTTAGATAGCGTGTGTGAGCAGTGGGAGTGGCCGGTCCCGATCCTTGAGGTCATCACCGATCACGGATCGGAGTTCGTCAACACTCGACAGGACGAACGACCGGATCTGGATCACGCGTTCGAGGGGTATCTCCACGACAACGACATCATGCATACCTTAGGGAAGGTCGGACGACCGCAGTCGAACGGGAAGATCGAGCGGTTCTACCAGACGTACGATAAGCATCGCTGGCGGCTCGGTTCACTGGAGCGATTCCTCACGTTCTACAACGAGGAGCGACCGCACATGAGTCTCGACTGGGACAATCTGGAGACGCCAGAAGGAGCTTTTGACAGATTACGTCCATCTTCAGAGGAGGACATTGAAGATCTTCTCGCAACTGAGGTGGGGACCCATGAGTGACCGACGAAATCTTTTCCGTATAGGACAGGCCTTGACCGGGATCATAATCGTTTTTCTCCTCTCGATATTGTGGTAACAACCGCTCTATCTTATCTATCGAAATAGTTATGTTTTCCTCTATTCTTTCTATCGGGAAATTCTGATCGGCGGACTCAGGTTGTTCTATCAATTCAACAGTCCGTTCCAGTCCAGAAGATAGCTCATCGATATGGTTGTCCTCGATATAATCAGCGTTTTTTAATTCCTGATTCAACCGCTCAAGTCTTTCTTTCCTATCGTCTATATCTTCAGTAAACTTGGCTGTCCGACAAAGTCCTGAAAATAGGTTTTCTATGGGTAGAGATACATCTAAATCAGGATTATAGCGGGTATGGGCGTTACTTATTTGCCTATTTGCGAATGATCTAATTTTATCAAATGTCAAATCATCCTTTTTAAACCAAAAGTATCGGCGGCCTCTTTGCTTATCTTGACTTAAAAATTCATTAAGTTCAAATCTTCCCCAATACTCAAAAGATACAGAAGAATCCCACTTTTCCCATTCTTCCACATGGTCTTCCCATTTATCCATAAACCAATTCTCTTCTTCAATACGTGGATCTTGACGATCTAATGGGATACATATGATATATTTGGACAGATTTGGGTGTTTCTATAATGCTTTTTCAACAGATGAATCAATCTGACGCCATTGTGAATCCCCTAGAGGAGAAGTGAAATATTTGGCTTGCCATCCGATCACGTCCCCATTTGAAAGACGCCAAAGGCACTCAACTCCAGCATCTGGATCACCCTTAGCAATGAATTCTGCTTGGGGTTCCCTTGGTTCTGCACAATCTTTAGCTAGTTGACAACACAATTCCTCAAACGCTTTTTGCTGGGAGCCCTCAATCGAACGAATTCGTCCAAAATCGTTTTCAACTGGCAATGATAGTCACCACTTCTTCGTTATGACTGACTGAATCTGTACCCATTCACTTATACTTCATTCCTGAGGAAGAAGTCTTTCCGGATCATTTCACTGAACTCTGATAATTCCCCTTCTGGAACTTCCCCGATTTCGAGTGACTCTGGGTCATCAACCACATTACTCAGAAACACAACTGCCTTCCAGTATTTCCCGTCCTCACCGAGGTCGTGTTCGTCGTCTCGACTGGCTCCGATCGCGTTCGCCACAGTCCACATATTGTACAGCAGCACTGCGTAGCCGAACAAGAACATCCGGTGTTCAATTTGTCCGGATCCTGACTGCGGAAGAAACCGTTCTTTGATGACCCGGTATGAGGTCTCTACTCCCCATCTTCTGTGGAACTTCTCAGCCAGTACTTCAGCGCCGCTCCGGTCTGCAGTAGCGAATTCGCGCGGATCTCGGTTTGTGTAGAACTGAGTCAGCATTTCGGTTGGGTCATCGGGTTCTTCTTGCTGTAGACGCGATTTTTTCTCTTCCGGCAGGACACACATATAATCTCGTCCGTCCCGAACATCGCTAACTCCCCACTGAAATATCTCTCAGTCTTTGTCTTTCTCGATCATTTCTTCTTTCACCGCCTGGAGCTTGTCGGAGCCCTTCTGTCCCTTGATGATGAAGTCCGCGTCGCTCCGGATATTGTTCGCTACATCGCCCTGGTAGAATTCGCTGTCCAGGTAGACCCAATCGATGTCGAACTTGGCCGTGGCGAATCTGAGCAATCGATCTACGATCCCGTCAAGCTCTGAGGATGACTTCACCGGGAGCGATACCACAGTGATCGGAGTGTTCGTCCCGACAAGAGCCAACGTGGCGTATTTCCAGGCGTAGGCGTAGTTGCGTCCGGATTTCGTCCCAGACACCCACTCGGGGATCTCGCCGTCCGAGTACTTCCCGAACCACGGCCACGGGGTCACGTCGATGGCAGCCGTGACAGTGTCCCCGAAGTAGTCGTATTCCTCGTCAAGCAGATCGATCAGCGATTCGTTGGCCGCCAGATACATCGACATAATTTCCCGGCGGTCGGATTTCGAGACGTGCATCAGGAAGTTCCGACGTTTGGGATGCTCATCGCCCCAGAGCCACGGCTTCCCCTCGATAACTTCCTCAGAGGTTTCCATGGTAGTACCGTGAAGACAGGCGACATCAAGCAGTTTGAACATCTCATGCTTCTCGTAGCTGATGTTCTCGCTGCGCTTGAACTGGAGAAACTTCAGCACCTTCTTCCGGAGATCGCGGGTGAGCAGCTGAAGGTCACGTGGTCCTTTTCCATCAGACTCAAGCGACGGTGGGGGTGGGACCAATTCTTCGTGCTTCGTCCCTTGAACGTAATCGATCACATCCCTCTGAAGCCGGTCAAAGTACGGTTGAAAGAGGGTTTCAACATCATCTCGATACCGGGAGACTGTGACCTGACTCACAGGGGACGAGAGATTCAACTCCTCGTCATATTTCCCCGAGTCCTCACCCGGTGATTTGGCGATGCTATTCACGGATTCGCCTTTGAGCAGGTTCGCCAGTAACAGCGTGCGAACAAAATCATTCACAGAGAATTTTTGTCCGAACGAGGGGAGTTCATCGACTCCGCCATGACCAGATCGGAAGTCCAATTCCCCGACAGCGCTTGGTAAATCGTCGTGCTTGATGATGTTCTGAAACAGTTGCTGCTTCAGGTTTCGGTACGCCAAGTCTTCGGATCTGATGTACGTTCCTTTGCCGTCTCTGGGAGACTCTTCTGGATCCAGATCTCCGTGAACTAACTCATACTGCTCTTTGAGATGATCCTCAATCGACTCGACCCTGGGCGTCTGCGACTCATCACCATCCTCACCCCCGCCTTCTGGATCAAAAATGAATTCTGTCTTTTCTGGGTCGTAGTCCGGGTCGTCCACACGAGGAGATGTTCCTCAGAGCTTTTAAATCATACAGCCGATGAAACCGGATCTCCCTCGTATTCTACACTCCGCACTCACAGACTGATTCCAAATAGCGAATCAGGTCCGCGAGCCCGTGAGTCGCGTAGGACGGCATCAGTGTCTTCGAGCGTTCGTGGTAGGCAACTGCGCCGAGGTCTCCGAGTTTGTCAAGGTGGTGCTGCGTCAGAGCGACGTACACCCGTTTCCGATCCTGCGCATCGAGTGGTCCGTCGTTTTCCACCGCGGCGAGGTGTTCGGCCAGATCATCAGCTTCGACAGCTGTCCCGGCCTCATCCACGAATCGAATCGTGAATCTGCGCCGGTGGTTCGAGATCGCTTCGAGCGTTTCGTCAACAGTCAGAGGGACAGTATTATCTCTGCCCCGCGGGTTAGATTCTGGTGCTGTCATACTTGGCAGCGTTCTGGTGCCCGGCGTCGCAGCGCCGGGGGCCGCTTTCAGGCCACGTAGGCGTTGCTACGGGATTTAAAAGTAGATTTGGAAAATGAATCGCTCGCCCCCGGAGAACGGCACTCAGGCGTCGGAGTCTTCGGTCTCTTCGGCCAGCAGGTCACGCACCCGGTCGAAGTGCTGGCTGATGCGCTCGGGCATCGACTCGAACTCTTCGTCGCTCACAGGTCGCTCCTGTCTTTCACTCCGTGCCATTTTTCGAACCTCTTGATGAATCGTTTGACGTTCTCGCGTAAATCTTCTTCGGCGTGGTCGAAGGCCTCGTTCGCCGGTATCGGCGGAGAGACTTCTTCCGTGTCGTATTTCTCGCCGTCGCGGTACACGTCACGGTGCAATCCCTCTTCGGTCACGTCGTGCCCGCCGGGGGCGTCTCGGTCGTGATCGTACCGAACGACCTCGTGCCAGTCGCCGTCGATCCAGTACTCCAACTGGATCATGAAACGCGCCACCTCGCCGCGCTCTGTGGAGAATGCCGTGCGCAGCTGCACGCGGTCGGCCAGTCGCTCGGGTGGGGGCGTGACCTCGTAGTCCGTCATTTCTCGTCACAGACTGCCTCGTGGAGCTCCTCGTAGAGTTCCGGATGGTGTTCTGCCAGGATTTCAGCGTCCTGTTCCAACTCTTCGATCCGGCTGCGGACACGATGAATCGCCTGGTAGCGTTTTTCATCGGGTGCATCAGCCTCACCGGAGATCCTCTCCCGGTCTGTGGTTGTCATGATCGCGCGGTATTTACTCACGTCCAGTGATTCAGGTACCATCTACTTCTACATTAGCACCATAGCCATTAAACTTTGCTCCATAGCAAATAGTTTGCTATAGTGCTAAGTATTAAGTGGATAGCCGATAGAGATGTAGCTGAGAAGCGCGGGACGCCGGTCAGAAGTTGGCCGGGGCGTGCTTGGAACACGCCCGACCGCGCTTCCGGAAGGAAGCATGTCAATGAAGACATCCGCCGGACTTCAGGATTCCGGCACGACCGACGAATCGCCCCCCGAAAACGTGGAAGCCGACCTCGATCTCGCGGAGTTGATCGAGCAGCACGAGAACACCGACTGGAGCGAGGTTCCGGGCATCAGCGCGGCTGAAGCAGGCGCGTGGACCGCTCGGCTGATTGAGGCACGGGAGACCGTGCAGGGGGAGCTATGATGCAGCGCCGTCAGTTCCTCGGCGCGGCGGCTACCCTCTCAGGGATGCCGATTCCGGCAACTGACATTGCCGCCGATGGCGGTACCGACGACACCGACGAAGGCGGCCACGATCCCGACTACGGGCGGGAAACAGTCGTGAAGACCTCGGGCGGGCTGGAAGTGTTTGCGGACGGCAACCACGAGACGAAATTAGGGTCACCAGCCACCCTGAAGGCATCGGCCTCACCCTGTCGAATGGAATGGGGCAGATGAACGTCTTGCTACTCCCTGAGGACATCGAACCGCTTTGCCGGGAGTTGCTCGACGCGAAGGAGAAGACCCAGCCCGAAGAGGTCGAATACACCCGCGAGTGGATCACCGAAGACTACCGAGGTGATTCCTGATGCAGCGCCGCGAGTTTCTCCAGGCGGCTGCCGCGGTCGCCGGCGTAGCCGCCGGGGACGTATCCGACACAGAGACCGTCGCGCAGCAGGATCGTCTACTCCAGCTGGCCGACCGCGATGAGGGCGAGCGCTGGGAATACGAGACGGAATGCAATCTCGCGCACGTCCGCTCAGGGCTGGTCAACGCAGAACTCGACGCGCTGTGTGAAGAGCCGGTCGGCGTTGTCGAAACCCTGCCCGTTGGTCGGAGCGGCATCCCGCTCGGCTTCGAGGTCAGCACCGACGACGATGAATCAGTCGGGACGCTGGTGCATCTCTCCGCTGAGCAGGCTGAGGCGCTCGCTGTTGACCTGCTCGAACAGGCACACGCGGCCAGGGAGACGACCGATGAATAGTACTCGTGTGACGGCTCGCATCGTCCGTACCGAGGACGGTGAGACCTACCACGAGTACGAGGTCGGCGGTGTCGCCATACGGCTCGCTGGACGCTGTGAAAGCCGCGCTCGCTGCTCGCTGAGTTTTAAAAGTGAGAGATTCATGAAACTGATTCACCAGTATGATTGAAGACATCGAGAAGGACGTATTCGTGCGAATCCAGACCGACCTGCTGGTGGTCGGGGATAGCATCATGACCGACAGACACCACGCCTCGAACGGCAACTACGAGGATGACGACCCGCAGAACCAGATCGGCGGTATCATCCCCGCCTTCCCGCTCTCGGGCTGGCTCCGTCACGGGATGGAGCGCGTCGTTCACGAGTACGACGGGACCGCCTGCCACCCCGGCGAGGCCAATCATTGACACTTCCGATTTGCTGTTGGCCACGCAGTAGGATCTTCCCGCGTCAACGGGCGTGAGTTCCCGATGTGACAAAAACGACCTGCGAAGTTCAGCAGTTATTTATCAAAATTTCGGCCTGGATTCAGCTCTATTTTCCATTCATTTCTTTCCAATCATTTGTTCCGGTGGGTTTCCGCTGTAGTAGACCCCCAGTGGTCACAAGGCTAGTGACAGCGGGCAAAGCCCCTCTTTTCCTCACCAAGTTCCTGCTCAGAGGAACGATCGTTTAGAACTTGATCACCCACCAGCATCTGTCGAATGGTATATTTTGACGTGGACTGAATTATCGAAGCAGACCTGTGTATGAACCCCTCGGATGACGATATCGCTTTCCTCGCAAATTCTGAAAACAGAGTTGATCTACTTCGTTGTTTAACCGGTGGTCGCCACGCTCGGGATGGGCTGATTACGAAGGTTGGCGTGTCCCGCGTGACGCTCGGTCGTATCCTTGACGAATTAGCACAGCGCCATTGGATCACGCAAGAGGGACAAGTCGCCACTATTACACCACTCGGTGAGTGGGTACTCGACGAATATGAATCATTCAGCGAGATGATGACCGCCGAGCGACGACTCCGCGAGGTGTTTCAATGGTTTCCGGACGAAGAGTATGGGTTTCACATCAGCCATTTGGCCGACGCGAAGATTACGACAGTGAGTCCCGCCAACGCGTCTGCTCCGCTCTCACGACACGTGCGCCAGTTCGATACCGGTGGGACATTCTGGTCGTTTTCATTCGCAATTACCCGTCTCTTTCTCGAATCGTGCTGGCGGCATGTGAAAAATGAGGAAATCACCTTCGATTGGGTGTTCACAGAACAAGTCCTCGACGTCCTCAAGAGTGATCCTGAGCTGTCGCGCCAATCACGGGAGATGCTAAACTCCGGCCGGGTCGAATATCGTCACTTTGCGGGATCGATCCCCTACATCGTGCTCGGTTCTGCGGAGATGGTGAACCTGCGGCTGGCCGACGATGATGGCTCCCCGACCGCACTGGTCGAAAGTGATGCTGATGCGGTTCGGGAATGGGCCGAGTCAACGTTCGACTCCTACTGGGCCGACGCGACACCAGTCGAGACCGACGCCTTCATCGGCTGAACCATCTGTTCACGGTTTGATCGATGAACACAGTGTGCACGTCTAAGGTTCTGCAGACATCGTTTTGTCACGCGAAGTTATCATGGAATTCACCGATAGGTGCTTCTAATGGAGTTCACATCCATAGACGATACGCGATTGAGCGGAATCCGAATCGACGATCCTGGCACGCGGGTCCGAGGTGTTAGACATCGGACGTTCCACGATAGCAACCACCCGGCATTTGACCTGTACGCGCGATGGAGGTCGGAGGCATGACGGCTGTCACCACGCTTGCAGAATCCGCATACGAGACGCTTGAGGACGAAATCCACGGGGATGTTCTCAGCCCGCATGATGAGGGCTACGACGAGGCACGTACAGTCTGGAACGCCATGATCGAAAAATACCCAGCCGTTATCGTCCGCTGTACTGGCACTGCCGACGTCATTGCATCGGTGAACTTCGCACGCGAACACGACCTGCCAATCGGCGTTAAGGGGAACGGTCACAACGTCGCGGGGAACGCCGTCTGTGACGACGGGCTCACCATTGACCTCTCGGGGATGACCGCGGTGCGGGTAGACCCCTCATCTCAAACGGCTCGCGTCGAACCGGGAGCAACCCTGGCGGATGTTGACCACGAGACGCAGGCCTTCGGGCTCGCCACGCCGCTCGGATTCGTCTCCGAGACTGGGATCGCCGGGCTCACCCTCGGCGGGGGGTTCGGATACCTCTCTCGGACGTACGGCATGACGGCCGACAACCTTCGTTCGGTGGACATCGTTACCGCCGATGGCAACTTATTGCACGCCAGAGAGGACGAGCATTCCGACCTGTTCTGGGCGATCAGGGGTGGCGGGGGCAACTTCGGGATTGTGACCTCCTTTGAGTTTAACCTCTATCAGGTCGGCCCCGAGGTTTTAGCGGGACTGATCATCCATCCTGCGGACGACGCCCATTCAGTTGTTCGCCACTGGCGGGATTACGTCGCGGACGTTCCTGATGAGCTCACCGTCTGGGTTGTTGTGCTCACGGCGCCCCCCGCACCGTTTATCCCCGAATCCCACCACGGTGAACCGGTGGTCGCCGTCCTCCCCATCTATGCTGGCGAGCCGGAGGAGGGATGGTCGCTCGTCGAGCCGATCCTTGAGTTCGGCGATCCACTCGGAGACAACGTCGCAGTAAGATCGTACGCGAAGTGGCAGCAGTTCTTCGACGCCGCCAACGCGTCAGGTTCCCGGAACTACTGGAAGTCACTGAATTTCGCGGAGTTCACCGACGAGATGATCGACGCCGCTCTGGAGTACGCATTGTCACGTCCCACGGCCGACACAAAATACGCCATGGCGCACATGGGCGGGGCCATGTCCCGGGTTCCCGTGGACGCCACCGCCTACCCCCACCGTGACACGGAGTTTCTCGTGAATGTCCAAGTGCGCTGGGAGGATCCAGCCCAGGACCAAGAGTGCGTCGAATGGGCGGGCGAGAGCTACGACGCACTCGTCGAGTACTCGACTGAGGGCACGTACATGAATTTCATCAGCGAGGACACCGGCCAAGAACGGTTCGCCTTCCGGGAGAACTACGACCGACTCGTTGAAGTAAAAACCGAGTACGACCCGGAAAACCTGTTCCGGTTAAACCAAAACGTCACACCACATACCTAATGGTCGGTCGATCTCGAATCACGAACTCATTGTTCGAAAGAGCCGCTTTGACCGAGCAGGATGTACAAGACACGTGTCTTGAGTTTGCACACGGACGGCAGATACCATCTGGAAATGGTGGCCGTTCACGCACAGTACCGATTAAACGAAAACTTGGTTTTTGAGAACTTGCAGCTGGTTTGCTATCATCTGTGCCTACAATCATACAAACAATCGCTCTCGTCTCTTCTGTAGTGACCGATTACACTCGCAGTCAAAGGCATCTCGTGCGACATTCGCGCCCTTCTCAAGGCCAACGTGCCGGGATCGTGATATAAGCCAGCCACCAAAGAGACCCAGCCTGTAGATGTTCCAAGAGCGCCCTGTTCATGGCACGTGATTAGCAGTGTATCAGTCGTTACAATCGTCTGTGTACTGCCGGGGGACGACATTGACAGGATCCGTTGCTGGGCTGATCGGTATGCAAGATTTAGAACGCATTTACTTCACTGAATGAATCCGACGCTGGCGGTCTCCAACTGTGCTCCGCTGGCTTTGCTGCTGAAGACTGTGCTATCAAGGAGCGGAGAGGTGTACTCTCCTGCCAGTTGGGGCTTCCAAATTTCCGATGGAACGGGATAGCTAGTCCTGAAACGTCACAACGACGCTCCACAGCAGTCCAACAATCATCAAACCAACGCCACCTGCCGCGATGATATTAAAAAACCCAACCCGCACAAGGTCACCGACAAAAAGAAAGCCCCCAACCAGAATCAATTGAATCGCAACGAGATGCTGTTCTGCCGTCGCTGCTAGCTCCGTTTCTGGCATCGTCTTCGCCTTTGACGACCGAGATACCTAATAGTCTTCTGCTCTCTCCCCTTTGATATGTAGAACGCCTACGGTCAGCAGTCCATTTCTGATAGACAATGAATAGATCTTTTGTGGCATGCAGAATCGAAAGCCAGTATCTTGCAGAGAATGATTCAGTTGATACGTATATTTGTCTGAGAATCCATGAAAGGAGAGTCAATGGATAAAATCGTAACGGAGATCGAAATCAATGCATCCCCCGACGCCGTCTGATCCATCTTGACCGACTTTGAGTCGTTTGCTACATGGAATCCCGTGCTGGAGGTAGATGGAGAAGCAACGGTAGGTGAGCGATTAGCAGTGACGACCGCCTACGATAACCAGTACCCGATCCCCCTTTCCGAACCGGAGAACCGAATGGTTCGCAATGTGAGTCTGTTCAGTCTCCACCCTGGTCCATTCCAAGCGTTCCATTTATAATAGTGCTACAAAACCAAGCCTTCTCGTCGGTGGAGCTGGGCCGGGACGGGTACAATCGACCAGCCTGCTGGAATGACGACCAGTTGTGATTTCTAACAGTAGTTTGTTGAAAGCGGAAATTGAACACGCATCCATGGGAGCACTCCTGGACCGTCGTTGTGGAATGTCGGTACGACAATGAAGCTTGTCGAATACGTTCGTGAGGGCCAATGGATTCCGTTGACTGGGTACCTGTTCTACGTGGCGGCGCTCACGGCCGGGTACTATTACAATCTCACCTTCGTTCAGTTGGGGTTGACGGATCTCGGCACCCGCGAGATCGGTTTGCCGGCCGAGGACGTCTCGGTCGTGATGGCTGTGCTCGCGTTTTTGACGCTCGTTGTCGCCGTGGTGAGCGGGATCACCATGGACAAAAAGGGCTGGAGTACCGATCTTTACGTCAAGTTTCGCCTGCTCTTTTTCATCATTCTCGTCCAGCTCATCCTCACGGTTGCTGCTCCGTTTGTGAGCTCAGTTGAAGCGTTTGTGGGCTGGGTGGTCGTCTGTTCGATGGCGCTTGGGCTTGGTATTCCGGTTACGTTCAGCTTCATGCTCGATTTTATTCCCATCAGAGATCGAGGCTATGTCGCCGCTACGGTGGCGGGGCTTTCGTTTTTCGCCGCGGCGTTGTATCCAGTCGAGTGGCGCATCGACGAGTTTAGCCTCGTTATGAGCGTCTTGATGGTCCCGGCAGTGCTGATTCTCGGCGTGATTTCGGTCAAGCGTTTCGCGGTTATCGACGCCCTCGCCGGCCAGCACGAACGCGACACGTTCGGCATCGGGCGGTTTTGTCGTCCAACGCCAGTCCGGACGCTCAGCCTGGCGTTTATCGGTCCGGTCGTCCTGATGTTCGGCGTCTTCTTCATTGATAGCCTTGGATTCCTCCGGATCATCGAGGAGCC
The DNA here is from genome assembly GCA_007123105.1 of Salinarchaeum sp. GTDB lineage: Archaea > Halobacteriota > Halobacteria > Halobacteriales > SKNY01 > SKNY01. The sequence continues at coordinate 25,155 of SKNY01000037.1, read as the reverse complement.
ACTCTACATCTACACCTCTTGGCAATCCCCCGATATGGGTGTCCGCCTCTTCATCGCGGTCTTGCACGTCGTCGGTGCACTCGCCGCTGGCGTGCTGTATACGAACTTCAACAGAAACTGGGTCTTCTTTTGGGTCTTCGGTCTGTTCGCCTTCACGCATCTGCTGTATGTCTTTGACATCCGGTTTGGCGTCGGTGACACGCCAGCACTCATCCTCCCGATGTTCTACGTGCTCGCGGTGAGCTTCTATACGACGCTCAATTTCGCACTCTGGCCAGACCTCTCGACGACGGAAACGATTGGGACACATACGGCACTCGGCGTCGGCATCGCCGGCTGGCTGGCGACATTCCTGAGCACGTCACTGGCATTATACTCTGAAGGAATCGGGCTCCCGTTCGGCACTCACTTGACGTACGTGAACGCGCTCTCGCTGCTGTTCATCGTTGGGTTACCCGTCCTGTTATATGGTCATCGAATGGTCGTGTTAGCACGAGGGGGAACGGCTTCGTGAACCTGGAACTCATCCCACTGTTGATCGTCGTGTTGCTCATGATCTCGGCGGGCGGGGTTGACGTCGAAACCACAGAGTTCGTCATCGAGGGCGACCACGAGATCACTGAGCATCGCGGTGCGTTGATCGTGGGCGACGCGACCGTCATCATCCCGGGTGACGAAACCATAACGGGGCCAGTCTACGTCATCGGAGGCGAGTTCCACATTGAGGGCGCTGTCGAAGGCGATGTCACGCAGTTGTCGGGCTCACTGCTTATTGAAGACGGTGGATCGATAGGAGGCGAGCTCCAGCATTTTGGCGGTAGCGAGGAATTCGCTGACGGAGCAATCGTCTCAGAACGATCAAGCGTCGAATTCGCCCCTGCCGAACCTGATCCGATTGCCGCGTACACGCCGGTGATCCTGACGACGCTTATGTTGGCACTTGTAGGAGCATGGTTTGCCCGAACTCGTCGTACACTCCTTGATACCGTCGGGTCGGCAGCACGCGACCACCCCGTCATCAGCCTCACTGTCGGCGCGCTCCTCGCCGTCACGTTCTTGGCGGTATTCGTGTTCATGGCGTTCACGCTCGTGTTGCTCCCGGTAAGCATTCTTGGACTGCTGGTTGGAATGGTGACGATCTTCTATGGAATCATCGCGGTTGGATACCTCGTTGGACAGCAATGGGAGACAGAACGGGTCGGACTGGCGACTGCACTGGGAATCGTCGCGGTCATGGCCTTCTTGCAGGTAATCGGAGTAGTTCCGATCCTCGGCGATCTGATCGCGGGCGGGCTTCTATTGATTGGCCTCGGAGCCGTGGTACTGACGTACTTCGGACTACAAGAATTCGAGCCGGTAACACTTCCAGGGTGAGACTGAAGGCCGAGCACTTTCTCGACGGGAACAATCAGAGTACTGAATAATCCATGATCCCTCCATTGAGCGTCAACCCCATCGTGACGCGAATTTCTTGGCATACCGATACAGGGTGATCAGTACCAGTGAGTTCATGGAGACACTCGACAGGAGAAGGCATTGGTTCCGCCTCACCGTCCATGCTGATCTCACTTCTTGATCACCCGCTCGAAGCACACGAACGTGGGCGATCCCGGCGGCTGCCCATCCAGTGAGCGCAAGCGTGAGTAGGGTACTCGACAGTCGACGCATACGCCGAATTACGCGGTGAGGACCTATAATTGGTTGAGTCCTGAGGACACACGGCTCCCTTCGGGCGGTTCTCGACCCATTTGGAATCCTCTTGACTAAAATCGACCCGATACCAGGTGGGGCGTTATTGAATCGTTCATCCAGAGTACCCGACCTACCCTTGCTGGTTCAAACTCCGCACTCCCACACGGTCGTGGGGCAACAACGGGAAGTGATCGGTGATCGAACGCTGTACCTTTGGATTATGATGTTTTATCAACCGTCCGAAGGGTCCGGAACAGAAATCGCATCCCTGGTCCCATGAACGACCATTGGTTGAGAGTTCCAACGAGGGACGTGTCCACTCGAGGCGGATAGAACATGAATGAACTCGTCGCTCCGAGGCCACCCCAGGAATAGTACGTCGAGAGAAACGGCAGGGGCCGTAACCGAAGCAGGCCATAGCCATCATCGATGCCCATCGTTAATCAGTTCTACTGGCGCGTTGCATCAAGCGTGTTCGCAGTGACCAGTCCGTTCTCGGCTAAACCGCGATGAAATCGAAGCAGATCGTCGGCCGTATAGACGGTCTGTCCGTCCGCCCACCACGCGCTATAACTGCGATAGTGGTGAATCTCATATGTTTCTTTATCACTATTGAAATCGGCCACGGGCAACGCCGGTTTGAATGATGGGCGGAAAATGGTGGAAGATACGAGTGTTCCATCCCTAACGGATCGAATCGGTTGTCGGATCGCGCGTACTCGGAGGACCTTCCGGTGACCCGCTCGATAATCATTCCTAAATGATTGTATCCGACTTCCGAGTCCTAGGATCACCACCGGGTGGGAAATGTGGTTACACGTTTTCCTTTGCCCATTCCGTCGTTTCCCTCGGTTCCCAAACGCGGTCCAGATCTGACAATATCACGTCGAAGAACGTTTGTCCCTCAGGGATTCCTCGGGTTTTCGATTGAACATAGCTCGATCTTCCGGATGGAAATACGGGAGCCCCCGATGTGTGATTTAACAGGTAGCGAACCGTGATCTCGTCTGTATTCTCCTGTCCCTTGTCGACGTGCAACCCGCCGAGTACCTCCTCATCAAGGTGGCGCCGGATTGGCTCACCGAATACCAACTCGCTCTCCTCGGCGAGCATGGCGACAGTGGTTGCGGTAAACGTCTTGCCGCCACGTACAGCATGATAGGGATGGGAGGGTTGTGCTGGTGCACCGTCGATCTCGCCACTTGCTAACGCCAGTGAGGGCGTGCTCGTCCGGATACACCTGGAGAATCGCCGATTGTAGCATCGCAATGTCCGCAACTGTCTCATTGAGGCGACGTTCAGGACGTTCTATGGCGGCGTCTGGGTTCATCGAATCACCGGTTCATGATCGCCGTTGGAACTCGAGTTCTTACTTTGGCTCGCCCTTCCGAACTGACCGGCGAGGAACCCGCCGACTGCCCCGAAAAACACTGGGTAGATGATCCCCGCGATCACGAGTGCTCGCAGCGGGCTCGGCCCGGTGCCGAAATGCATAGAGGCGAGGAGGCCGAACAGAACCAACGGTAAATACCCGAGAACAAGGGTCATCCCAATCGACATCCCGTGACGCGCATCGGAACACTCCATCAGGGACGCCAGACGTGCACTGACAAGCACGAGAACAACGACTGGCACGAGGAACAGAAATTCGATTTCGAGGAGATTTACAGTGAGGACCAATTCACCACCGCTCCAGAGACTGCCGTCTGGGCCAAACAGCTCAGCGGTCCGGGTCCCGACAAAATGAGCGTCATAAAACACCCATATGGTAGCTTTCCATTCCGGGATCGTTTCCCCGAAGGGACCTTCTCCTGCGAGCCGAGTGGCAGCGACACCGGCGGTGATGAACGTTACCAGAAGCCCAAGAATGAACGCGGCTGCACCGGCCACGGCTCCCCGGATAACTGTTGATACTCGGCTCATGCAATACATTCGACCGTTGTTATGTTAACGGCACCTGACATTCTTCTTAAACGAGAACGGACAAACTGCTTCATGTAATTGTGAAACGTTCTCCTTGTATGAACAGTCGTATCAATGATTTCGCTGGCGGATTTGCCGACCTTGTCCCAGCCACAGAACGATTTAAAGGGATGGGGCTTGCGGGTAAAGCTGCCCTAACTCTCGCCGTATTGCTCCTGATCGGATTATTACTGCTCGGTGGGATGTTTGTGGTTGGAACGTTCTTTTTCTACGACTCGTACTCGTCATCATACGAGTACGACGTGAGTATCGATGTTGACGGCGAGACTGAAGATGCGGAATTTCTCGTTCCCCTCCCAGTCCACGACGGGGAGCCCCACCTCGGCGAGGTTCACTTCACGGACAGTGAGCGCTTCGTCGGCATCGATTACGCCGTCGTCGACACAGAACATGGACCGATGTTGCGGATTGAGGTAGATGAGATCCGTGACGGACCGCACTGGCATAGCTTGTGGTTCTCGGCTCGGGTTGAAGTCGATGAAACCATCGACACCCGACATCCCCAAGGGTACGAACCGGTTCTATCACCGATGGACCTCGTTGAGCGTGATCTTGACGAGACCATCCATGACCGCTGGCCGGACCGTCGTGACTTCGATGCCAGCAGTACAGCGTATATCGGGCATGGCGGAGACCAAGACGTCGAAATCGGTGTAAGCGTATGGTATCGAGGAGGGAATGACTGGTGGACAGGTGGTTGGAACGGGAACTATTACGAGACGGCAGTTGTCGGCGGTTGGGATGCGCACGATCCCACTGGCGTGTGGATCGAGTTGCATGGACGGCACACGGAAGGTGGTGGGAACTATCCGACATTCCCACCGGCTCCATCATGATCACGGGAGCAAACGGCGCAACGATCTAATGACCGAACATCAGATGATGTCCTGCATTCTGTTAATGAATTGAAGATAGTTCCGATGTTGAAACGTTTATTTCAGGTTCAGAAAACCGATGTTCGCAACGGGAGACATCTGAGCGAGCGTCCTTTCGAGGGAGTAGGTGCCGTCCGCAGGGAGGCCCGAGGATGACTCATCGTCGATCCCTTCTGACGTTTGTCGTGCTTACCTTTTTGATCTCGTGGATTGCGTGGGGAATGCTCGCTATCCTTGGTACCGAACCTGGGATCAACCTTGGTGGAGTGCTGTGGCTTTTGGGCGGGTTGGGACCACCAATCGCCGCGGTCGTATTGGTGCAACGCGAAGATGGTCCATTACTTCGGGAGTTGTTTGCTCGCCTCCTGCAATGGCGAGTCGGCTGGCGATGGTACGCGGTCGCGCTATTGTTTCCCGGTGCGGTCGTCAGTATGACGCTCTTCCTCGACTCGCAGGTTCGGGGGTTGACCACGCCGATTCCTGATCCGGAATTCGTCCTGGTGTTCATCGGATTACTCATTGCGAGTTCGATCATCGGCGGAGGACTAGAGGAGATCGGCTGGCGTGGCTTCATGCTACCACGCGTGCAGGCGTCCTTCGGTGCACTGACAGCGAGTATCGTTGTTGGCGTGATTTGGATGCTCTGGCACGCGCCGCTTTTCGTCGTACCTGGGGCGGTCCAAACGGATTTTCCGGTGCTCCCGTTCGTCATGCAAGGAATCGCTCTCGCCGTCGTATTCACGTGGGTATACAACAGCACTCGCGGGAGTGTATTACTCGTAGTCGTCCTCCACGGTGCCTTCAATGCGTGGTTATCGACCGTGTGGCTTCTCCGCGAGGACATGGATCCAATAACTATCTGGGTGATGGCAGTCCTCGTATGCTTGGTGGCAATCGGTGTGGTGGTTGTCTACGGCACCGAGCATCTGTCACGGATGGACCGGCAGGTGGCATAGAGTCGTCCACGAGCGTATGATCCCGAATGAATACCCCGTACCGCCTTCCGGACTTCATGTTGTGTTCCTACCCTGGCCGTGACGAGCGACTCCGATTCTGGATAGAGCACATACCTTAGTTGTGTGGACTCACTAAACGGCACATATGCCAGATGCCCCCAAACCCTGGCAGATCTGGAGCTCAATCGCAATCGTTCTCCTTTCAACGGTGTCGAGTCTGCTCGGTATCTTCCGTCCTGGCCACTACAGGGATCCGGACGGGTTCCTCACAGCGTTGTACGCACAAGACCTGACCATCCTTCTGATCGGTGTTCCTGTGTTGGCTATTGGATTATGGTACGCTGGGCAGGGCTCTCTCCGGGGGTATTTCCTCTGGATCGGAGCGCTCTCGTACATGACGTATATGTGGGCAACATTCGCGTTTGCGGTCGCCTGGAACGTGTTTTTCCTCGGGTATGTGGTCTTATTCGGCCTCTCGCTGTTTACCCTCGTCGCCGGGCTTGCCTGGATTGACGAAGAGCAGATTTACCGCGAGCTCCACGGTCGTATCTCACCGGTCGTCTACGGCGTCTTCCTCTGGGTGATCGCGCTTGGCCTCGCGATGTTATGGCTGATCGATCTGGTGCCACCGATGTTCGAAGAGACGCCGCCAACAATCGTTGAGGAACTCGGCGAACAGGCGACGGTCAGTCACGCCATTGATCTCGCCGTTGTGGTTCCCGCGCTGACGATAGCAGGCTACTGGCTCTGGCAGAAGCGGCCCTGGGGATACGTATTCGCTGGCATCGTGCTTCTGCTTGGCGCGCTTCTCGCCCCGACTATTACGGCGATGACTGTCGTGCTCGTGCTTGCAGGAGATATCACCGTTCCACTGACGGCAATCGTATTCACACTGCTCCCGGTCGTTATCGCTGCGGCGCTGGCGATACGGTATCTACTGGCCATCGGAAGCCGCGATACTGCGAGCTAGCCACGAGGGCACTCCTCACTCGCGTTCCGATACGTATCCAGCTCTGCGATATAGATCCTCGTAACGTTGTATCGGCATCATCCCCAAACCACGTGCGTACAACGGTGATTGTAGCCATACTAAGTAACGGAGTGGAAACCGCTTATACCGGACGTACCTTCTCGAAACCAAGAATCACGTGCATAGAAGTTACAACTCCTCATGTTTTTGCATTGAATGATTGTTCGTGAACAGGATAAGCAGCGCGTGTAAAGAGTATCCGAGATTCCTTTTCGCGGTCATGAAAAGCACATCGGAGATGTTGGAGTGTTTGTTCAGAAAATCGATATTGAAGCGAATTTTGTCTCTTGAGGGAGTCAGCCGTGCGTCTCGCATTTCGTGATTCTCCTTCTTGAAGAATGAGCTACTGGTATAAACCGATAGGAAGTTAACCATATTGCATGGCAGAACAGGATGGTTGGCTAAACGCGGCGATTGGTGCGGTGATCACGATTGTGTTCTCGTTCACCGGCTTCTCCCCGCTGCTGGGTGGTGGTGTTGCTGGTTACCTCCACGGGGGTTCGCGGAAACGTGGAGCCAAGGTTGGCGCGATTTCCGGAGCATTAGCGATGATCCCGGCGTTCCTCCTCATGGGGTTCATCGCCACAGCGTTCATGGCGTACGCCACACCGAACGCTATGATGCCTGGAGGCCTCGAACTGCTGATCATCTTCGGCATGATGCTCCCAATTATGTTCCTTTGGGTGATTGGCCTGAGCGCAGTGGGTGGCTATCTCGGTGCCTACCTCAGCTCGAAGATGCAATCTAAATCAGGTAAGAACATCTCGGCCGATCTCGACGAGGATACCGAGTCTGTTTCGGCTTGAGCAGAGTAGAGTCGTACCACACCAGCGCTGAAACGAGGACACATTTGATTAGTTCACATCACCGGGCCTCGCGTCACGCAATACATTAATCAGGTATTCGACGACCCAGCCCAAGACCTATTGGCGTGTACAACCGCTGAATTACCTTCCGTAAAATGCTGGCGTCGCCTCAGACATCCGACCGTGTGAACTGATAATATCCGAGTGCAAGCGGGACGACGAACCAAAGTGCGAGGAAGAAAAAGCCAGCTTCCGGAGTCACATAGAACGGTTCAGCCTCAACTGGGTCAACTTCTATCCCACCACCGACGGCTACCCCTGCATCCACCGCAGCCTCAGGGAGCAACGCCACCACTGAGGTGAAGTAAGCAGTGGCGGGCGATAATTGGGTCACGAGGAATACCCAGTCCGGGAACGATGAGGGCATCGAAAACCCGTTTAGCACATACACGACGCCCAGCGGGACCATATCCCAGATCAGTTCAAAGACCACGAAGAACCCGACTGCCAACGTGGTTGCGCGGGTAGTCGAGCCCGTCGTTGCTGAGAGCCCCACCATGATTGTTGCATATATCCCAGCGAACAGGAGTGACAAAACGACAAACAAGATGAGTGTCGGGATAGCGACCGATCCCAAAAGGATCGCCCCGAACCCGAGTCCAATCACTAACCCCACGGCGACCCCAGTCGCTAACACGGCAGCTCGACCAAGCACTTTGCCAAACAAGATGTTTGAGCGCGTGACGGGCAACGACAGTAAGATCTTGATACTGCCGAGCTCCCGCTCCCCGGCGAGTGCCTTGAAACAGACGATGATCGCCGCGAGCGGAATAAACAGTCCAGTAATTCCCGTGGTGAAGAAGATCAGCCCGGAGAACGTCGCTTCACCCGTTGGCCCGAACATCTCAGGAAGTTCGACATAAGCGTATGTCGTGATCAATAGAACGCCAACAAAGGCCACCACGAGTGCCCAAAGCGCTCTGGATTGGACGGCATCGCGGTAATCCTTCGCAGCGACAGCGAGAACGCTCATTGTCTGACCTCCTGTTGTTCGTTGGTATAATGCAGGAACAGATCGCTTAATGAGGAGGTGACGACGGTGAAATCCTCGATTGGGGCAATTTCGTCGATGTCCTGAAGTACACGGAATTTGGGGCGTTCACCAATCATCACGCGCAATCGCCCGTCGTCGAGAACCGCACTGGTTACTCCCTCAATATCCAGTACGTTGTCAAGATCCGTTTCGGCGAAATCCGTGACGTGAACATACAGGGTTTCGCCCACTTCGGTCGCTGACCGGAGTCCTTGGACGGAATCGACTGTGACGAGTTCACCGCGATTGATAATCCCGACCCGGTCGCAAACGGCCTCGACCTGTTCCATGACATGACTCGAAAAGAATACCGTTGCGCCACGTTCGTTCTCCGCCTGGATGATTTCCCGCATCTCCCTGGCACCGTTGGGGTCGAGCCCCGTCGAGGGCTCGTCCAAAATCAGTAGGTCCGGATCGCCGAGGAGCGCGATGCCCATAACCAGGCGTTGCTTCATCCCTTTCGAATACCCACCTGCCTTGCGATCGGCTGCCTCGGCAATGCCGACTCGTTCTAACACCGCCATGGGGTCATCGTCGGTCCCCTTGATATCGATGGCAAATTTCAGATGTTGTTTGCCGGTCAGGCGGTCATAGACGTGATACGCGTCCGGTAACACACCAGTGCGTTGCCGAACGGTCAGACTTTCTTGCTGGGCGTCATGACCGAAAACGGAGACGGTCCCCGATGTCGGTCGGATAAAATCGAGGACGATGTCGATGGTTGTGGATTTTCCGGCTCCGTTCGGGCCAAGAAACCCAAAGATTTCCCCCTCTTCAATTTGTAAATCGAGGCCGTTGACGGCAACGACGTCACCGAACTGCTTTGTCAGATTATTGATTTCAATTGCTGGCATAATGCCTTTTCAACCTCTAAATGCTCCTTCGGACGGGTGTTCGAATCATTGCCTTGTGAGTCGAATGCGTTATCATCGGATAACTATTATCATCTAACTCACATGTTGACAACTACTCTACTCAAATATCTTTGAGCAATTTTAGAGTGTCTGAAGAGCTTGGGAACGTCGGAGGATCAGTGATCTAACTGTGCAGTGACATCCCTCGTTATTTGATTTCGCTCAGATAATACTCTTACACTCGTGCTCAGTAAGAGGTACTACTGAACATGAGGGTTGACCACAGCACTCAAATTGATCAGGACGTGGTTGAAGCCATTAGTTCGCTAGGGCATGCACATCGATTGCAGATATTACTTGCACTTGATACGGCCGAACGAGAGCATCAAAAGCCGCGGCAAACGATGTCTTTTTCAGAATTGTATAAGGAAGTTGATATTGATAGCACTTCCCAATTTTCGTATCACCTGAATCAGCTGATCGACCAATTCATCACGGAAACGTCCGATGGGTATCGACTGACCTACAGCGGGAACAAGATCACCCGTGTTATTCTCTCAGGCCTATACGAAAGTGTTGTACCGTTCGATGACACTGAAGTGCCTGGGAGTTGTATATTTTGTGACGAACCCGCACTTGTTGCGACAGTTGAGACAGAACTGTTCCGTATCAGATGCACGTCATGCGATGCGATTCTTGTCACCGATTTCATTCCGAAGAGTCAATCGAGGGGACGAACAGCCGAAGAGATTATCGACAGTTATGGCTATCGAATTTGGAGCATGTTCCTTCAACTACGTGGGCGTGTTTGTCCGGAGTGTTTCGGCCTTATCGACAAAGATGTTGACGTGTATGAGCAAAACGGAAAATCTCTCTACATATCTGTTAATCGTTGCCGAGAATGTAACTATATCATCACTCTACCAATTGAAATGGCGGTTGCGTTCCACCCTTCCGTAATCTATTGGTGCTGGAGGTATGATCTTCCGTTATTGGACACCCCGCTATGGGAATTTTTCGAGTACTTGACATCGGATGTAATTGCGACAGAAGTCCTTGACGAGGATCCATTCGTCGCAAATGTCGAAATTACACTGGGCGACCAAACGCTCAACCTCAAGATCGAAGGTTCCGATTCGGTAACACTCATATCCTGATTGGAGATTGCAGATGACCACGTTCACCAGTTCGTCCAAATAGCCCCGAAGTACAGTCCGGCTGATATCGCTCGGCAATTCAAGTCGTACTCTGGCAAGCACTTGCTGGAACGGTATCCCGAGGTTCGAGAGTCGTATTTTTGGGGCGGTGGGTTCTGGAAAGTCGGATACTACGTGGGGACGACAGAGGCGGATTCGGAGGAAGTGGTTGAACGGTATATCGAAGAGACAGAACACGCGCCGGAGTGACGCGCTTCACCCCCCGCCCACGGTGGGTCGGGGAACTCGCCCTCGTAGGTTTTAGAACAAACAACCCGAAGTCGTTATTTCTGCACTGGCAAATAATTGAAGATATCTTGTTGAGCCTCGTCGGCGTATTATGGTTTGCTACATGGCCAGCGTTCGGTATAGTTCCAAACAGATCCACCCATTATATGAACAAAAACCGATTTATCGTCCATATGGGTCACCAACGTACCGAATCAGGCTTACAGGGCATTGCCATCGTCCTGTTCGGATTGCAACTAACCGTTGTCGATGTCGCGCTGTTTCCAGATAGCGGGTCTTTATTGGTGATTGGTGCGGCGATCATCGCGTTATTTGGCGTCATCCATAGTTTCAAACCACTCCTCAAACGGGGTCCTTTGCTACCGGAGTAGAACTGTTATCTTGATGTCGCCCACCTGTTCTCCGGGCGGTGTTGATTACTCCTTCTGGTCCTTGCTAAGCCCAGTATGAATGCTATTGAAGATGTTAGCATCCGATGGAATGGACATCGGCACTTCCGACACCGTGACAGTCAATGCTGGGCCGGTTGATCCCTGGTCGCACCTCTTGACAAACGGTGCCGACATACTCATGTAAGTAGGGACCAAATGAAATCTTCCAACAGGGGGCACCGATTGACGGAATCTCTCTATCCTCTACGTTGGGGCACTACTCATTCGTGACAGCCCATCACTGACGAGATAATGAGCAATCGATGAGGATTACGCCACAGCATCTTTCGCTGCTGGGAACGTAACAACGTGAAAGGGTTGACGGATGAAATCGACTCACTTTCCCGGTACTGATCGATGCATATACCCCGATAACGGGCGCGCTCAGGGTAACAGGATGACCCCCGTTATTTTCTCCGAAGGAGACGTATTGGGACGCGACGGACAATGATTGATCCCGAATTCTGGCGGCTCCTCGCCACCATTTCCGCGACCATGATTGGGCTTGTCTTTCTTGGCACGATTTACTATCTCGAATCCGGTTGGGAAGAATACGATGTGTATCGCCAAGAGATGGAAGCAATGTCCGTTCGCGGCGCACAACTTATCATCGCGTACTTCTCGACGGTACTCGTCCTGTCGCTTCTTCGAGAGCCGTTTCTTCCGGAAGTCGTCACGACCGTCGCGTTCGTCGTGCTCGCTGCTGCGGTGGTAGTCGTTACTCGATCCACAAACGACGCGCTCCAAACCTACGAAAACGCGACACCGTCCGAATGGGATTCGCTCCTCTTGCAATCGTCCCGGATCGCCAGCTGGATTGCATTCATGCTGGTCTTCGTGGCTCCACTGGTGGCCTGGCACGCCACGAGACCATTGGATTCGACGTCCGATCTCCTCACGCTCCCCGAACTGAGCCTCGCGTGGATCGCTCTACTAGCACTCCTGTTCGGATACTGGAATCTCGTTCAATTCTTGCTGCTCCCATATGAGATACGTAAGCAGGAACGCGATATAGAGGGAGTACGCGAACGCCCAAAATGACCCAAAGAAACGGAGTATTAGTCGATGAAACGAATCTCGGCAACTGTTATCCAGCCATAAGATACTGGCCTTCTTGCTCCTGACTGTTCGCTTTTCGTAGGGGCATATTGCAGTTGCTCTGCAGACAACGGGGACCGTTGACAATGGTTGCCCCGCATGGTGGCAGCTATTACTGGGGTTCGGTGCGATGCTACTGGGCCCTGCCATTGCCGGCCTGACGCTGACTGCGTTGATTGGTGACCGGACCGGACCGGACCGGACCGGGATTCGGGCGCAGTGGAAGCGACAAACAACATGGTGAGTTGCACCCCCGTAGTACGAAATCGCACTCCTGATGACGCCCCCCGTTCTGGGCAGTCTCTGGATTCGATCCCCCGCGGCTAATCTCGGCGCTGCCCTGGTAGGATGGATCCTCACCCAGGTACTGTTGCTCCAGATGTATCACGTACTCCAGCTCGTCTATGGCATGCTCGGAGCTGCACTAATTCTCCTTGCTCTCCATTCGGCTACTCGGTCCTACCTGAGCTCGCGGTAGCGACGAACTGGCCCGATTATGATCCTCGGGTATGGACCAAGATCCCTCCCGAAATACAACGATTTGTCCTATTGTCAGAACCGCTATGATCGACACAGAGGATCAATGTGGTCGGTGCAGCTCATCGAACCAGTTGATCGCTATCGTTCGCTGGGCGGCTACGATTAAATCGTTAGACCATCGTCTTTGGATCATGAACCGGCGACATCTGCTTGGCGTATATGGGTGGTAAACACAGATTTCCCACCCCATTTATCCCAATGGGTACCAATGTTCGTCGCGGCAATGCACCGTCCGTCGCGCCGTCAACATCGACTGACGGAACGATCCGCTGCTCACGTAGCTGTGCCCCCCTCGCGATCTCCCATGGTCGACGACAACGACGGGATGGATGTGACGGATGGCCGTCCACGTTCCGTGCTCGAGCGCCTGGAACTGCTCGAACGAGAACGCGTGCGGCTACAGCGAGCAGGAGGGTACGAAGGTCATCAGCGATGCCTCACTCGAACAGTGTCTCGTCCATCGGATTCACCACGAATTCGATCAGCGGGTCGCCGAACAACGCGCTCACCAGTTCGTACATCGTCTCCGTCGAACACGCTCCCCGGTTGTGCTTTCGTTGGAACGCCGAGGTCATCTCGACGACGGTGATCGACGGCACGCACGCCGCTGAGTCGTCAGCTTCGATCACTTCGTCGACGGTTCAGCCGCATGGCGCTTGACGAGTGCGAACGTGTCGATAAGACCCGATCGATGACGTCCGCTCCTCTCCTGCCGCAATGGTCTCCGCCGACATCGCGTCACCTGACATCAGTTCCCGGAAGCGTCGTCTGCCTCGGCCAGCGCACATTCCACCACGACGGAAACGGGGCCGACACGGCTGGAAACACCGTGGGAGGTAGTCAAACGATGAGCGGGCGCTCAACATGCCATATCGACTCGGCCAGGCCGATCCCTACACTGATTTGAGGGTTTCTCTCAATCGTCGACAAGTAGTAATCCAACCTGTCGTCGGAGTCCATGCTCGTGCTCAACGGTCGATTACCGTGCCACACCCTTCTGCATCAACATGGTATGGGAAGCAAACACGTCCAATTTAGATGATACGTTTGCGGGAAAATGACGAGGATTGCCGTGCTCGGGATCGGGTGAACGAACACCCATACCGCCGTCGCCGCCCCCGACGCCAGCGTGGAGCGTTCGCAGCCGCGTCATCGGAGGGATCAGCCGGACCTGGTTACCCAGGTGGTAGAGACCGTGGATACGTTGTGCATGAAGACGACCGGGGACGTTGACGCGGGCAGCATCGCCTGAAAGGGCCACGTTGATCGGGAGCAGGGTGTGAATGCCGGCAACGTCGTACGTCTCCCGATACACGCGGATCTCCGCTTACATTCCCGCAACGCGCGTCGCGAGCGCTTCACCCGAACGTTTGGAAGGAGTCTCGCGGTGCGTTCAGTGCTCAGGGACTCGGCTAATCGCTACGGTTTGTTCCCGTGTGTCGTCGTACGAACCCGCCAACTGCCAACGCTCCAAGTGCTTCCGCGCAACTTCGTCGTCGTTTGTGCGTCATCTGTGACCGCACCCGCAGCCACCGGGGTGTCCATGGCACGAATGCCGTCCTTGATCCGTTCTGACGCTCGTTCGTCGGGGCAGTGCGGGAACTTACCGGTGGTGATGTGCACCGTTCTGTTCGGTGGAGTAACGGTCGAACGGCCGCACGAACAGCTTGTCGACGTACCACCGATAAGGCGCCTCAATACGGCGGCCGACCGTGATTTGTCTCGGCCACCGGCTGCAGAAGCTCAAAGCCCTCACCGATGGCCGCATCCAGTAACAGGGTCGCGTTCCGGCGGGCCAGGTCGGGGCCTCAGTGGTGTGAGAATCACGGCGGGGTTGTGGATGGTGCAGTGGGGCACCGTCCGGTCCTCGGACAGCAGCAATCGGTTGCGCTGAGCCGGTTTCAGGGATAGCTGCCGTCGAACCACCATCACCCGTACGGGAACCCTCATTCGGGGATGGTCACGTTGATCTGGCAGGGTCGCGGTGATGCCGAATTCGCCGGTCATTTCGGTGGTACGTCGAGTAGTGCCCAATACACCAGTGTTGCGACTGGCTTCCCCGGTCCGCCCTGTGCGAGCCCAAGATCAATCCACCATTCACTTCGAACGGAATCGCGAGTGTCAATCGATCAACCCGTTCGGGGCTGTCATTCGTGCGCAGGCGTCGCCTGGCTGCATCACGGCACCTCTACGGATGTTCCTCGCGGTTCAGTCCTTCCAAATAAAGGACGGAAAAGACGGACCAGATGAGCAGCGCCACGATGACCCCGATGCCGTTGATGCCGAATAGCATGAATTCCTCCACGATCACGACCGCAACAAGCAATACAAAGATGCCCTCTGGAAGCACAGCAAGCAGGTGGAAGAGCCCATCAACGAGATTCACACGATTGATTTGGCCTCCGGGAGTGTGAACCTTCCTACACGACACACCGGTGGAGCGTTCGAGGAGTCGTGGTTGCCGTGGTGCTGTCGATCGATGGAGTGGGTCCTATTGCGTCGGTCTATCGCAATCGGCGCCCCGAGTTGTGTTCCAGTCCTCCCGCCATGAGACGACCTCTCAACCGTCGAGTGCGGTCGCCTCGGCATGCCGTTGTGCTCAGGTAGCAGTCCGCCACGGCTCCATTTCGGTCGGAGATGCTCGGCATCGAGAGACGTCTCGAGTTCGGCCGCCAACTCATCGATGAGACGAGCCGATATCGTTCCCTTGGTGATGCGATGGCTGCTTGTATACCGCTGCTCGGGGGTAGCCGATGCCAAGAGGGACTCGGGACTGGGATGGTGGGATGGGACCACCTTCGCATGGCGAGCGCGGATCCGCGTGATGCCCCGCCAGCCCCACCCATCGATGGGTTCGATCCGACCGACGGATCGAAGGGAATCGATCCGGAGACGAACGCGTCCGTTCCTCGGCTCTACGCAGGGTGGCCTGCTCGGACCGAACACGAACGCGGACGCCTGCCGGTCGAACGCATTGGGCGTCTGATCCGCTCGGATCGCTGTCGGTCACGATATCAATCAACTTAGCGGACTGACCGTGTTATGCCGCCGGTCTGGACGATCGGTTGCGACTGCTGGCGATTCTGCCACAAAAATATCATCCTCGTATATTTTCGTAACCTGAATGAAGAACCCTTATTATTCGGTAGCGAAAATAGTGAGCCGGACAAGCTCATGCCCGATCCTGCATCGGCAGATTACCGGATCGACGACATTGACCGACGGGTGATTCATGCCCTCATGGGGAACGCCCGGGATACGACGGCCCGGGAGATTGCAGACGAGGTCAACGTCTCCGCCGCGACGATCCGCAATCGCATCAAGCAGCTGTGCGACCTCGACATCATCCGGGGCTATCACGCCAGTATCGACTTCGAACGCGCCGATCACAAACAAACGTATCTTTACGTCTGTACGGTCCCATCATCGGAACTCGAGGCCCTATCGCAGGAGGCGAGAACGGTGTCGGGTGTGGTGAACGTCAGGGAGCTGATCAGCGGAACCCGAAATCTTCACCTCATCGCGGTCGGCGAGACGACCGACGAATTCAGACGCATCATGCGCTCTCTCACGGAGATGGGGATCACCGTCGAGGAAAAAAGTCTCCTTCAAAACGAGCTGTTCGAGCCGTTTGGCGAGTACGGACCCGATGAATCCGGACCCAACTGGTCACCGGCGGATTCCCTCCATCTCGCTAGCGGCGTGGATCTGTTCGAAGTGACCGTCACCCAGGACGCCCCCCTCGTTGATCTCTCGCTTGCCGATGCCGTGGACCAGGGGATTCTGGATACCGACCTCCTGGTAGTAGCGATCGAACGGGAGGGCCGGGTACTCACCCCACGGGGCGATACCGTGGTTCGTGCTGACGACGTCGTCACGCTCGTCTCGAACCACGGCGAACCCGAGTCGATACTCGCACCCTTTCATCGCCCCAGCCGCGAGGAGGCCTGATTCGATGGCGCAGTGTCCACATTGTGACTACGAGGGCGACGCGGCGACGTTCGGGTTCGAATCGGCGCGGGCAGATACCTGCCATCGGACGATGGATCACGGGATCATCTCGTGTCCGCGGTGTGGAGTCGTCCTCGGCGGATACTCCTTTAAGAAACAGCGATCGCCATGAGTCCGATGGAGGTGGTCACACGGCGTGCGGATTCGATCGATACCGCGTTCGCTCGACGGTGGATGCGAGGGATGCCCAGGCGTTCGATTCCTCCGATCGTTGCCACGGCGATCCCCGCGTGCTCGCTCCCGAGTGGTCGGCGGCAGCCGCGCCTCGCCTGGATCCGCCCGAAAGGTGGCGAGACGGGTCGTCCACCAACCCACTCTGATGGAGGCAACGGACACCGCGGCCAGCACTGCCAACGCGCCGCACGGACACCAGCATGAAGGCCATCATCGTCGGGGCCGGGGAAGTAGGCACGCTGATCGGTCGGAGTCTCTCTCAACGGAACGACGTGATCGTAGTCGATGTGGACGACCATCGCATCGAGGAGATCAAATACGAACTCGACGTGCTCACCCGCGTGGGCGACGGGACGTCCGGTGAGGTTCTCGAGGAGGTAGGGGTCGGCGACGCCGACTTGCTGATCGCCAGTACGGACGACGACAAAACCAACCTCGTCGCCTGTGGTGCCGCCAAGACGATCGGTGATCCATTTACCATCGCGAGAGTCCGCCACGCCACGTTCAAACGGACGTGGGATCGAACCCAGCGCGCGTTCGACGTCGATTTTATGGTCTGTTCCGATCTGCAGACCGCGGAGACGATCGTCAACGTGATCGGCCTCCCGGCAGCCATCGATGTCGACCCGTTCGCGGGGGGCCTCGTGCACATGGCCGAATTCAACGTGTCCGCGGAAAGTCCCATCACGGGTGAAGTCGTTGCAGATGTCGACCACTTCGATTCGCTCACGTTCGCGGCAGTGTTCCGTGACGAGGAGATGATCCTCCCCCGGGGAGATACGCGGATCAAAGGTGGTGACCACGTGGTGGTCATCGGCAGTCCACAGAGCGTGCAGGGATTCGCCCAGGACATCGAGCCCGATAAGACCCCGGGGAGTGCAGACGATATCGTCATCGTCGGAGGTGGCGAGATCGGCTACCACACCGCACGAATCCTCGAGGATCGAGGCTTTTCCCCCCGGTTGCTCGAAACCGACGAGCGGCGAGCGCGACAGCTTGCCGAGGATCTCCCGGGGACCCTGGTTATGCAACACGAACCGACCGACGCAGAATTTCTCGAACGCGAACACGTCCACGAGGCAGATATTCTGATATCGACGCTCGATGCGGATGAAAAGAACATGCTCGTCTCGCTGTTGGCCAAACGCATCGGCACCGATCGCGTGATCTCGATCGTCGATCACGGGAGTTACGTCCAGCTGTTCGAGGAAATCGGGATCGATGTTGCCATCAATCCACGCATTGTGACGGCAGAGGAGATCACGCGCTTTACGCATACGGATGTCGCCGTGAACGTTGCAGTCTTGGAGAACGACCAAGCGGAAGTGCTCGAACTCGAAGTGAGCGAGGGTGCCAGGTTGGTCGGTCGGACCATTCGCGACATCGACCGGTCGATCGACGCCGATGTCGTCTTCGGTGCCATCACCCGCGACGGGACCTTCATCGCCCCACGGGGTGAGACGGTCATCGAGGCGCACGACCACATCATCGTCTTGGTCGAACCGTCGTTCGTGGATCAACTGATGGCGATGGCTTGAGCATGGGAGGATACGTCAACGTCGAATGGCGTGCCAGCCTCGGCCTGATCGGAACGGTCATGCTGTATGTGTCGATTCCCCTTACCTTTCCGTTGCTCGTCGCCATCTACTTCGGCGAATCGGTGGTCCCCTTCGTCGTGACGATCGTCGTCACCCTCGGGGTCGGTGGCGGGCTCCGATTCGTGGCCGACGTGCGCGACGATATGGGCCCCCGTGAGGCGTTTCTTGCCGTGTCCATCGTCTGGTTCCTCGTGGCCGGGATCGGCGCGATTCCGTTCCTGGTGGGGGGTCAAGGGACACTTGCCCACCCGGTCAACGCCTTGTTCGAATCGATGAGCGGGCTCACGACGACCGGCGCAACCGTGCTCGACGATTTTTCGATCGACCGATCCATCATGATGTGGCGGCAAATGTTGCAATGGCTCGGTGGCTTGGGGATTCTGATTCTCGTCACTGCCATTCTGTCCGACCTCGGTGTTGGTGGGGCACAGTTGATGGAGACAGAAACCCAGACCGAGGACGTCAATCGCCTCACGCCGCGGATTTCGGCGACGGCGCGGTTGATTTTGGGGCTGTATCTCGGTCTCACCCTCGCGGTTATCGGGGTGCTCTATGGCCTCCACCTGATCGGGTTGGCGCCCAATATGACGCTGTACAACGCGATCGCCCACGCCTTTACCTCGATTTCCACCGCAGGATTTTCACCGGAACCCGAAAGCATCGCGGCGTTTACCCCGATCGTCCAATGGGTGCTTATTCCGGTCATGTTGGTGGGTTCGACCAGTTTTGTCCTGATCTATTATACCATCCATGGCGATCCAATGCGACTCCTGACGAACGATGAATTTCACTTTTACCTCGGCGTATTTGCCTCGTTCAGCGCAGCTGCAGCCATTCTCATCTACGTCTTTCCCGAGCTCACGCTCAGTCAATCTGCTACCGTGCGACACGCGATGTTCAACGTCGCATCGATCCTCACGACCACAGGCTATGCGAGCATGGATTTCACCGACTGGCCGCATGCAGCGCAGAATATCCTCTTTCTCGCGATGTTCATTGGGGGGATGGTCGGTTCCACGACGTGTTCGATCAAATCGCTCAGATGGCTCGTGGTGTTGAAGGCCTTCAAACGGAATCTCTTCACGGCAATTCACCCGGATGCAATCCGACCGATCCGGGTGTCCGGGCGGCCCGTGGATGAAGAGACCGTCCGGGACATCTACGCCTACGTGCTCCTCAGCATCGTGATTTTCTTCGCACTCACAATGTTCATCGTGATTGACGGCGCCCGGGCGGGGATACACCCGAGTGAATTCGAAAGCATGGGGGCGGCAGCATCGACCTTTCTGAACATCGGACCCGCGTTTGGTATGGCCGGGCCAATGGATAATTATCTGGGGTTCCCGGCGTCGACGCGAATCGTGATGATCGTCCTTATGTGGCTTGGTCGAATCGAAATTATTCCTGTCCTGGTGCTGTTTACCTACGCTTTTTGGCGATCATGATCCGAGTTACCCCGAGTAGTGGATTGGAAGGCCTCCCTGACTCGCACGAGAGGCATCCCCAGTGACTCGCCGAGTCGATCTCCGTGCAACCGGTAGTTTTCTCGGAACGGTGATCAAGTACGTTTCATTTGCGATGCTCATTCCGCTCGTCGTCGCCGTGATCTACTGGGAAGACGTCTGGGTGTTTCTCCTCACCATTCTCATCACGGTCTCCATCGGGATTGGCTTAGAGCGACTGGATGACGATCCGGCCATGGGCCCAGCGGAAGCTCTCCTGTTGGTAACGATATCCTGGATTGCCGTTTCGATGATTGGCGCAATTCCGTATCTTTTGGCGACCTACGGCACCGGCTCTTCGCTAGCACACCCCATCAACGCCCTGTTCGAATCGACCAGCGGGTTTACGACGACAGGGGCAACGGTCATGAATGATATCGGGACGGACCGTTATTCACACGCTCTGTTGATCTGGCGTCAGCTTACCCAATGGCTTGGGGGAATGGGGATTATCGTACTGATGGTCGCAATCTTGCCAGAGCTGGGAGTAAACGGCGCTCAACTGGTGCGGACGGAAGCACCAGGCCCGGTGTTTCAAAAACTGACTCCCAGGATCGCACAAACAGCTCGCGTCCTCTGGCTTGTTTACGTTGCCTTCACCATCCTGCTGATTGTCCTGCTCACGATCCTACACCATCTGGGACTGGCTCCCAACATGCACCTTTTCAACGCCGTCGCTCATGGGTTCACGACACTACCGACCGGCGGGTACTCACCGGAGGCAGACAGCATCGCGGCCTTTTCCGCCCCTGCACAGTGGACGATCATCCCATTCATGCTCATCGCCGGGACGAACTTCGCTCTGTTCTGGTATCTCCTCAGTGGCGATGTTCGGAGCCTGTTCGAGGATCCGGAGTTCCGGGCATATATTGGGCTGATTGGGCTCTTGACGGCCACGCTCGCGATTGTCCTCTATCATGGGGCGGCCGATTCGGATGCCGTCGAGTGGGGTCGGGTGGCTGAGGGAGCCCTCAACGACTCGCTCAGGGAGGCGGCCTTCCAGATCGGATCGATCATGAACTCGACAGGATATGCCACCAGCGACTTCGCCGCGTGGGATACCCACGCGCAGATGATCGTCCTCTTTGCGATGTTCATCGGCGGCTCGGCCGGGTCCACCGGTGGCGGCATCAAGGTAATCCGATGGTTGATCGTCCTCAAGGCGGCCAGGAGGGAACTCACTCAAGCGGCCCGTCCGGAGATCGTCCAACCAGTGCGACTCGGTAACGCCGTGATCGATGAAGCAGTCGTCCGAGGAATCCTCGGATTTACCCTGCTCTATGTTGTTATCTTTGGGTTTGCAACGATATTCTTCGCACTCGATGGCATGCAAGTGGGATATGACCTCACCGTAATCGAGGCCATGAGTGCATCAATCGCAACGCTTGGAAATATCGGTCCGGGGTTCGGCCGTCTCGGTCCGTTCGGTAGTTACCTCGAATTCCCGGTGGAGACGAAAGTCGTCATGATCTTCCTCATGTGGATTGGGCGATTGGAAATCGTACCCGTGCTCGCCGTCTTTACTGGGGCATTCTGGCGATCGTCGTGAAGGGATGGATTAGACCGCATCGAAATCCATGTGATGGTTGGCGGATCGTTATTTTAGGGCACTTCTCCAAGGATGGGGATCTTCTTCCTCATGGTGACCCGGGTATCCTCCTGGTTCGAAATCCGCGGTACCAGCCTCCTCGTTATCCCTGCTTTGTGGGGTTTCCGTACTCATCTTTCCTCGCTGGTGCTAAGTAGGCGGTAGGCTATCGCCTCTCGCAGCGAACGACGATGTTCACGTTGGGCCCGAGCCAGGAGAACTGTCCCGTGGGCAGTTGATACAACTTTTTGCGGAATTGAACCAAATAGGGTTTCGGCAACCCTACTTTGTCCGGTCGCTCCGATTGTGACAGTATTGTATTCCCCAACTGCATCAATGATCGAAGACCGAACATCCTCACTTACTACAACCTGGGTGTCGCCGTCCACGCAGCGTTACATGACGATTTCGCCTGGGCAACAGAGCCGTTCCAAGGCCAGTCCTGACGGATTTGCCGCGAGGAGTGTGCGTGAACACCAGCAAGGCGATCCAATGACCCCGTATGCCACAGTGGATCGGAAGTGTGATTATGTTCACGATAATATTATCGCGGACATAATGATCGACAGGGAGGTCGAACGGGCCTGGCTCGAAGAGCGGCTGGCCACGGACGATCGCCAGCTCCTCGTCCTGTACGGCCGTCGCCGAGTGGGCAAGACGACACTCGTCTCGGATGTGCTCGACGACTGCGGACTCACGTCGGTGTATTACCTCTGCGATCAACGCGGGATCGACCACAACGCCAGGGCTTTCGCCAGGGCATGCACAGCGACGCTCGACGATGTGCCACCGGCGGTGGATGATTTCACGGACGCATTCACGTACCTCACGCGTCGCGTCGACGGCCCGTTCGTCGTCGCTCTCGATGAATTTTCGTATCTCGTCGAGACGGACGACACGATTACGTCGGTCTTTCAGCGGATCGTCGACGAAACCCTCGCGGGGACGGAGATATCGCTGGTGCTGCTCGGGTCGTCGATTTCCATGATGGAGGAAGGCGTCCTGAGCTACGAAAGCCCGTTGTACGGCCGGCGGACTGGACAGTGGCGGCTCGAACCGCTGACGCTCGGCCAGGCGGCAGGGTTTTTCCCCGCATACGACGCCGAGGAGCTGATCCGAGCGTACGGTGCCGTCGGCGGGATTCCCGCGTACCTCGAACAGTTCGAACCGGATCGATCCCTCGCCGATAACGTCGAGACGCACATCCTCTCGAAGGGGTCGTTCCTCTTCGAGGAGCCCGAGTTCTTGCTCCGCCAGGAGCTTCGCGAACCGGGGACCTACCTGTCGATCCTGGAGGCGATCGCCCACGGCGCGACGCGGGTCTCGGAGATCGCGAACGAGATCGACCGGGACGCGAGCAGTCTGTCGGGCTATCTGGGGAACCTCTCGCGGTTGGGGCTGATCGACCGCGAGACGCCGGTCACCGATCCGGACGCCCGGGGGGTCTATCGGCTCACCGACCACTTCCTCCGATTCTGGTTCCGGTACGTCCTTCCGAATCGCGGGACCCTTGAGCGCGGCCAGACCACGGCGGTACGCGCGTCGATCATGGAAACGCTCCCGTCGCATACGAGCTGGACGTTCGAGGCGGTCTGTCGACAGGCCGTTCGGAGCTCGGGTGTCCCGGTCGGCTGCGATCGGGTCGGCCGCTGGTGGTACGATGACAACGAGATCGACGTGGTGGGGGTGAACGCCGGAACTGAGACGTTGCTGCTCGGCGAGTGCAAGTGGACTGTCGAACCGGTGGGCCGTGATCTGCTTGTGGATCTCGAGACGCTGGGTCCCGACGTGCGGTGGCGCGGCGAGGACCGGACGGTGCAGTATGCGCTGTTTGCCCGGGCGGGCTTTACTGAAGGACTGATGGCGGTGGCGGACGAGCGGGATGATCTGTTCCTCGCGACGCCGGCCGACATACTCGACCTGTTCTGATCGATGATGCGAACTCGGGTTCGGGCGAGCAATCAATACACCCCTCAAATCGGTGCACCGGAACGCACGGCTCGTTCGCGGGAGCGGTCAATCCGAACAGGTGCACAGAACTGGTCGACGTCGACGGCTGATCACTCGCCAACGCCCGCCCGCCTCCCGTATCACCCGGCCGGCGATCCGAGACGGGGTTCACCGGCTGGAGTATTCTATGCAATTCCGCCCCTATAGTACGGCAAGACCGCTATTGTCCGTGACGGGGCCGTGCGATCGGGTGATCCTCGTATCGACGGTACCCGCATTACGGTTCTCGACGTCAAGCGTCGTATCATCGATGACGCGGAGGACCCGCACGTGGTTGCCGGTGCGTACGGCGTTTCGATGGCTGAGCTGTTCGGTCCGCTCGCGTACTACTACGAGCATCGGACCGATCTCGAACGAAGAGAACACGAGGCCGCTGCCGCTCGCCGACGGGGAGAACGTGACACGCGCGACCTCATTGCATCGATCGCGTCTCGTTGAACTCTCGGCGGTGAAACGAGACTTCGACTTCCACGTCAATGTGTTATCGACACAGGTCACCGAGAACGTCGAACACGTTCTTCCCCTCAAGCGGAAATGCGCGGCCGCGCCATTCCCGTAGTTCGCCGACGATCTCCGGATTCGCACTCCGTTTCAGTCTGCTGACGAAGAAGCCGCCATGTTCGTCGATCCCTGCGAACCGGTGGGCCTTGAAAACCCCGAGATCGAGCATGAACAGCCGTCCACCCATCCATGACCCGGTCTCGAACAGGGTACTCTCGTGGGTGCGTTCATCGGTGATCGCGCGGGCGATAACCGACTGCGTCGTGACTTCCGGTCAGCGTATTCTGCGAGACCACGATTTCATCCCCACTGACTGAGATGCGGGGGCGTTTGGTGATCGGTCAATCGACGGATGTCGGGAGTCTCGGCCGGTCCTGCTAATTGCACGTTCTCCTCGGTGAGGGTCCAGGGTCTGAACCGCGTTGGGGTTACGGGCCCGAAACAGAAGCGCCTCTCGGCATTGCGGTGATGCGGGATTGGTACCGCTTGCGGGCACTCGGCCGATAATATTGGTAGCTATCTCGCTGCAAATTCGGCAAGCGCTTTTCGAATCGGGGACGACCGTGGTCTGTCACACCGAACCCCACGCGATGGGCTCGTCCCGATCAACGACATCCGCTGTATTCAGGGCACATTGCGATACGACAGCACGACGGTGTCGGTTCTCGGTGTGAGCGATTCGTTTGGTGAAACCTGGAGTGTTGGAACCCGTGAGCGCGAACACTGACTTTGCCAGCATTCTGGTTGTGTGCGTCGCTGGACGGTACCGATCGGAGGCGTAACACCTTTCTTTGTTCCGACGGTGCCACACCCGGTACCCCGTAACACGAGGCGCTAGGCGATACTAATAATAACAGTCACACATAAACGCAATTCATAATGTCTGGCGTTCCGACGGATTCGTCCTCATCTCGATCGAGGACACACATAAGCCGGGACTTCGGTGTGGACTCATCGAGTCAGGACCG
>SKNY01000078.1 GCA_007123105.1 Salinarchaeum sp. | reverse complement strand
ATGATCCTCGAAAAGGGCGACGACCACGAGCTCCTTGTCGTTGAAGGGCAAGGGAGCATCAACCATCCTGCCTACTCGGGACTGACATGTGGAATTCTCCACGGTGCACAGCCTGACGGCCTTATCCTCTGTACTGCGGCCCACCGAGACGCCATCAACGGCTATGAGTCCTTTTCCATTCCGCCAGTAGCAGATGTGGCAGCAATTTACGAGACCGTCGCGGACCCGATTCGACCGACGCAGATCGTCGGTGCCGCAGTGAACACCAGATACGTAGACAGTCAGGACCGTGCCGCCGAACACGTCGAAGCCACCGCGGAAGCACTGTCGGTTCCCGCCACCGATGTCGTCAAGTTTGGTGCGACACCCCTCGTCGATGCGGTCGAGGGCCTCCTCTAATCGGCGCTACCGCTCCTCTTCGTCGGATTCGATGAGATCGATCGCGTCGTCGGGCTGGCCGGCCTCGTCGATGACCTCATCACTGATGAGAATTTCGCATTCCACGCGGAGCGCGAGTGCAATCCCGTCACTCGGGCGGGCGTCAAATACCATCGTCCGGCGTTCGCCGCCGTGATACTGTTCTGCGTCGACTTTCGCAAAGAACGTCCCGCTGTTCATTTCGTCGATGCGGACCCGATCGATCGCACCCCCGAATTCGGCGACCATCTCGACGAGGAGATCATGGGTTAACGGGCGCTCGAACGGCTCTCCCCGTTGAGCAAAATGCATCGACTGGGCTTGATCTGCAGTGATAAAGATCGGAATCAGCTCCTCTCGGGCCTCGAGGATGACGGCCGGTACTTGTTCACCATCGCCCGCCATGCCGATGCCGATGCCTTTGACTTCGGCAGCGTGGTCCATAATGCCGTATTGTGATCCAGCGAAAAAGATCTGCTGGTCGATTACATCGCACGGTGGGGATGGGATTTGAACCCATGAGGCCTTGGCGGCCACCTGCTCTCAAGGCAGGCGCGTTCGTCCACTCTGCCACCCCACCTAGGTCGTCCGTTGGGTCGTCCGTGACTAATCGGTGTCGGTTACCGGCGCCTCGATGACGCCGAGCTGCTCGAGGGTGGCCCGGGTCGTCGGCGCTGTGGCCGTGCGTGCAATCGCATGGGCCGCGAGGAGTTCCTCAACGACCGAAAGCGAGGCTGCATCCCGCACGACGGGAAGCATCGGCATGAAATCGACGGAAGCACCGGCTTCGTCCCCCCACGCGGCCAGGTCGCGTGGGCGATCTGATGGATCGACCGATCCTGCGAGGTCGGCACTGACACCAAGATAGTACCAGTCAGCGGTCTGGTCGACCCCGATGACGACCTCGTGGCGCCGCAACCGCATCGCTCCGGCGTCGACGTGTCGACGTCCGAGCAGCGGGCACATCCCCGCAACGAGGGCAACAGACGCATCATCGTACCGCCGTGCCAGCTCGCTAGGTACGTCACCCGTGGAGATCGCGGTGCCACTCAACACGGGATAGTCCGTTTCGAGCCATGCAGGGACGGTCTCGTTGGTATCGAGTGTAGCGTCGGCATCGTATACGACCATCGGACCGCCTCCGTTGTGGGCCGCCGAGATCGAATCAGCGACCACAGCCCAGAATATGCTGCGGGCCGCTCCCGCAGTCAGGTCCCCTGTCGCGGTGACCGCGTCCACCCAGCGCTCCGGCGACGGCACCACCACCGCTGTCGCGGTCATCGGCCTTGCCCCGCCGATCGATCCGACATCTTAGTAGCCTCGCTCGATGAGGTAGTTTGCAAGCATACGCAACTGCTCGGTCGCATCATTCGACGGCAACACCGCCAGTTGGCCGACGCCGTCATCGACGAGATCCCGTGCTGCGGCCCGCGCGAAGGAGATACTTCCGGCCGTCTCGATCTCCGCGACCGCGGCCTCGATCTCTGCCTCGTCTGGGTTCGCGGACAGCAGGCTATCGACATTGACGCCGTTGCGGGCGGCATGGATGGTGATGAGCGTCCGCTTTCCCTCGATGAGGTCACTCCCACGCTGTTTGCCGAGCGTGTCACTCGGCACCGTGAGATCGAGGACATCGTCGTGGATCTGGAATGCTTCCCCCACTGACTGGCCGTATGCGCCGAGGGATTCGACGGTCGATTCGTCCGCCCCGAGCAACACTGCGGGGATCGCCGCAGCTGCCCGAAAGAGGACGGCCGTTTTTCGCTCGATCATGTCCCGATACGCCGGCACCCGGACGTCGTTGTCAGATTCAAAGGCGAGATCAAGGGCCTGGCCTTCACAGATCCGTGTACAGGTTGTGGCCAAGATCCGTAGCGCTCGAATGGTACGGTCAGGGGATGCGCCCGTCTCGAGCAAGATCTCGAACGCCTTCGAGTACAGCGTATCGCCCGCAAGAATCGCCGTTTCGAGGTCGAATTCCTTGTGAACTGCCGGCACGCCCCGCCGGAGGTCGTCATCGTCCATGATGTCGTCGTGGATCAATGTGAACGACTGGACGATCTCGATGCTCAGTGCAGCCCGCATCATGTCGACCGTTCCACTCCCGTCGCACGTGGGCATGGCACGATAATCCACCTCGTCACCGACCGTATCCGTGAGCGCTTCTGAAACGAGCAGTACAATCGCCGGTCGGAGCCGTTTTCCTCCGGCTTCGAGCAGGTATCTGGACGCCTCGTACAGACGGGCAGGCTCCTCGACGGGTAGCTCCTCGTCGATCGCCTCGTCGATGAGCCGGCGTCGCGTGGCGAGTGCCTCAAGTACTACCTCCTCGTCGGACGTAGCGGCGGTCATATCAGTCGACCAGCTGGATGAGGTTGCCGTTGCGGGTGACGTGAAGATCCTCGCCGAGGGTGTACCCTTGATCTCGACAGAGATCGACGTACCCGGAGTAGCCCTTCATGTTCTGGTGAGCGGGAATGACGTGTTGAGGCCGGAGGGTATCGAGCATCTCGTAGAGGCCCTCCTGAGAAAGGTGGCCGGATACGTGCACTTCGTCGTAGATTCGAGCCCCTTGCATTTTGAGGAGATTTTCAGATTGGTACCGCTGCCCTTCGTTCGTGGGCTCAGGAATCACCCGTGCGGCGAAGATGACTTTGTCTCCATCCTCGATTTCGAATGGCGTTTCGCCCCGACCCATCCGCGTCAACATGGCCCGCGGTTCTCCCTGGTGGCCAGTGACGACGGGCAGAAAGTTCTCCTTGCCGTCCTGCATGATCCGTTTGAAGGTCCGGTCGACGGACTGGCGATGGCCGAACATCCCGAGATCTTCGGGAAATTCGACGAAGTTCAACCGCTCTGCAGTGCCGGAATACTTTTCCATCGACCGGCCCAACAACACCGGCGTCCGGTCGATCTCTTGGGCGAATTCAACGATACTCTTTACGCGGGCGATATGACTTGAGAAGGTCGTCGCCACGATTCCGCCCTGGTAATCGGCCATGCTGTGGATGACGTCACGGAGGTGGGCGCGGGCGACTCGTTCGGAGGGCGTACGTCCCTTCGTGTTCGCGTTCGTACAGTCCTCGATATAACAGAGGACGCCCTCGCGACCGATTTCGCGGAATCGATCGAGATCGATGGGATCACCGATCACTGGCGTGTGATCGATTCGCTTGTCGAGCCCGTAAATGATCGCACCCTCTGGCGTGTGCAATACCGGGTTGATCGCATCAATCACCGAGTGTGTCACGTTGACGAATTCAAGTTCGACGTCCGCAGAGATTGACATCCGACCGCCTGCGTCCATTTTCACGAGATCGTTCTCGACTCCGAATTTCTCTTCGTCTCGAATTTCCTGTTTGACCAACTCGATCGTAAACGGGGTGGCTACGATCGGTGCGTCGTAGCGGTGGGCGAGTTTGCTGATCGCGCCGATGTGATCGAGGTGGCCGTGTGTCGGCACGATCGCCTGCACGTCTCCCTCGAGTTCTGACATGATCCGATCGTCCGGGATCGCCCCCATGTCGATCAGATCCAAGCTATGCATCTTCTCGGTCTGAACGTTGTCGTGGATCAGGACTTTCGACAAATTCAGTCCCATGTCGAAAATCACCACGTTTTCGCCAGCCCGCACCGCCGTCATCTGTCGTCCGACTTCCTCGTAACCGCCGATCGTTGCAATTTCAATTTCCATGGTTCGTTTCCCACGTGATGCGGCGCCGGGCCGACGATCACGCTCCGAACCGGGTGACAGGGATGGATTGGACACTCGCGGACCCCGCGGATGCCCGCCGATCCCTTTGTACGGCAAAACGACCGTACGTCACCGCGGGTCGATTTATGATCGGGATTAACGGCCAGTCCTTAAAAATGAACGGTATCGGGTGGGCCGGATCGATCCTGGCATCGACGCAACTCGTTCGGTACACGCAAACCTCCGCTCGTCGATCATGCCCTGCTAACTGTCGTGCCCGGTCGATTTCCAGCCAGGAACGTATCCAGCTGCTCGATGCCAAAGATCGTCGCTGGCGTCGACATCTCCAACAGGGTTTGAACCTTCCGCGCCATACCGCCGGTCACGTCGGTCCCTTCCGGATCGTCGATCGCGTCCGCGACTTCTCCGAAGCGCTCGATTCGGTCAATCACCTTCCCGTCTCGGTCTAGCACCCCTGCGACCCCAGTGCACAACCCGATCCGATCGGCTTCGAGCGCACCGGCGAGGTGGAGCGCGATGCCGTCACCACTCGCAACCGAGAACCCTGCCGCATCGTGTACGACGACGTCGCCGTGCAGAACGGGGATGAACCCTGCCGCGAGTATTTCTGCGATGGTCTCCGTTGAGCCTTCGAGGGTACCATCGGTCCGTTTTCGGTAGATGGCCCGTGGTGGGACGCTCACGGCAGGCACTCCGGCGTCTGTCAACACCTCGAGCACCGTCTCGTGTAACGTCGTCATCGCTGCCACCACGGCATTGATCGCGCGAGGATCGCAGACGATATCTCGGTCGGTGATGCCGTGGGCGGCCGCGACGGGGTGACCGAAGCTGCCACCACCGTGGACGAGGACGATCGCGTCCGGGTCGGCTCCAGCAATGGCGGCCGCGACTCGATCGAGCATCCGCTCGTCGATCGTGTGTGAATCCGACTTATCCGTAATGAGACTCCCGCCGATCTTGAGGACGGTCGTCACGCCTCGTCCTCCCGCCTGACGCCCGTCTCGGCCAGGTCTGCCCGGAACGCTTCGGCACAGACGGGGGTCGTCGACAGGCCGGTGACCGTGCGATCCGAGTCATCCAGTGCGAGGATGCAACCACCACCACCGGCACCGGTCAACTTCGCGCCAGCCGCACCGGCGTCACGGGCGGCCCAGACCATTTCGTCCAGTGAGGGACTGGAGACGCCAAGGGCCGACAGTAATCCGTGGTTCGTGTCCATGAGCGTGCCGAGTTCCTCCCAATCATCAGCTGCGAGAGCCGTCTCACCCTCGCGGACGAGGTTCCCGATCGTCCCGACCGTCTCGGCGATACAGCCGTATTGTTCCCGACGTTTCCGTACTCCAGCCACGAGTTCACCAGTCTCTCCCGCGCCGCCGTCCCAACCGATGACGATGGGAAGGTCGGGCGCACCAATGCGCTGACAGTCAGTCCCCTCTACCCGGACGGCACCCCCCATCGTCGAGCAGAACGTGTCCGCCCGGGACGCCTCGCCATCTTGCACCGTTCGTTCGGTTTGATAGGCCCGTTCGGCCAGCTCGGTGCGATCGAGGTCGACCCCATGGGCGCGGGTAGCGGCGTCGATCGCAGCAACTACCACGGCCGCCGACGAACCGAGTCCGGCGCCGAGGGGGAGCTCGCTCTCGATTGCCACGTCGAATCCTGCCGCCGATCGGTCGAGGGCATCTCGGGCCTGCTCGATTGCTTCGTTGACGTAACCGAAGGCAGCGTCGAGCAATCGTCTGGGGACGGCCACGTTCGGTCGGGCATCCGACGTGCCGTCATATTCGATCGTGATTCCGTTCAGACTCAGATCCTCGGCACGGAGTCGGATGCGATCGTCATCCCGGGGTGTGACGGTCACAGTAGCGCGCCGTTCGATTGCGATGGGAATGGCAGGCTCCCCGTAGACCACCGCGTGCTCGCCGAAGAGATACACCTTGCCCGGCGCACTCGACACCGTCATTATGCGGGTGTCTGCGACCAGCCGTAGAAAAGCTGCCCGTCGTGGATCGCGGAGGACCGTTCAGATGACACTTTCGAACTCATCGAGGGCGAAGACGGTGTCCACTCCGCGCCGGTCAAGTGTTTCATTGGCCAGTAGCCAGTAGACGACGCTCAGTGCCTTTCGCCCCTTGTTGTTCGTCGGAATCACGAGATCGACGTTGCTCGTCTGGTTGTTCGAGTCACACATCGCGATCACGGGTATTCCGACGGTGATCGCCTCGGTCACGGCCTGAGCATCGCCGATTGGATCAGTCACGACGACCACGTCCGGCTCGATGTAACCGGCGTACTGCGGATTCGTGAGCGTGCCCGGGATGAACCGACCGGTCCGTGCCCGTGCCCCGATGGCGTCGGCGAACCGCTCGGCCGGGTACCGACCGTACTGGCGGCTCGAGGTCACGAGAATCTGTTCGGGGTCATAATGGTCGAGAAAGTCGGCTGCGACCCGGATGCGTTCGTCCGTCTTGGAGATGTCGAGGACGTAGAGTCCGTCGGTGCGGACCCGGTGGATGAACCGCTCCATGTCCTTGGTTTTCTGCTGGGTTCCGATGTGGACCCCTGCCCCGAGATACTCCTCGACAGGGATGAGTAGGTCTGCCTCCTCGTCCGAGAGGACGTCGGCATCGGCCGCCAGGCCAGCCTCCTCCTCTTCCTCGGCGGGCTCTTCATCGACAGGCTCCGCCTCGTCTTCGGTCGGTGCCGTCGCCGCCTCTGCGTCAACGTCGGCATCGGCATCGGCATCGGCGTTCGATTCGTCAACGTCGTCCGTTACTGGTTCTCCTTCTGCCATGATTTACGCGTCCTCCGCGATTCTGATGAGTTCGTTAAGCTTTGCCGTCCGCTCGCCACCGACCGCTCCCGTCTTGATGTACGGCGCCCGCATCGCGACTGCGAGGTGGGCGATCGTGGTATCCTCAGTTTCTCCGCTGCGGTGGGAGATTACCGGTTCGTACCCGTGATCTCGTCCGAGTTCGATCGCGTCGACCGTGTCGCTGAGTGTCCCGATCTGATTTGGCTTGATCAGAATGCTGTTGCATGCATCGGCTTCGATGCCCGTCGCGAGTCGATCGGTGTTGGTGACGAACAGATCGTCACCACAGATCAGCACGTCGTCTCCGACCGACCCGGTCAGATCGGCGTGACCGGCGAAATCGGTCTCCTCGAGTGGATCCTCGACGTACCGGATATCGTACGTCTCGATGAGTTCTTCCATGTATTCGCGCTGTTCGCCCGGACTCCTCGTCGTTTCGCTGTACTCGTAGACGTCTCCGGTCCAGAGTTCGGTTGCGGCCACGTCGAGTCCGAGCACGATCTCGAAGCCGACGGCGTCGGCGACGTCGGCTGTGACGTCTGCGACGAGTTCGATTGCCGCCTCGTCGTCGATTGCCGGTGCCCACGCACCTTCATCTCCCTTCCCGGGGGAGTGGCCTTCTCCCTGGAGACGATCTCCCACGGACCGGTGGATCCTGGCGTTTGCAAACACCGCGTCTGCCGGATTTGGCGCACCGACCGGTACCGCCAGGACCTCCTGGATGTCGATTGCGTCGGCGGCGTGCTCGCCACCGCCGATGATGTTGCCGAGCGGAACCGGGAAGTTTCGGCCGCGGAAGGCGCCACCGAGGTGTTGGTAGAGCGGGGCGCCGAGCACGTCAGCGGCCGCCTTCGCGGCGGCCATGCTGATGGCGACCGCGCTGTTCGCGCCGATCTCCGAGAAGTTTTCCGTCCCGTCGGCACGCCGCAATACCTCGTCGACTCCGCGCTGGTCCCCCGCGTACACGGCCCCCTCAAGTCTCGGGACGGCATGGTCGCGTGCCGCGGCGATTGCCTCTTCGGGCGGAAGCTCGATGGCCTCGTAAGCTCCGGTCGAGGCACCGCTCGGCGCGATAGCGCGGCCGCGTCCGCCGGATTCGGTCTCGACGATGGCTTCGACGGTCGGCGACCCACGGGAATCGAGGACGCGTCGCACGCCAACTCGGGTAATGAGCGTCATGCGCGGTCTCCTCGGTGGACCGTAAAGGGGAGAATCCCTGCGTCGTATTCTTCGGCTGCGATGAGGATGGGGCTTCGCTGGGCTGAATCGATAAGCACGGGTGCACCGTACGAAATTTGCAGCGCTCGTGCACCGAGGATGCGGGCCTTCTCGTAGCGGTTGAACCGCTGGCGTGGCAGCGTCATTGGTATGGCGCGACGATATCGACGAGATCCTTATGCGAGACGAGCATCCTGCGACAGCAGTGACGATTAACCCCGAGGTCGTCAAGGACCGCAGCCGAGTTCTCGCCGGCCTCGGTCCGACCCTCGTATTCTTCCCAATATTCACCGACCACGTTTCCACACGTGAAACACCGGACTGGTACCATCATATCTGGTCACCTCACCGGTAGGATTTCTGGTACCGAGCTCGGGCGCCCGGTCCGCCCCATTTTTTGGGCTCGGATTGGCGGACATCGTTGACCAGCAGTGACCGGTCGAACGCCATGTACGCATCACGGAGCTCTGCATCGTTCGTGTGTTCGACCAGCCCGCGGGCGATTGCCGTGCGGACGGCATCGGCCTGTCCGATCACGCCACCCCCCCGGACCGAGACGTCTACTTGGACGTTATCCCGCACCCCATCGACGATCCGGAACGGTTCGAGCATTTTGAGCCGCGCGATCTCCGGATCGACGAGCTCAATGGGTTGTGCGTTGACCCGGACCTCGCCCGTGCCGTCGCGAACCGTCGCCCGTGCGATTGCCGTCTTTTTCTTCCCGCTCGTGTTGGTTACCATGTAATGTCAGCTCCTAGCTGTTCGGAGATCTCCTGGAGGTGGACGAATCGGATGTTCGACAGCCGATCCAGCGACGTGTCATCGAGTATCACTGCGTCCCCGTCGAATGGATTGCCGACGTAGACGCGGACGTTCGAGAGCGCGTCCCGGCCGCGCTGGCGATCCATCGGCAACATGCCACGGACAGCCCGCTTGAGGATGCCGTCCGGACGTTTGGGAAACCGCGGTCCACGGTCGGATCCGAGCTGATCACGCGTCCGATATCGTTCGATGACGTCATCTCGATCGCCGGTGATGACTGCGGCTTCGGCGTTGACAATCGCGATGCGTTGACCATCGAGCGCACGCGTTGCCACTTCACTGGCGACGCGACCCAAGATGCAATCGTTAGTATCGACGATGAGGTCGGGTTCGAAAGCAGACTGGTTCATCCGATCACCTGGACGTTCCGTCCATCGGGGTTCTGGTCGAGCTCGTCCTCGAGCCGGCGAACTGTTGCGTTTGCGGCCTCGATTTTTCGCTCGGCAGATCCGGAAAAGTCGACCGCAGCTATGGTGACTTCTTTCTGGAGAACACCGCTGCCCAACACCTTGCCGGGGACGACGACCGTTCGGTCGCCGTCGGCATACCGTTCGATGCGACTGAGATTCACCTCAGCGTGTGTTCGGCCTGGTTTTGCGAGGCGGTCGGCAACGTCCTTCCAGACGTTCGCCTCGGACTCCCGGGCGACCGATTCAAGTGTCGTAATGAGGCTCGTGAGCCTCGGATTGGTCTTATTCATAATCCGTCTACCTCGAAGAAATGTGAGTGCAGGGAGCAGGATTCGAACCTGCGGACTCCTATGAGACAGCGCCCTGAACGCTGCGCCGTTGACCAGACTTGGCTATCCCTGCTCGACCGTCCGGCAGGGTGGGGTACGGCGACCCCCGTCAAACGCCTTTCGATGCCCGTCGATCGGGTGGTCATAATTGGATGGCCTCCTCGAGCGTTGCTGCCCGTCGTTCAAGTGTTCTTGTGGCTTGCTCGACGAGTTCGTCAACGGTATAGGACCCATCGGTTTCGACGTGGAAGACGAAGGCGTTCGGGACGTCCTCGACGTGGAGTTCCTTGCCTGGATACCGGTTGGTGAGATCGTGGTCGAACGCATCGCTGGAGACGAGTTCTCCGTCCTCCTCGATGACGCCGCGCAGAATGTATGGTTCGTCGTCGTCGAACTCGGCACGCTCTCCCTCGATCTCGACGCGCTGGAGGTGGCGGTAGCCGACCGCCACACCGCCCTGATGTTTTGTGTGTTCCCGACCGACGTCGAGGACTGCGTCGGCCTCGACCTCGAGCCGTTGGCCATCCTTTAGCTTGATAATGGGAATGTTCTCGTCTGCCGGCGCTACGAGATCGTCCGCACTCACGAGATCCCCCGAGTATGCGGTCGCCGGCCCCTCAACGTCGATAGCGAGCGTAACCACGTCGTCCGGCCCAAATTCGTCGACCGGGGTGGTCAACGGGATGAGACCGAGTCTGAGCGCGATCTGTTCGTTGAACATCACCGAGGAGTTCTCGATCACGCGGATCTCGTCGATCGCGAGCGTGGGGACGTCCGCAATCATCGCCCGTCGCAGGCCGTTCGCGAATGCAGGTGTCACCCCGCGAACGACAAAGCGGGCGCTCCGGTCCGAACGGTCGACGAATTCGACGTCGAAGTCCGCGCTCATGGTCCTCAGAACCCGGCTCCTTTGGGCGCGCGGCAACCGTCGTGGGGGATCGGGGTCACGTCTTCGATCCGACCGATCTCGAGGCCGGCCCGGGCCAGCGCGCGGATCGATGCCTGGGCGCCGCGCCCTGGTGTCCGTTGCTGGTTGCCGCCGGGACCTCGTACCCGAACGTGGACGCCGTCGATTCCCTTATCCATCACTTCCAACGCAACCTGTTCGGCCATCTGCATCGCCGCGTAGGCGGACGCTTCGTCGCGGTTCTGTTTCACCACTGAACCACCGCTTGACTTGGCAATCGTCTCCGCACCGGTTTGGTCGGTCACGGTGATGATGGTGTTGTTGAACGATGCGTGGATGTGCGCGATGCCCCAGGTGGTGTCGTCGGTGCTCATGTTATTGCTCCTCTGCGCGGGCGGGGTGGAGGTCGTCGGTGAGTGCGCTGTTCTCGTCGTATCCGATCAGATTCTCCTCATCAACGGAGACGGTGTAGGATGGGACCCGCACCCGCTGGCCGTCGACGGTGATGTGACCGTGCGTGATGAACTGTCGCGCCTGCTTTGGCGTGTTTGCCAGCCCTTGGCGGTACACCAGGGTCTGGAGGCGCCGTTCGAGGACGTCGGTTACGTCGAGCGAGAGGATGTCTCCGAGACTTTCCTCCTCGGCCAGAATTCCGTTGCGCTGGAGCCGAGCGATAAATGGCCGACCACGCTCCTCAGCGAGTGCGGCGTCTCCCTCGGCTCCGCCGACGAGGTTCCGCGCCTCGCGACGGTACGATCGTAGCTCTGACTCTGCCCGCCAGAGCTCCTCTTTGTTCTTCAACCCGTATCGTCCGGCGAGATCGTGCTCGGATGCGATCCGCTCGCCCTGGTACGGATGATTCGGCGTTTCGTATCCCTTGGTGTTTTGTCCCAGTGCCATCGATTAGTCCTCCTCCTCTTCTTCCTCGGCGGCCGCGGCTTCGGCCTCTTCCTCTCGAATCTGTTCGACGTTCACTCCGACCGTCCCTTCGGATCGACCGGTGGACTTGGTTCGTTGTCCGCGGACTTTTTGCCCCCGCTCGTGGCGGATGCCGCGGTAGGCACGAATCATTTGCAGGCGATTGATGTCTCGCCGGCGGGACAACTCCACGTCGTTACCGATCTCGTGGGTGGTCGCTCCGGTGAAAAATGCCTCCTGGCGGTTTGCGAGCCAGTCGGGATTGCCGTCAGCGAAGTTCGTCACTTCGTCGATGATTGCATCGATCGCGTCGTCGTCTAGCCGGCCGAGCGTGGTGCGTCGGTCGATGCCCGTATTCTGGGCGACGATCCGGGCGGATCGTCGACCGATCCCCGGCAGCTCCGACAGGGCACGCTCGACGCTCTTGGTCCCGTCGAGGTCTGTCTGTCCGATTCGGACGAAGTAGCGAAGTTCTTCATCCGAACCGTCGGTTTCAGTTTCTTCTGCACTCATGTGTTGTGTGTTGGTGATCGCCATCGGTCGACCGGGCAGCGTCGTCCCCGGGTCGTACCGATCACGCAGCTGTCGCACGTCGCGGCGGGGATTTGAACCCCGGAGGCTTGCGCCACAGAGTTAGCAACCCTGCGCCTTGGGCCAGACTTGGCTACCACGACTTGGTGTGTGTACGGTCGCCCATGTGGACTCGGGACCCGGCGTCCCTACAGGTGCACCTATTTGTACAATCAGATCGGTATAAAAGCCCACCGGATAGCCGCTACGATTGTACGTACTCTTCGTTTCGAACTAGATCTCCGTCCTCATCGTACTCTTCGTTTCGAACCCAGTCTCCGTCCTCATTTCTAACCAGGTACGCACCGTAATACGGAACACGCGCTGCGACGGTCGTCCGAAATGCCTCCCGGATCTCGGGCTTGGTAATCGTTCCCATCGAGACGAGATCGTCCGTCCGATTGAGACACCCTTTTAGCTTAGCGTCGTGGGTCACCCGCACCCGGTGACAGTTCGCGCAAAACTGGGGGTTTCCGACGGGATCAACGATCTCCACCATCCCGTTCCCGATGTAATAGCGCCGACGGTGGTGCATCTCTCGATGTTCAACGTGATCAGCACGCGCTTCGAGATCTTCGTGGATGGCACCGACATCCACCCCCCAGTCGGCATTGCCTGTCAACTCTGGCATGTACTCGATCAGTTGGAGTTGCAGTCCGTCGGCCTCCGCAATCCGGTCGACCATTTCGGGAATGTGTGTGGCAGTCTGCTCGAAGACTACCATGTTGAGTTTCACTGGCGTCAATCCGGCATCAATGGCTGCGTCAACGCCTTCGAGGACTCGTTCGAAGGCCCCGCTCTTGGTGACAGCAGCAAAGGTATCGGGGTCCATCGCGTCTTGAGAGACGTTGACACGTTCGAGCCCGGCATCGGCGAGCGCCATCGCCCGCCCCGGCAGAAACGTTCCGTTCGTGGTTAACGATGTCTCCAGGGCGGCTGGCGTCCGCCGCACGATCTCTTCGAGATCGTCACGAAGCATCGGCTCACCACCGGTGAACTTGACCGCCTCTACTCCGAATTCGGTAGCGACCTCAAGGATCCGGACGACCTCGTCGGCCGTGAGCTCGTGATCTCTCGGCTCCATCGGGCCGCGCGTATCGCCCAGTCCCTCGTTGTGACAGTACACACAATCGAAGTTGCAACGGTCCGTGAGCGAGACGCGCAGCCCGCGTAGCTCTCTCCCGAACGCGTCGGTCAGCATTGTCTGTACCTAGGAGATCACCGTACTTAGTTGCGCGGAAAGCCCCATTTGGCGGATTGCCCGTCCAGAAGTCTTATTCGTCACTCAGAGCAACATCAATTCATGGACAATGACGAGCTGCTCGATCGGCTCAGGTCGGTGTCCGACCCCGATCTCGGCGAGGATATCGTCTCGCTCGGGCTCGTCAACGAGGTCGAGATCCGAAACGGTGAGGCCGCGATTTCGCTTGCCCTCGGTACGCCGTATGCTCCCAACGAATCGGCGATTGCGAATGCCGTCCGCGAGGCCGTTTCCGAAGTCGGACTCGAGCCGTCGCTCTCGGCAAGGTATGATCGCGGCGATGCCCGGGACGGTCCGCTGGCATCGGTACAAAACGTGATCGCCGTGTCCTCCGGAAAAGGTGGCGTGGGCAAGAGTACGGTCTCGGTGAATCTGGCCGGCGCATTGTCCCGACGTGGCGCCCGCGTCGGCTTGTTCGACGCGGACGTGTATGGTCCCGACATACCGCGGATGATTGGTGCCGACGAACGGCCGAAGGCGACTGCCGATGAACAACTCGTCCCACCGGAACGACACGGCATCAAGCTCATGAGTATGGCGTTTCTCGTGGGCGAGGACGATCCGGTCATCTGGCGTGGGCCGATGGTCCATAAGGTGTTGACCCAGCTCTGGGACGATGTCGCCTGGGGAGCACTCGATTACATGGTAATCGATCTGCCTCCCGGCACGGGCGATACCCAGCTGACGATGCTCCAAACGATCCCGGTCACCGGTGCGATCGTCGTCACCACACCCCAGCAGGTGGCCATCGACGATGCTCGGAAGGGCCTTGAGATGTTTGGTCGGCACGACACCGTGGTGCTCGGCATCGTCGAGAACATGCGAACGTTTCATTGCCCGGACTGTGGATCCGCACACGACATCTTTGGGGAGGGCGGTGGCGAGGCGTTGGCTGCGGATGCAGATCTCCCGTTCCTCGGGGCGATCCCGATCGACCCGGCGATCCGATCGGGGGCCGATGCGGGTGCCCCCATCGTCTTCGACGACGATTCGGACACCGGTGCGGCGTTCCGGTCGCTCGGCGCCGACGTCGCCAACCACCTTGGGATCGTCAATCGACGGGCGCTAATCGACGGATAGGACCAGTTTAGTTTTCCGTTCCTCAACCGAAGCTGCGAACAATGGATGCCGAGTTACGGGACCGAGTCGAGCGTGCCGCAGAGGAACACGCCTTGTACAACGCGTTGAAACACGATTCGGACGCCGACGCCGGCGCGATCATGGGGCCGCTAATGGGCGAGTACCCCGCGTTTCGAGAGCACGGTGCCGAGATTCCGGGGATCGTCGAACCGATCGTTGCCACTGTCAACGAGCGCTCCTTGTCCGAACGACGGGATCGGCTGGCGGAACTCGCACCGGATCGCATCGCCGAGTTGGACGCCGAGGACGAACCCGAGGACGAACCCGCCCTACCACCGTTACCAGGGGCTGACGCCGTCGAACAGGTCAGAATGCGGTGTGCGCCGAATCCGAACGGCCCATGGCACATCGGCAGTGCGAGAATGCCGGCGGTGAT
>SKNY01000115.1 GCA_007123105.1 Salinarchaeum sp. | reverse complement strand
GGAGCTCACCAGGCGAGACGTTGGCATTGATCCCGATTCCCACGATGACCCAGCTGACACGATCTGCCTCGCCTTCCATTTCGGTGAGCACACCGGCCACCTTCCCGGTCGGCGTGTGGACGTCGTTGGGCCATTTGATGCCCGCGTCGAGCTCCTCGGGAAGCGCACGGACGGTCGCAACGGCAGCAGCCAGTGTCACCGCTGGAACTGCCGCAGGTGCAAGATCCGGGGTTAACACCACACTGAGATAGATCCCACCGGACGGTCCCGTCCAGTCGCGGCCGAGCCGGCCCCGACCGGCGGACTGGGCGTCGGCCAGCACGACGACGTCGCGTGCGCCGTCGATGGCGAGCGATCGCGCGCAGTCGTTGGTGCTCTCGACGACATCTCGGTAGACGATCTCGTAGGACGGTTCGAGGCCGAAGGCCACGGCCTCGCCACCGTATTCGGGCACATCGGTGACGACGTAGCCTGCATCCCCACTCTCGATGGCAAATCCAGCTTCCCGAAGCCCGTCGACGTGTTTCCAGACGGCGGCCCGCGTGATGTCGAGTCGTTCGGCGAGCGTCGGCCCGTCGATCGGGCCTGACGCCAGCGCATCGAGGATTGCCCGACGCGTGGGCGCCACAGCGTCACTCGATGACACAGAGTACGTCCCCCGTCTCGACGCTATCACCAGCACCGACGGTGACTTCGGCGACCGTCCCGGCCGCCGAGGTGATGACGTCATTTTCCATCTTCATCGCCTCGATCACGCAGACGACGTCACCGGGCTCGACTTCGTCGCCCGGTTCGACGGTGACCTCGAGCACTGTCCCCTGCATCTCCGCGGTCACTCGTTCGCCAGCCGTCCCAGCCGGCGCATCGGCGACGGGCTCGGGCGACTTGGTCTGACGAGGTTGTTCCTCCTCGACTTCCTCGCCGTACAGCACGACCTCGAATCGTTTGCCATTGACCTCGGCCGTGTAGGTACGCGCGCTGGTGTTACCTCCGGTCCCACCATCTCCACTCGCAGTTCCCCACCGTTCGACTGCGGCCTCAAGGCGCCCGGGATCGACCTGCTCGTCGAGATAGTCGGTGGTGTGTCGTCCCTCGGTAAACGCTTGATCGGTGAGCATCAGCCGATGGAACGGAATGATGGTGTGAACGCCCTTGATGTCGAACTCGCGAAGGGCGCGCTCGGATCGAATCAGACACTCCTCGCGGTCGCCGGCGTGGACGATCAGCTTCGCGATCATCGAGTCATAGTCCCCACCGATCTCGTCACCCTCACGCATCGCATCGTCCATGCGCACGCCGATCCCGCCGGGGGGATCGTATCGTTCGAGGACGCCGGTAGTCGGGGCGAAGTCCTCGGCTGGATTCTCCGCGTTGATCCGGTACTCGATGGCGTGACCGGTCGTCGTCACGTCCTCCTGGGCGAAATCGATCTCCTCGCCGGCGGCGACCCGCAGCTGCCACTTCACCACGTCGATACCGGTCACCAGCTCGGTCACCGGATGTTCGACCTGGATCCGGGTGTTGACCTCCATGAAGTAGAACTCGTCTCCGGAGACGAGAAATTCGACCGTGCCCGCGTTCTCGTAGCCAGCATCCGCCACCCCGCGACGGGCGGCCGCACCGATCGCCTCGCGTTGCTCGGGTGACAATCCGGGTGCCGGGGCCTCCTCGATGACTTTCTGGTGGCGCCGTTGGAGCGAGCAGTCGCGTTCGCCGAGATGTCGGACGTTGCCGTAGCCATCGGCCAGTATCTGGACCTCGACGTGCTTCGGATCGGAAAGATACTTCTCGAGATAGACCGTGGCGTCGTCGAAGTACGCCTCGCCTTCCCGGATCGAGCGGTCCAGCGCGTCCTCGATCTCTGCCTCGGATTCGACGACCGACATGCCGCGCCCGCCGCCGCCGGCATCGGCCTTGATCGCGATCGGATAGCCGTGTTCCTCGCCGAACGCCGCGATCTCGTCTGCGGTCGTCACGGGGTCGACCGTTCCCGGCACGATCGGAACGTCTGCGGCCTCCATCACTGTTCGTGCCCCGGTCTTCCCACCGAGCTGGCGCATCACTGCACTTGCGGGGCCTACCCACGTTGCCGGACTCGTCTCGACGCGCTCGGCGAAGTCCGCGTTCTCCGCGAGAAAGCCGTACCCGGGATGGATCGCGTCGACGTTTGCTTGCTCGGCGATCTCCACGATCGACTCGGCGTCGAGATAGGATTCGGCCGGTCGAGCCGGTCCGACGTGATAGGCCTCGTCGGCATACCGGACGTGGCCTGCGTCTCGATCCGCATCGGAGTAAATTGCCACCGTCCGGATGTCGAGTTCCCGGCAGGCCCGCATCACGCGGACCGCGATCTCCCCACGATTCGCAATCAATACCTTCCGAAACATCAGTTAGCGGCGGTTCCCGGCGTGTTTACCTGACTGTATCGGTTAGCACTGACGGAGTCTTACCGTTCGAGATGCCACGCATCGACGTGGCCGGGCGAGGTGTCGTTTTTGCCGACGATGGCGATGGAACCGTCGCCATCGAGATCGGCGAGCTGGGCCTGGTGCGTGCCGATACCCTCGCCCACGACGTGTCTGATGAAGTCACCGCCCCCTGCGTTCTCGAAGACGAACATGCGTGGCGTGTCCGGATCGCCGTAATCGGATTCGGCCACGAACACGTCGAACCGGCCGTCCCCGGTGAAATCTGCGAGTTGAAGACTATGTGGGCAGTGGAGGTCGTCTGCCAACACGGCTGGCTCCCAATCGGGCGGCGAGCAGATGGCGAGCCGGCCGTCGTGGTGGATGCCGTGTCTGGCCCCGAGCGCGGGCAGCTCGCACTCGGCAAGGATGATCTCGTTGTCGCCGTCGTCGTCGATGTCCGCGACCTGGACGCGGACCCGTTCGTCCTCCCAGTCCGGCGCGACGCGCTCGTACGACCACTCCTTGGCGGTGTCGTCCTCGCGGTGATAGACGTGGCGGCCCAGGACGAGTTCAGTGCGTCCGTCGCCGTCAATGTCATCGATCTGAATCCCTTCGACATCACCGCGTCCGGCGTCGATGACGGTGCGGTGATCGCGTGGCCACGGCGTCCGGCGCGGATCGTCGGGAATGTCGTAGTAACACATCACCTCCGAGTTCTGCGAGAGCAACACCAGCTCCGGTTCGCCGTCGTCGTCCACGTCGGCGACCGCCTGATCGTGATACTTGTGGTAATCCTCGGTAATCGGATGGGCGGTCCATTCGTCGCGGGGATCGGCGGGCTGTTCGAACCAGTAAGCCGTGTGGTGGCCGAGCGGTTCGCCGGCGATCACGTCGAGCCGGCCATTGCCGGTGAGGTCGGCCAGCGTTCCGCCGGCTTCCAGGCCCGGGACGGTCGCGATGTCGTGGCGCTCCCATCCCGGGTTCTCATACCAGAATAGACTCGGGCCCCCTTCTCTGGCGCCGATGATGACGTCGTCACGGCCGTTGCCGGTCAAATCCGTCACCAGACAGATCATGAACTGATCGTTCGGGGGATCATCGTCGATGCGTTCGTGGCGAAATCGCATACCCGAACTCCCGATATCGATCGAATAAACGTTGGGGTGTCCCCCGGCATCCGTATCGTTATCGATGTCGCGCGAAATACCCGGCCAACGGCATGGCCACTTCCCATCCGGTGACCCCCTGGCGACTCACGATTCTCGATGTGCCGACCGAAGTCAACCGGCTTGGCAGTCTCGCGGCCGCGGATCTCGATGGCGACGGTTCTATCGAGGTGGTCGTCGGTGGCGATGGCCTCCCAGGCCGCGAGAGCGCGCTGCTCTGGTACCGTCCGGCGACACACGAACGCGGTGTCATTGCTCACGTCAACTGTAACGTCGGCTTGACGATCGAAGATCTCGATGGAGATGGTCGTGGGGAGGTGGTCGCCGGCATCGAAGATCCGGCGACCGGTCGATGGACGATCACGTGGTTCGACCCGCCTCCGACGCTCGATGACCCATGGCCGTCCCACGTGCTCGACGCCGACGCGGGCGGCGCCCACGATGTGATCTTTGCAGATGTCGACGGCGATGGCGACCGTGAACTCGTCGCAAACGGGATCCACGGCCAGGTGGGGACGTATCTCTACGATCGGCCGGAGTCGGTCACCAACGCCTGGCCGAAACACACCGTGTCGGATGACGTGTTTCTCGAAGGGCTACAGGTAGCCGACCTCACGGGCGACGGCCGGCTCGAACTCGTCCACGGGCCCGACCTATTCGTCCAACCGGACGACGGGCCGTTCAGCGGACCGTGGCACCGTGAAACGTACGCACCGTCGTTTCGTGAGATGTGCCGGACG
Organism: Salinarchaeum sp.; assembly: GCA_007123105.1. Taxonomy (GTDB): domain Archaea; phylum Halobacteriota; class Halobacteria; order Halobacteriales; family SKNY01; genus SKNY01. Next base: position 10,695 of record SKNY01000115.1, on the reverse strand, counting down.
GCCGTCGTCGACGTCACGGGGAACGGGCTCCCGGACATCGTTGCGGCCGAATCCGAATACCTTGAGGGGCGGCTCTCGTGGTTCGAAAATCGGACCGATCTCGGGACCGGCTGGATCGAACACCCTATCGACCGACCGTTGTATTACACCCATTCACTCGACGCCTGGTCGACCACTGACGGGGTATCCATCTTTGCCGCCGAGATGGCCGAGGGTGGTTGGGGTGCTCCGTACAATTACCAGGCCCGCCAGCTGTTCTACCGGACGGCTGATGCCGGTGTATCCTGGTCGACCGAACCCGCGTTTCGCGGTGCCGGCACCCACGAAGCCACGATTCTTCACACCCCGAACGGGCCCGCGATCGCCGGCAAGGAATGGGCCCATCCCAAGGTCCAGTGGTGGGAGCGGGCCGACCCAACCGTCCAGTTCGAGCATTGGTTGCTCGACCGGGACAAACCTGGTCAGGCAGTCCAACTGCTATCCGCAGACGTCACGGGCGATGGCACGACCGACGTCGTCTGTGGTCGCTGGTGGTACGAACACGGGACATGGACGCGACGACGGATTCCCGCACTCGACCAGATCGTCGCGGCCGTAGATCTAGACGGCGACGGCCGGCCGGAACTCATCGGGACGCGACCGTCGAACCGAGACGCAACTGGATACGACCGGTTATCGAGCCGCCTCGTCTGGTGTCGTCCGGTCGAGCCACGTGCGGGCGCGTGGGACATCTTTGACATCGGCACTGGAACGGGCGATTGGATCCACGGCGCGACCACCGGTCAGTTCCACGACGACGAGCGGACGAGTCTCGCCGTCGCCTACCACGACGGCACTCAGCCATCGCTGTTCGTACCACCGGCCGATCCGACCGAGCCGTGGGATCGGTCGACGCTCGCTGATATCCCGTACAGCGAGGAATTGACTGCTCACGACGTCACCGGCAACGGGGTTCTCGACATCGTCGGCGGCAACTGGTGGCTCGAAAACGACGGTGCTGCCTCGTTCGAACCGCACCTGATCGTCGATCCTGACGACTATGCGGCGGCCGGGCAGGCCCTCGTCGACGTGACTGGAACGGGCAATCAGGATCTCGTCCTCGGGCACCACGCACTTGATTTCGAGACCGCGGAAGCGCCGATCGTCGACTTCGCCTGGTTCGAACGGCCGGCAGATCCACGAGCCGCGTGGACTCCACACGTGATCGATTCGATCCGGTGTACCCACTCGGTGGGCGCCGGTACGTTCGACGGGGCCCTCACCATCGTCACCGCCGAGCACGATCCATTCTATCCGTACCGCAACCAGTGCCGGATGTTCGCGTACACGAAGGCGGCGGCGGACGGCACGGCCTGGCACCGGACCCAACTCGACGACCGCTTCGAACACCACGTGGGAACCACGATCGCCGACCTCGGCGATGCGGGCCGTGGGGTGCTGTCACACGGGTGGACCGATACCCGATACGTCCACTTCTACGGGATGACCAGGTAGATCAGAGCGAGCGTGCAACCAGCTCACCCCAGGGCTCGAACCCATACCGGTCGTAGAACGCCCGGGCACGCCCGTTCTCTGGGTCGACGTCGAGCAGGAGCCGGTCGATCGGAAGCGACTGCTCGCGGGCAGCATCGATGACGGCTGTCATTAGTTCGTCGGCGACTTCCGAGCCCCGAGCCGACTCCACCACGAAGAGTTCGTTGAGAACAGCACCGTCCCAGATCATGGCGAGCCGCTCGGGCAAGAGAAACGCATACCCGACCGCTTCTTCACCGCACTCGGCTAGAAACACACAATCCTCGTCCGCCTGGCACGCCTCGACCCATTCGATATACCGCTCCCGATAGTCCGAGTCGAGCTTTTCCTGGTATCGCTTCGCCTTTCCCGGTCCTCCGGTGGTCGTCCCCAATGTTCGTTCGAATCCCCGTTTCAACGACCACAGCGCCGCTCGATCGTCAGCCGTTCGGTAGGGACGAATCATACGGCCGGTTCGACGTTCGAGTATTTGGAACACCGCATTCAAGGTGGCCGGGGGTGATCGGTCGGCCAATAATGACCTCCGGGATCCAGACGACCCACATTGGCAGCTTGCCCCGCCCAACCGAACTGCTCGACCGGATCGCTTCATCAACCACCGGTGAGGGATTCGGCGACGATGCGGTGGAGGACTTGATCCGTGACGCCACCGAACGCGTCCTCGAGAAGCAGGCGGCGGTCGGGCTCGACGTGGTCAACAACGGCGAACAGGGCCGGGCCGGCTTCCATCTCCACGTGACCGATCGCCTCTCCGGGTTCGGTGACGAAGCGCCCGCTCCATTCTGGGCGGACGTCCGCGAATTCCCGGCCCTCGCCGAGCGCGAGTTCTCCTATCCGGACGCCGACCCCGAGACCGGCGCACCCATGCGTCCGGCGGTTACCGGGCCGATCGAGTACGTCGGTGAGGACGCCGCCCGGCAGGAAATCGAGACGTTTGCGGCCGCGCTCGAGGCGGTCGACCACGAGTTTGTCGATGCCTTTATGACCTCGCCATCGCCGGGCATCGTCGCGTCCTCGCTCTCGAACGTGTATTACGAGAGCTACGAGGCCTACCTCGCGGCGCTCGCGGATGCACTGGCAACCGAGTGGCAGCTCATCGCCGACGCCGGCTACGTCCTGCAGATCGACGCGCCCGATCTCCTCCACTCCCATCACCGTTACTTCCCGGACGGGACACCGGCAGTCATCGCCGACGCGGATGACTATGCGGACGTGGTCGCGATGTACGTCGAGGCCATCAACGGTGCCCTCCCAGGCGTCCCCCGCGATCGGATTCGGCTGCACACCTGCTGGGGCAACTACGAGGGACCCCACCATCTCGATGTAGATCTTGCGGCCGTGCTCGAGGCACTGTACGAGCTGGACGTCGGCGCGCTCGCGATCGATCTCACCGCCCCACGCCACGATCACGAGTGGCGGGCCTTTGCCGAGCATCCCGTCCCCGACGACCTCGATCTGATCCCCGGCGTCCTCGATGTCTCCTCGAACGTGATCGACCATCCCGACGCGGTCGCCGACCGACTGGGACGGATCCTGGACCTCGGGCTGGACACAGACCGGGTGATGGCGGCTCCTGCATGCGGGTTCGGCACGCTCGCGTGGTCTGCGGCCGACGATGACGTCGTGTGGGCAAAACTCGAGTCGCTGGTCGAGGGGACCCGTCGTGCTGCAGCACGCTCCGATCAGTCGTAACGCCGTCCGCTTGCGATCCAGGCGTCTGCCGATGCGCCCCTCGGCAGCTGCTCGCCCGCGTGGACGGCTGCCAAACGGCCGGCAATCCGCCAGTGATCGACCGGGGCGTCCGCTTCGTCGCTCCGGCCTGGCTGTGTGGCTTCGATCGCCACCATGATCGCCGCCACCTCTTCGCTGGTCGGGTCCGGGGAAATCTCGTATGCCATCAAAGTGGAATGTTCCCGTGTTTCCGCTGCGGTGCGTTCTCGCGCTTCGAGACGAGCATCTCGAGATCCTGGACCAGCTTCCGACGCGTTGCTGCCGGGTCGATCACTGCGTCGATAAACCCGCGATCGGCCGCGGTGTACGGGTTTGCAAATTCCTCGCGGTACTCCTCGACAAGCCGGTCCCGTCTGGCCTCCGGATCGTCGGCCCGCTCGAGCTCGTCGCGATAGAGAATGTTCACGGCTCCCTGCGGCCCCATCACGGCGATTTCTGCGGTTGGAAACGCGTAGTTGACGTCGGCTCCGAGATGCTTCGATGCCATCACACAGTAGGCGCCACCGTAGGCCTTGCGGGTGATGACGGTCAACAGCGGGACGCTTGCCTCCGAATAGGCGTAGAGCAGCTTCGCGCCGTGGCGGATGATGCCGTCGTGTTCCTGTTCGGTCCCCGGCATGTACCCGGGCACGTCCACGAACGTCAGGATCGGGATGTTGAACGCATCGCAAACGCGAACGAACCGGGCGGTCTTCATGCTCGCATCCACCGTCAGCGTCCCGGCGTTGACCCGCGGGTTGTTCGCGACGACGCCGACCGATCGGCCGTCGAGTCGCGCAAAGCCGACGATGACGTTCGCTGCATACCCCTCGTTGACCTCCATGAACGCCTCACCGTCGATGACGGCCTCGATGACGGCGTGGACGTCGTAGGGCTTTCTGGGCTCTGCGGGAACGATCTCGCGGATCTCTGGGATGTCCGTATCCGTCGGCTCGGTCGGTTCGATTCGAGGTGGATCCTCCAGGTTGTTCTGAGGGAGATAGCTCAATAGTCGTCGAATACCGTCGAGTACGGCGTGGTCGTCGGGGGCCGTAAAGTGGGCCACGCCGGTCGTGTTGGCGTGGGTGCCCGCCCCGCCGAGTTCCTTCTGGGTGACCTGTTCGCCGGTGACGGTTTCGATTACATCTGGTCCGGTAATGAACATGTGGCTCGTGTCCTCTACCATAAACACGAAATCTGTAATCGAGGGCGAGTAGGTAGCCCCGCCCGCACACGGGCCCATGATCGCTGAAATCTGGGGTACGACCCCGCTCAGCCGCTGGTTGCGGTGAAAGATGTCGGTAAAGCCACCGAGGCTGACGACACCTTCCTGGATCCGTGCGCCGCCCGAGTCGTTGAGCCCGATCACCGGGGCCCCGACGCGCTCGGCATGTTCCATGACCTTACAAATTTTTTCGGCGAACACCTCACCGAGCGAACCGGCAAAGATCGTAAAATCGTGGGCGAAGACGAACACTTTCCGCCCGTCAACCGTGCCGTATCCGGTGACCACGCCGTCGGTGAGTAGTTTCCGCTCTTCCATGCCGAAGTTCGTGCTGCGGTGGGTGCGGAACTGGTCGAACTCGTTGAAACTGTCTTCGTCGAGGAAGTACTCGATGCGTTCACGCGCCGTGAGTTTCCCGCGATCGTGCTGGCGTTGGACCCGTTTCGGGCCGCCGCCGGCTGCAGCCTCCTCGCGTAACGCGCGCAGCCGCTCGAGTCGTTCGTCCATGGTCACCGCGACCACCTCGCGCCGGTCATTGGCGGGGATGCTCTTGCGCGAGAAAAAAGGATTCCGGGACTATGCCTCGCCGTACACCGGGACGGCGGCGCCGCTTGTCACCGACGCTCCGTCCGAACAGAGCCACACGATGACGTCGGCGATGTCTGAAGGATCGACCCACGCGTCGTGATCGGCGTCGGGCATCATCTCACGGTTCATCGGGGTGTCGATCACGCTCGGCATGACCGCATTCGCCCGGACGGTGCCCAAGTTCTCTTCGGCGATGGTCTCGGTGAGCAGCCGTACACCTGCCTTCGCGGCCCGATAAGGCCCGTCGCCAGTGCCACCCTCGAGCGAGGAACGGGCGCTCACGCTGACGATTGCACCCTCACGCTCTTGGAGGCTGGACAGCGCGTATTTCGACGCGAGAAACATCGTCCGGAGATTGATGTCGATCATCGCTTCGAACGTCTCGACGTCAGTCTCCTCGAGTGGATCACCGCCCTGCCAGGTACCGGCGATGTTCGCCAGATAGTCGATCCCGCCGTACTCGTCCACCACCGCATCGATCGTATCTTCGACGGCAGCTGGCTCGGTAAAATCGGCCTGATGGAAGGCATCGACCGACAGGTCGTCCTCGCTCTCCACGACGTCGGCACCGATCACCGTCGCACCTGCATCGGCAAACGCATCGATGACTGCCGTCCCCAACGTACCAGCCGCGCCCGTCACGAGCGCAACGTCTTCGGTCATGTCGATTGTGACGCTCATGGGGGAGGCTTCGCCGTGCATCGCCATAAATGGCGGTCGCAGCCCTCCTCACGCGAAATGCCAGCGCTCGCCGATCTCGAGCTCTCGAACGTGGCCGTCGGTGAGTTCCTCGCGAATCTCGTCAGACGTGCATATCCCGGGCGACCACGTCTCTTCGCAGACAGCGACCGTTGCCGCCGTGGCAAAGAGGACGAGTTCCTGGATGTCACGTGGATCGAGCTTGTCCAGGGTATCCGCGTGGGTGTGTCCCCATCCCCGTCCCTCGGCGGGTCGCTGTGACCCGAGCGTGACCGTTGGAACGCCCTGCTCGACGAACGCCCACGAGTCCGCGTGGGGCGAGACGTCCTCGGAGACATCGAGTGACATCGCCAACCGCTCGGCCACGCGCACGAACGGCTCATCGAGCCCCGGGAATCCGAACGTGCTGATCCGGGGATCGCGGGAACTGCCCGCTCCATCGATGTTGATGACGGCCTTGATCGGTCGGTCGTGGGTCGCTGCGACGTGATAGGCCCCGTACAATCCGATCTCCTCGGCACCGAGGCCGATCAACCGGACCTGCGTGTCGAGGCGATCCGCTGAAGCCGCGAGCAGGCGACCGATTTCCGGAAGCGCAGCGGCGCCCACGCCGTCGTCTTCAGCACCCTCGGCAATGTCGTGGGCGTCGATGTGCGCGGTGACGAGCACCTCCTCGTCGGTTGCCGGGCCGACGGTCGCATGGACGTTGTGCGAGGTCGTTTCCTCGTGGCGACACTCGACGGCGAGGGTCGTCTCCGCCTCGTCGTCCCGCGCGTACCGTGCCAGGCGAGCCCCGAGTTCCTGGGACACCCCGACTGCCGGCAGTAACGCCGGGCGGCGGTGATAGCCACATTCGCCGGTGGCCGGCAGACACCCGGGCACGTGGTTACGGTAAATGAAGCCCACGGCGCCGTGTTCGTAAGCCGCAGCGAACTTTTCCATCCGGTGGGCCCACCGGGCGTCCGCCGGGGCGTCGCTGCGGACCATGGCAATCTTGCCGTCGACTTCAGGGCCGATGTCGTCTGGCAGCCCGTAGTCGAGATCGATGATCGGTGCGGTCACCGTTGCAGCTGGTGAACCGGGCAACGCAATCACGTCGTAGTCCGCCGACCACTCGTCCCGGTCAGTGACTGCCAGCCGTGACGACCCACGCCACCAGCCCGGAATCGGGAATTCCTCGATGTCAACGGCCTCTAGATCGGCCGCTTCGAACGCAGCCGCGATCGTATCGGCAGCCTTCCGTTCGCCGGCCTGGCCCGCCATCCGGTTCCCGATATCGACGAGATCGGTAAGCGTCTCCCAGGCGCGCTTGCTCCGGCGTGCGTCCCCGACGATCGCATCGGACAGTGGTGTCATCCTGCCGGTGTGGCGCGTAGCGATCGGCTTCAACGATTCGAAACCGGGCTGGTGTTACTCTGCGAACCGATACACGACCTCGACCTGTCCACGGACCGTGACGGGTCCCTCTTGGATCTGGGTTGGCGCGCCCGCATCGGCCGTTACGCCGGCGAGGGCCGCGCTGTCGGCCCGGAACGGCCGGACGTCAGTCCGCGTGGTCGATATGGAGGCGGTACTCACGATCTCCAGGTCTTTCTCGGCAGCGATCAGATCGGCCTCGCGTCTGGCGTCCTCAAGTGCCCGCCCGAGGACGACCTCACGGAGTTCCTCGCGGGTTTCCTCGGCGAGCGTAAAGTCCACTCGACCGACATCGTCGGCGCCCGCCGTCACGGCCGTGTCGATCACGACGCCCACCTCGTCGATGTTCCTGACGGTGACGTCGTAGGCGTGGGACCCCTCGTACCATAGGCCGTCGCGATCCTCGCGCAATCGGTATTGTGCCGTCGTTATGTCGTCTTCGTCGATGCCGGCGTCCTTGAGCGCCGCTAGGACATCCTCGGATTGTTCCGCCAGCGACTGGCGGACCATCTCAGCCGCTTCGTCGCGTTCCTCGACCGCGATCTGTAGGCGGGCAATCTCGGGATCGTCCTCGGCCTCACCTTGCCCGACGACCTGGATGGTTGATGTGCGTGCTTGCGGTTCTCCGCCGTTGGGGTTCGTCGGCTCGTCGTTGGCTCCAATACCAGCCGATGAGAGACAGCCGCTGGTCGATGCCGCCCCCACGAGACCGACCACCCCGATGAAGCGTCGGCGGTACATGGGCGATGTGAAGGCATAGATTTGTATATATGTTAGCATGAGTTCAACGGACGTTGTTGTCACGGATGGGTCGTGGGTGTCACAGACGGCGGCTGAGGCCTCGTGATTCCAGATCCTCGGCGGAAAAACAAAGCACTAAACCCGCCAGTTTCGTGCGCTCCGGTAATGAAGTTGCACGAGTACCAAGCGAAGCGTCGGTTCGCGGAAGCGGGGATCCCGACGCCGTCTTTCGAGCTGGCCGAGACGGTCGCGGAGGTTCTCGCGGCCGCCGAGTCGTTGGGATATCCGGTTGCGATCAAGGCACAGGTCAAAGTTGGTGGTCGGGGGAAAGCCGGTGGCATCGAACTCGTCGACGACGAGGCAGAAGCAGAGGCGGCAGCCGATCGGATTCTTGGGATGGATCTCAAAGGCTACACGGTCGAGCAGGTCATCGTCGAGGAAGCCGTCGACTTCGCTCAAGAACTGTACGTCGGCATCACGATGGATCGAGGGGCAGGTCAACCGGTGGCGATGGTTTCCGAAGAAGGTGGCGTCGACATCGAGGCGGTTGCCGAACGCGATCCCGATGCGATTGCGCGCGAGCACGTCGATCCCGCGTTTGGCTTACATCCCTACCAGGCCCGGCGGGCAATCGTCGAGGCCGGTATCGATGCAGCGGTTGCTCGCGATGTCGCACGCGTCCTCCAGACGCTGTACGACGTCTGGGCAGGGACGGACGCGACCGACGCTGAAATCAACCCACTCATGGTCACCACGGACGGCGAGGTGATCGCGGCCGATGCGGTCTGTAACGTCGACGAGGATGCCCTGTTCCGGCATCCCGAACTAGCGGAATTTGAGGAAGAAGAGGCCCGCGACGAACTCGAGCGGAAGGCCCACGAGTACGGGTTCGATTACGTCCGTCTCGATGGTACCGTCGGCATCATCGGGAACGGTGCTGGTCTGGTGATGACGACGCTCGATCTGGTCGATCACTACGGCGGTGAGCCCGCGAACTTCTTAGACGTTGGCGGCGGCGCCAAGGCCGACCGGATTGCGAACGCACTGGACATGGTCTTTTCCGATGAGAACGTCGACAGCGTGGTCTTCAACATCTTTGGCGGGATCACCCGCGGCGACGAGGTTGCCCGGGGCATCAACGAGGCGCTCTCGCAGTTCGACGAGATCCCAAAACCCGTCATCGTTCGGCTGGCCGGGACCAACTGGCAGGAGGGCATGGAGATCCTCAATACGGACTTAGTTACCGTCGAGGAGACGCTCGAGGACGCCGTCCAACGTGCCGTCGAGGCGGCAGCGGAGGTGGCCGCATGAGCATCTTCGTCGACGACGACACGCGGGTCGTCGTCCAGGGAATCACCGGTGGCGAGGGATCGTTTCACACCGACCAGATGCTTGCGTACGGTACCAATGTCGTCGCCGGTGCTGTACCTGGCAAAGGCGGCGAGTCCGTCCACGGCGTTCCTGTCTACGACACCGTTCGCCAGGCCGTCCGGAAGGAGGACGCCAACGCGTCCGTCGTGTTCGTTCCACCGGCCTTCGCCGAGGACGCCATTTTCGAAGCGCTCGACTCGGAGCTCGATCTCGTCGTCGCGATCACCGAAGGCATCCCGACCCAAGACATGGCGCGGGTGAACCGTCGCCTGCGAGAGGTCGACACCCGGCTCATTGGCCCGAACTGTCCCGGCATCATCACGCCCGGCGAGACCAAACTCGGGATCCTCCCCGGGGATATCTTCGCCGCGGGGTCGGTGGGGCTCGTCTCCCGGTCGGGGACGTTAACATACCAGGTCGTCGATAATCTGACCGCCCGGGGGCACGGCCAATCGACTGCCGTCGGTATCGGTGGCGATCCGATCATCGGGACCACGTTTATCGATACGCTCCGCGCATTCGATGCCGATCCGGAGACCGACGCGATCGTGATGTGCGGTGAGATCGGCGGCGAGGACGAGGAGGAGGCCGCCGCGGTGATTGACGCAGCAATTGACACGCCCGTGGTTGGCTTTATCGCCGGCCGCACCGCACCGCCCGGCAAGCGCATGGGCCATGCGGGCGCGATCGTTTCTGGCGGCGGGACCGGTACGGCCGCATCGAAGATCGCCGCGCTCCGGGACGCTGGTGTCACCGTACCGGAGACACCGGCCGACGTGGCCGCGGCGGTCGACGAGCTACTCTGACACCACGCACGAACCAGCATGGCCTGTTGACGTGTCGCTTGACACCCATAGCAAGCGGCACGCATACCGAACGAACTGGTGCGACGTGGGGTGGTTCGCCCGATCTCGTCTGGGTAGCCACGGTGAGATGGTTGGACGTTGGGTCGAGGATCGTGGACTACCGCGGTAGGGGCGACGACGAGGGTACCTGTCTTGTCCCACTGTTCTCCGCCGGTGGCGAGAGTTACGCTACCCCACCACGACAAATCGTCCGTCGCGTCCCTTCGATACATGTCATCCGTTTATCCGGTCCCGGGATGGCTCCCGATCCGGGGTTGCACAATGGTTCCACTTTCGGGCTGATCTTCCGTCAATGTCTGTTGACGTTTGAAACCAGCTACGGAATCGGTGCGACCGCTTCGGCCGACAACCCGGGCGAGGGATACGATCCGGGGTTGGCGTTGAGGAGCGAACCACCGGCTCCGATGGCTTTTAGGCCGCCGCCGTCGGCGCATCGGATATGACCGTTCGTTTTGATGGCTTGACGATCGATTGGCTCGGGTACGCGTGTGCCCGGATTGAGGCTGCAGATGGGACCGTTGTGTACGTCGATCCGGGTCGGTACGG
>SKNY01000105.1 GCA_007123105.1 Salinarchaeum sp. | reverse complement strand
GCAATCGTCAACGCGGCGAGTGCCACCGACCCGGATCCACGTTACGTCGTCGGCTCGGTAGGCGGGGTGATCGCCCTCGCCCGATATCTACCGGATCGGGTCCGCGATCGCATCTTCGGGACGGGGATTCGCGTCCTCTCGGGGCGGTTTCCGTGATCGCAGACCGAGCGGTACTAGCAGGTACGCCAGAGCGCGAACTCGCCCTCGACTGCATCGAGGCCGGCATCGAGGCCGCCGATCCCGCGCGCGTGCTGACTGAAGGGCTGACTCGTGACGAATCGAGACTCACGATCGACGGGACCGTACTTGATCTTGCTGACTTCGACCGGGTCGTCGTGATCGGCGGCGGCAAGGCCGGTGGACCGATGGCGGCCACGCTTGAAACAACGTTGGGTGATGTGATCGACGACGGGATCGTGGTGGCCACCGAGGCCGCGACGTACGGCCCAATCGAGGTGGTAGCGGGTGATCACCCGGTCCCGTCAGATCGGGGTGTCGCGGCAACCGAGCGGCTGCTTTCCCTCGTCGATGACGCAACCGCCGACACGCTCGTGCTCGTCGCGATCAGCGGTGGGGGCAGCGCCTTGTTGCCGGCACCGGCCAGTGACGTCTCGCTCGCGGATCTGCAGGCCGTCACGAATGACCTCCTCGCGAGTGGGGCGACGATCCACGAGATCAACGCGGTTCGCAAGCATCTCTCTGCAATCAAAGGAGGGCAGCTGGCTGCACGTGCCCGCCCTGCGACCGTCCACGCGTTGCTATTGAGCGACGTCGTCGGTGATGACCTCTCGGTCATTGCGAGTGGCCCGACCGTGCCAGATCCATCGACGTATACCGACGCGCTGGCAGTTCTCGAAACGTATGATATCACGCCGCCGACAGCGGTGACCGACAGGCTCGACGCGGGCACGCGAGGCGAGGTTCCCGAGACGCCCGGGCCCGATGATCCGGCGTTCGAGCGAGTGTCGAATCACCTCCTGGCGGACGGTGGCACAGCTGCTCGGGCGGCCTGCGACGTCGGGATGGACGCGGGATTTACGCCCCTGCTGTTGTCGACGCGGATCCGTGGTGAGTCCCGGGAGGCGGCCTTGACCCACGTGGCGGTCGCCGAGGAGATCCGCGCCAGCGGCCAGCCGGTCGAACCACCGGCCGTGGTGATTTCCGCCGGGGAGACGACCGTCACAATCAGTGGCGACGGCACCGGCGGCCCCAACCAGGAGTTCGCGTTGCGTGCGGCCGTCGAGCTGACCGACGGCGCCACCCTGGCGGCGGTCGACACCGACGGTATCGACGGGGCGAGCCACGCCGCTGGGGCCATCGTCGACGAGGAGACCGTCACGGACCGGCGGACAGCCATGGCTGCACTCGCAGACAACGACGCGACGCCGTACCTCCAGGACCGCACTGGACTCATTGTAACCGGCGAAACAGGTACGAACGTGAACGATCTTCGCGTGATGGTCGTCGAGCCGTAGATCAATCGAGACACGCGGCGACGACCCGGAGCATCGCTTCGCCCCGGACGTCCGTCGAAAACAGCGGTACCCGTTTGACCGTCCGTCCCCGAAAGAGGTCCTGGGCGGCCCCGAGGGCCTCGCGCTGGACCTCCCAGCGGTGCCGACAGAAGGCACAGTCTTCGATATCGGGGGCGATGAACCAGTCTGGATCGGCCCCCTCGATCGTGCTCGAGAGCGGCTCCATGACGCGATTGACGACGATGGTCGAGACGGGTATCTCGGCTTCCTCGAGGCGAGCTAACAGGCGGCCGGACTCCTCGACGCTCATCGTCTCGGGCACGACGACGATCCGGAAGTCCGTTCGATCCGGATCGCGCAGAATCGCCCGGAGCCGTTCGATCCGGACGCGCATCTCCTGGAGACCGGCTCCCGCATCTTGGTCGTCTGTCTCGCCTAGCAGGTCACCGAACCCACCGAGGACCTCCTGGAAGCGATCGCGTAGGGTAAGCATCCGCCCGATCATGGTGTCCATCAGCTCGGGAAGTGAGAGCAAGCGGAGCGTGTGGCCGGTCGGGGCCGTATCGACGACCACCCGGTCGAATCGGTCGTCATCTAAGTAGGTCAACAGCTGTTGCATGGCGACTGCCTCATCAGCACCCGGCATGGCCTCGCCACCAAGCAGATCGCCAATGGGACTCTCGTCGCCGAGCAGTTGGGTGAGTCCCGGCGGTGGGTCGACCGCGTCACTGCCCAGGGCTGCCTCTGGATCGATTTCTGCGGCAAAGAGGGGTACGTCCTCGTCCAGCTGGGTGGGTTCGGCGGGGATGTCGCGTTCGAATGTGTCCGCCAACGAGTGGGCCGGATCCGTCGAGACGACCAGGGTCGCTGTACCGGCGTGGGCGCTTGCGACGGCGGTCGCTGCGGCCATCGTGGTTTTTCCGACCCCGCCCTTGCCGCCGTAGAGCACGTAGTCCGCGGCGTCGACGGTCGCCGGAAGGTCGATCGTGTCGACAGCCTCGACCTCCAGTTCCTCCATGCAGAATGCGCGTCGCCGGGCGCTTGAGTACCCGTCGGTATCGGGGGCTGCTTTCAAGTCACGGACGACCGCATCATCAGCATGGATGACGATCTCATCGCAGCGCGGGTTGGCGACGCCCTCCGGGAGGCCGGTGAGACCCTGGCGGTCGCTGAATCGGCAACCGGTGGGCTGGTCTGTGCCCGTCTCACCGACCTCCCCGGCGCCTCTGACTACTTCGATCGGGGCTTTATCACCTACGCTTACGAGGCCAAGACCGGCGTCCTCGGCGTCGACCGGGCCGTCCTCGACGAACACGGTGCAGTCAGCGAACCGGTCGCTGCCCAGATGGCGACCGGCGCACGCGACGTGGCGGGCACCGACTGGGCGGTGAGCGTGACCGGCATCGCCGGCCCGACCGGCGAACGACCAGGGAAGCCGATCGGCACCCACTATCTCGGGGTCGCCGCTGCTGCTCCGTGGGGAAGCGGCGATTCGTACGTGACGGTCGAGCGCCACGAATTCGCGGGGGATCGGGCAGAGATCAGAAACGCGGTCGCCACGCGGGTGTTGACGATGTTGTTCGAGGAGGCGTCCGCTGACTAGTCAGCGGTGACCTCGTCGAAGCGACCTTCGTACACCGCCTGGTGAGGATGGGTCGGTTCGCGGCCCGGGCTGAACACACGGGCGGCCTTCGTGCCACTGTTTTCCCATGCCAGGTGGCCGAACTCGAGTGCTCGTCGGCTCGCGTGTCGGAGGCCACCGGCGGCAACCGGCACGCCAACCGTTCCGTCGGACAGGGCGTCACGCAACGCCATTGCCGAGTCGATTTCGCCCGGGTACGTCGTCCACACGTCGCCGACCGTGCCGCGGAGATGCGCGTACGAGGAGGCGAACGTCGGTAGCCCCGTAATCCGAGCGATCCGACGGGCGCGCCGCGTATGGTGCGGGAGGAACTTCGGGTTGTAGCACTCGATGGCGTGAATGTGGTCGCGGTGGCGCTCGACCTCCGTCCGGGAGAGCGAGACGGACAGAAAGCCCGGATGCGGAATCAGGATTGCCGCTTCCTGGCGTTCGAATTCTGCCAACGCCGTCGCGAGCGGGATGAAATCGGGCACGGGATCGGTTAGTCCGATCGCGAGCACGTGTCGGCGCTGGTGCCACGGACCGGTGAACACCTCTCGCGCCGGAATGACGGTCACGTCCGCGCTGCTGAGTTCGGTTGCCCGTCGTTCGATCGTCGGCAACGGGGTGAAATGGGGGGCATAGACGAGGGCATCGATTCCCCGGGCTGCCGCGCGCTGGATCACCGACTCGTCGACCACCTTTACGTGCATGTCGATGCGGGTCTCCCTGGTCGACACGACCGAGGTTCCCCGGCCGGTAGTAATGGTCGTTTCCGTTCTTCGCCCCATCGAATTCAGAAGCGCTTAGGGGCCACCGGTGAATGTCCCTGGCATGGCATCCTGGGCGTGTGGCATCGATGGGTGCGAGGCGGTCTTCGACGCACCGGAACCGTTGATCCTCCACCAGACGACCGAGCACGAGCGGTGTACGTGTGCGGTGTGCGAAACGGTCGTTCCGGACGGCTACTTTGCGATCAGACACGCCTTCGAGGAGCATTCGCGTGCCGAATACGTCCGCGCGTACGGTGCAAGCGCAGCAGAGGTGCGCGAACGCGAACAAGCAAAGGATTACATCGAGGCCGCAGCCGATCTCACGCTCGTCCTTGAACGGTTAGAACGGGGCGGTAGCGAGGGCTAATCGGTCGTCGATGATCGACCTGGGCATCCTGGGCCTGGATACGAGTCATGCGGAGGCGTTTGCGGCGGTGCTCACCGACCGATCAGACGTCAGGCTTACCCACGCCTGGGACGGCCGCCGGATCCGTGACGATGCATGGGTGGCCGAGTATGCGACCACCCACGATCTCGACGTCGTCGATCGGCCGAGCGATGTAATCGAGCGCGTCGACGGGGTCCTCGTCCTCGCGGTCGATTGGGATCAACACCGCAAGCTGGCCACGCCGGCACTTGAGGCAGGTGTGCCCGTCCTCATCGATAAACCGATCGTGGGATCGACGGGTGATCTGGCGGCGATTCGGGAGTCGGTGGATTCGACCGGGACGTCGCTGTTCGGCGGTTCAGCCCTGCCGTTCCATCCCGACGTCGGTACGTTACCCAGAGCCACTGTCGACCGATTTCTCGCGGCTAGCGGATACGGTGATCCGTTCTACTACGGGGTCCACGTGGTGGATACGATCCGACATGTGATCGATGCCGACTGGGTTCGGGTGTGCCCGGTCGACGCCGACCGTGGCGTCGTCGGGGTTCAGTTTGCATCGGGGGCGACTGCGACCTGTTATCTCGATGGCCCCGCAGCGGCGGCGACGTTTGCATTCCTCGACGTGACGACGAAACCGCGAACGGTCACCGTTGATTCGACCCCTGAGACGCTCAAGGAGATGTACGCGCCGTATCTCGACGCCTATCTCGCGTGTCTCGCGGGTGAACTCGACCGCACGCATGCAGTACTCGACGCGGCTGCGCTGCTGTTGGCTGTGCAGGCGTGCCTCGCGGCAGATACACCGATCGAGCGATCCGGTGATGGGGTGCCGGAGATCGCGATCGATGCGGCCACGTTCGTCGCCGAGTACGAGCCGTATTACTAGCGAGACGAGCTCGACCGGTCGATTAGACGGGTAGACCCCGCATGGAGCCCGGGTTCATGTTTGTGGTTCGATCGTCTTGGTATAGCTGTCGTACGCAGCTGTGGCTTCGAAGCCGAGTTTGGCGTAGTAGTCGACGATGGTCGTCCAGTCGATGATCATGTGGGTGTATCCCTCCCGTTGAAAGGAGGCCATAATCGCCCGAATCAACGCCAGCCCGTAGCGCTTTCCCCGTTCGTCCTCGTGGACGCCGAGTGGCCCGAGCCCACAGGCACGCTGGGTACGATCGGTCAGACACGAGAGGTAAGCCGGCGGCGGATACGCATCGACGCGACTAGTACCGGCGAACGCCACGATCACGCCATCGACCCACAAGCCCCAGTATGATTGGACACCCCCCGGTCGCTGACACGCCCGTTCAGCCCCGTTGAACCACCGACCAGGGAACTGCTCGGCAAGGAAAGCAAGCAGATCGTCGGTCTCCTCGGGTTCGACCGGCCGCGCGTCCACGTCGGATTCCGGGTGGATCGGCGCGGGGAGGTCGCCATTCAGTTCCCGCCGCACCTCGAACGCCCGGGATCCGCGTTCGAAGCCCCGCTGTTCGTAGATCGGCCCGTAGACGTCGGCGAGTACGACGGGGAGCCCGGGAATGAAGTGGTTGACGTCCTGACCGACGTGGAGCTGGCGCACGCCGTGTGTAGCCACCGATTCCTCGAGCCGCGAGATCAGATCGATCGCGACCGACGCGAAGTCCGCGACCTCGGGATCGATCACTAGCAACGAAATCCAACCCTGCTCACCACGAATCGCCCGCTTGAGTATCGCGAACCCGACGAACTCATCGTGACTGGATACACCCCACAGCTCTACGGCGACGTCTGCCGGGGGTGCAAACGCCGCGAACCGGGCGGCAGTTCGATCGATCGCGAACGTCGGATGGACTGTGTTCCAGAGTGCGATACCGGCGTCAGTCGCGTCGACCGTCGAGAGTTGCCGGCATCGAACCATTGGCAACCATGCGATGACGGCCAGAATAAACGTTTCACTGGACGGGGCGTGCGGTGGGAGGCGCGGTGCCCTTCGAGCCGATTGGTGTCGAGCCCCGAAAAGACTCCTTGGCATGTGCGCCGGTCGGCGGTGACGTCACTTCGCCAGGTCGTCCCGGCCACCGATCATTCGGGTTGCTGGATCAGGCCGTAGAATTGGGTCCGGACCCGATCGTTCGCTGCTGCATGGGTGCATTGGTGATACCAGCGATACGAAGGCTCATTGCCGATCCGGCCGGAATCGATCGGTACGCATGAATAAGCGGGACCACGTCATCAATGCGGTCTTATTGAGTGTTGGTATCAGTGTACTGTTGAGCCCGCCGGACGCGGTGGACGCTCTCGTCATCTTTCTTACGATTGCACCGCCGGTCATCCTGGGTGCACTCTTGCCGGACCTGGACACCGTGTTTGGCGTCCACCGAAAAACCTTCCACAACGTCTGGGTGCTCGGGTTCATCATGCTGTTTCCCCTGGTGTTCGGCAATCTCTATTACGTCTGGATCGGCGTCCTCACCCACTTTACGCTGGATCTGCTCGGCAACCGGTACGGGATGGGCCTGCTCTATCCGCTGCCGGGTTTCTACGACATTCCCGTCGGGGTTAACGTCGACAGCCGGTTGGCCGGACTCGTCACGTTGCTCGTGACCGCCGTCGAACTCGTATTCGTATACCTCATCGTCGCCGCCGGCCTAGAAGCCCACTTGGCGGCACCCGAGCTCGTCGTGTTCTTCCGGGCTCTCCTCGGGCCGATCATCGGCGTGTGATCACCTCCCGGTTCAGTACGGCGGTCATCCCGAATAGCAACCGCCGACAGCTGGTCGATTTTGCGGTTCGGGTGGGGCGGCGACACCTGGATGCGTCCTTACCACGCCCTCCCCGCTGGTCGATCCCGGTCCGCGACGAACTGACGATCACGCAAATGTATGACTACATCGACAGCATTGCTCCGGGAATGGCCGCCGGCCTGTACGAGGCTCGGACCTCCTCGCGGCAGCCCCTGTCGAACAGCCCGGTCGAGCGCATCGTGACCTGCGGGCGCTGGCAATACGAACCGCGTTGCACGACCCGGCCGGCGGAGCACCCGGATCTGTCAGTTACCTGCTCTCGCTGTCTTGAAACGACCCCGAATGTGGTGTGGCCACCGGTCCGGAGACTGCAACCGTTGCCGATCGACCGAGCACCCGCGTCCACCCACGCCCACGCCGATCTAGCCTTGGACAAGGTGGTGAATGTGCATGCGTGACAGACAATCTCACACTGAAGTCGCCGTACCTCCTGGCGATCGCGTAAGACCCGGACGTACCTTTAAGGCCCGCACGCCCCACTCCTCGCCGATGTTACGGCTCGGGTACGCGACGTACGGCATGCAGGAGGCGGACCTGTTCGCGGCCATCCCGCGGCTGGTCGAACTCGGATACTCCGCACTCGAACTCTCTGTCCACACGGGAACGCCCGCAGATCCGATTGTGCTCGACACGGACGGTCGCGCTGAGTTACGGGCGCTACTGGAGGCACACGACCTCCCGACCCCCCATTTGATGGACCTCTCGGTCGAAGCCCTGGCAACGGGCGACGCACGCACGGAATCCCAGGCACGGTTTCGGGAGGCGTGTGTGTTTGCCGACGCGCTTCGGATCGACCGCACGCCCGTGCTCAAAATGCCGATGCGAGGCGAGCAACCAACGTGGGATGGGAACGAACACGACATCGCAGCACAACTCCTCGAGCTCGCGGATATCGCCGCCGAACATGACGTGATCTTTGCCCCGGAACCGCACGTCGGTACGTGTTTCGAGACGCCTGAAAAGGGCCACTGGTTGATGACCAACACCGACCATCAGCACCTGGGACTCGCACTGGACATCAGCCACTTTCCAGCCACCTGCTTCGACGTCCAGCAGGCGGTCGAGCTGTGTGCCCCGTATGCCGTCACGACCCACGTCAAGGACACCGTTGTCCGTGACGGCGAGTTTCGGTTTCGATTACCCGGTGTGACGGGATTCGACTACGAGTGGTATTGTCGTGCCCTCCTCGATCACGGCTACGACGGCCCGATCATTTGTGAGGTCAGCGCCCAGCTCTGGCGGCAATCGGACCACGATCCCTGGGAGGCCGCCGCGGCGATGGCCGAAGCGCTTGCCGATCCGATTGCGGCGGCCAATGCATCCGCCACGGATTGACTCTGTCTCGCACTACCAATTCACGGACATCCAAGCGACTGTCAACACTACTCTGCATAGATCGTCCCGGGTTCAACAGGTGGCGCCGACCGCGGACAGGTGACGCTTGCGCAACGGCACGTAGCTTCATATGCGAGGCAGCACCTGGTCCACGGTATGATGGCACATCCCCATCCACTGGAGGCCGCCCGATGAAATTCGCGAGCTTCGCAGTTGATGGGCCGACAGGACCCAGCCGCCGGCTCGGGGTAGTCGACGACGGCCAACTCGTCGACGTAACGGCCGGGTATGCGGCCGCCCTCGATCACGACGGTGAGGCCGATCCGATCACGATCGCCCGCGCACACGCACCATCAGACATGACGGCCTTTCTCGAACGCGGCGACCGGGCGATGGCGGCTGCCGAGACTGCTCGGTCGTACGTCACCACTCACGACGTGTCGACCGGTCCCGACGGTGAACAGCTCCGCTACGACGAGGACGAGGTCCGGCTGTTGAGCCCCGTCCCGGACCCGAACGCCATCCGCGATTTCATGTCCGTCGAAGAGCACGTCCGCAACGCACTCGGCGAGGACATTCCCGACGTGTGGTTCGACATACCGATTTACTATAAGGCAGACGCCGACTGCGTGGGCCACCCCGGCCAGGACATCGAGTGGCCGGCATATACCGACGAGCTCGATTACGAGCTCGAACTGTGTGCGGTGATCGGGAAACGAGGCCGCGACATTCCCGCGGCGGAGGCCGACGCGTACATCGCCGGCTACACGATCTACAACGATCTGAGCGCCCGCGACATCCAATTTGCCGAGATGGAGGCTCAGCTCGGTCCAGCCAAAGGGAAGGACTTCGTCGGGTCGAACGTGTTCGGTCCGTACATGGTGACACCCGATGAGATCGACATCGAGAACGTTTCGATGCAGGCAACGGTCAACGACGAGGTCTGGTCAGAAGGGTCGATCGGGGCGTGGCAGCACTCGTTCGCCGACATGATCGAACACCTCACCCAGAACCTCTACGTCCATCCCGGCGATCTGATCGGCAGCGGAACCGTCGGTCGCGGGTGTGGGCTCGAACTGGGCCGATATCTCGAACCAGGGGATGAAATCGCCCTGACGGTCGACGGCATCGGGACGCTTCGAAACCGCGTCGTCAAGCCGTAATCGTCGGGATCACTGCACTGCTGGGATGACCTCGTCGGCGAAGAGTTCCATCCCTCGATGGCTCGGGTAATCGAGAAACCAACACTGAAACGTCGAGATGCCGAGATCGATCCGCCGTTCGATCGCCTCCGTACACTCCTCGGGCGTCCCGAACGGGACGTATTGTTGAAGCTGCCGGCGGGTTTCGATCCGGTCGCCGTCCGGCCCGGGGCGCGGGAGTACCAACCGTTCGATCTCATCGAGCAGCGCCGCATCCCGGGTACAGAGGACGAGTGTTTCCCACGTCGGCTCGATCTCATCGAACGGACGACCAACGGTCGAACAGTGTTTGCGTAGCACCCCAAGTTTGTGTTCGAGCGTGGGGATTGCACCACCGAACGAGGTCGTATTCCACATGTCGGCGTGGCGCGCAACGAGTTTGAGCGTCACCTGCTCGCCGGCACCCCCGACGAGTATCGGCGGGTGGGGATCCTGGACCGGTTTCGGTTCACAACTGGCGTCGTCAATTCGGTAGTGCTCGCCGGCGAACGACGCGCCTGTCCCCGGCGAAGTCGTCCAGAGTTCCTTGATCAGCCGGATGCTCTCGTCGAGGCGCATGAGCCGCTCGAAGTCGTCTCGAAACGGGTAGCCGTACGCGTCGTATTCGCGTTGATGCCAGCCCGCACCGATTCCGAGAGTGAGCCTGCCGTCGGCGATCACGTCGAGCGTCGCAGCCATCTTCGCGAGCAGCGCCGGCGACCGAAAGTCGTTACAGAGAACAAGTGTCCCTAGTCTCGGTCGATCCACCAGTGCCGCAATCGCACTCAACAACGTCCACACCTCGTATTCTGCCCGGTCGACGCCGAGCAGCAGGTGGTCTGGCGCCCAGATGCTATCGAAACCGAGTGCGTCCGCAGCCTGTATCGCACGTTGCGTCACTGTCCAGTCGAGGTCGTCGTCCAACGGGGCGTTCACGTGCGTCGGTTCCGCACCCGCGGTCGGCGCTCCGGCGAAGGTCGGTACATTGAATCCGTACGATACAGGGCGGCGACCCATAACGCGGCCGTCGGCGCCCGCCACTATTCGTGTGTCGGTATGCCAGGCTCACCCACAACTTGAAGCCTCCCGTGTCAGAGGTGAGCTCCATGGCACCATTTCGCGTCGCGATGATCGGCACCGGTGCGCCCGACCGTGGGCGCGATCCCTCGCAAGTCACCCAGTCCGGGTTCTCCGTTGCCTACCGGCACGCACCGTGCTACCGCGAACTCGCGGACACGGAGCTGGTGGCGTGTGCCGATATCGATCCGGACCACGCCGCCGCGTTCGCCGAGATGTTCGAGATCGGCCCGGCCAACGTCTACACCGATCACCGAATTATGCTCGCGGAGGTCCGTCCCGATGTCGTCGACATCTGCACCCCAGCGTCGACCCACGCCGACCTCGTCGTTGATTGTGCGCTTGACGGTGGCGTGGCCGCCATCCACTGCGAGAAGCCGATGGCAACGACGTGGGGGGACTGCCGGCGAATGGACGACGTGTGTCGACGGCGAGGTGTCCAGCTCACGTTCAACCATCAGCGCCGGTTCGCCACCCCGGTCCTCACCGTAAAACGGCTCCTGGATGACGGGACGATCGGTGCACTCGAACGCATGGAGATCGGAGCCAGCGCGCTGTTCTCCTATGGGACGCATTCGATCGACCTCTGTGGGCTATTCGCCGACGAGGCGATCCCCGAGTGGGTCATCGCCCAGATCGACTACCGGACCGAGAACATCTACTCGGGGGCCCACAACGAGAATCAGGCGTTCGCCCAGTGGCAGTACGATACCGGCGTGTACGGGATGGCAGCAATGGGAATGGGGGCGGGCATGGTCGATGCGCATCATCGTCTCATCGGTACCGAGGGGATCATCGAACTCGCACCTGGCGGCGGGGCCAATGCCCTCGTGCGGGTCAACCGGGACGATACGGCAGGGTGGGAGGCCATCGACGGCGGCGACGGTGGCATGGGCGGGCTCTCGAACGGGTATCCGTACATGATCCGGTCGATCGAGGAGGCCATTACTGCGTTAGCCGAGGACCGTCCCTCCCAGCTCAGTGCGAAACATGCACTCAACGCATCGGAACTCATCTTTGGGGCCTACGAGTCCGCTCGGCGGCGAGCTCGCGTCGACTTTCCGCTCACGATCGAGGACAATCCACTCGAGGCCATGGTTGCGGCGGGCGAGCTCAATCCGTTGCCACCGGAAGCGTGATCCGTGCTCGTCACAACGCGAGCATCGCTTTGAACGCGTCTCCCTCGAGATACCGGCGGTCGCCCTGTGATAAGCCGTCGACGTGGTACAGCCAGTTGTACGCCTCGGCGTACGTTACGTCGTCCTCGTGTCGGGTCACGTTCGGGAAATCAGAACCCCACACCACTCGCTCTCGTCCGAACGTCTCGAGACACCAGTGGAGGAGGTCATGGGCCTCCTGGTACGGGAAGCCATCGGCGGTCTTAAAGGGAGTATGTGACGCCTTCACGCCGACGGTATCGTAGTCCGCAAATGTGGCGAAGGCGTCGACGTGGTCCGCCGGCGCACCCGCCCGAAGGGGCCCATAGCCGTCGAACAAATACGTAAGATCCGGGTACGTCTCGACGAGTCGCCGTACCTGGTCGAGCTGTTCGAATCCAGTTGAAATCGTCACAATCGCGTCGGTCGAGCGGACGACGTCCCAAAACGCCGTGCGATCGATGGCGTCGTCGAGCCAGGTCGGGTGCTGGCTCCCGTCGTGCGAGCGCCACATGCGGTCGTACGGCGAACTTGGGGCGATTCGGAGGCCGATGATGCCGGGTGCAGTGAGGGCAGCTTCGGCCTGTGTGACCGCTTCGTCTGCAAAATGATCGAGCATCACGATCCCCGACAGCCGGTCGAACTCGGCCGCGGCGGAGATCGTATACCAGTTGTCAGTCCACGCCGTGATCGGATAGCCGACGAGGACCGCTTCGTCGATCCGCAGCCGGTCCATGGCCGCCACCAGCTGCTCGGCGGTAAAGATCGTCGGCACGCTGAACTGGTCGACGGCCTCGACGATGGTATCGTTGACCCATGGGTGATCGACACTTGGCGGCCCCCAGGCGTGGGTGTGTGTATCGACGGTCATCTGCATGTCCCGTGCTTTGCGAGGTGCGAAGAACGTTCTGGCCGTGGTGCCGGACAAGCCGAGCGCGTTGTCTCGCGGTGGCTGCGGTTTTTGAATACGAGATCAACCCGTCACGCCGCGGGAGATCGCGGTTGACATGAATTACGCGGAAGCCCACGACTTCAGTCGTGTGAAGGATGTCAAGGTTCCCCACTTGGTTGCCCTGATCGCACATATCGGTCGACCGCACGCTTATGTGATCGACGTGTCAAAGAGTAGCATGAACCGCCGCCCCTACCTCGCCGGGATGGCTGCCCTCCTCGGTGCATCGACCGCCGGCTGTCTCGGCAACGGCCTCGTCCAGGCGCCCCGCGCCAATCCGCATGATTCGATTCCGGACGACGTTCCGAAAGCACAGCAACAACAACTTCGGTTCCGTGGGTGGATGGATGCAGCCGATCTTCTCGTGGCCGTCCGACCGGAATATTGTTCCCGCGACATCACGCTCAGCTTACCCGATCACGACCCATTGGAACCCGGTGCAGAACAACAATTCACGTTCTCGGTCGGAAATGTCCGAAGTCTCTCCGTGTTCGATTCCGAGCTGCTGGAAGAACGTGAGCTGTCCCCACACGACACCCTCGACTTTTCGGGCTGGTCGTTCGATCCGGAGACACCAGGCGTTCTCGACTCCCGCCCGCAACAGTTTTGGTGGGAGGATTGTCAGTCCATCGAGATCACCGGAACGATCGGCGTGCGAGCAGACGCCGACCCGCGTCTTGAGCGCTACACCGTGATCGTGATCGATCGCGCGGGCGAACTCCTCCAGATGGAACGGCGGTCGGTGTTGATTTCGGCGTAGGCAAGCTGCTTTCGCGCATCGCAACCGGCGATTCGACGTGCGCGTTCTCTTGGTTCAGGGTGCCACACCGCTTGCGCGAGAACGGAAATTTGTCGGACGCGAAACCGCGGGAGGAGCCGCCTTGGTGGCCGACGGAATCAGTCACTCGGCACCGAGGGACAATTCGCGCCAGAATCGCAATGCGGCCACGAACGCATACCCGACCATGAACGCCACGAACGTCCCGAACGCGAACAACGTCCATATCGGCACGGTCGGATCGGTGAAGGCGGAATCAGGATCGTCTGGCATCTCGACGACGACGGTATACGCTCCGACCAGTAGGCTCGCACCCAGAATGACCAGGATGTCCGCGCGACCGTGGAGCACTGTAAACAACCCCACAATGACCACGATCGCTCCGACGAAGATGCCGGCGATCGGATGGGCAGTGCCGTGTGTGACCGCGTTGATCCACCCGCTCGCATACCAGCCGAGACCGCCGCCGATCACAGCGGCGAGGTAGTACGGCGCGTCGGATTCGGTGAGACGGGACGGTGCCACGTGCCGGTGTTCGTCGGTGGTGTCAGCTCAAACCGGTTTCGGTCGATGATCCGCCCACAGTTCGGAATGACGTCGGGAACGGCCTGTCTCAGAGTGTAGCGCGCCGAACCGGGGTCCAGCGACCGGTTTCGGCCGCCTCGTACACCGCGTCGAGGACCGACAGCACCCTGACCGCCTCGTCCACCGTCGCCGGTGGATCGGCGCCGCCGTTCCGTGCTGCCAAGAACTGTTCCATAAATCCGAGCCCCCATCGGCCGCCGTAGCCCGGCCCCGCCGCGTAGTCGTAGGTCCGGGTCCGACGGGGAGCGGCCGCCCAGCTCTCGCGTTCGGAGGCCAAGGTGACCGACGTCGTGCCGTCGAACCCGAACGTTTCGCCCATTGGATCCCACGACGCTCGTCCGTCGGATCCGCGAATGGAGATTTCGGTGTCATACCGGCCCGCTTCCATGGTATAGCCACACTCGAGGGTCCCGACTCCACCGGCAGCGAGTTCGAACGTAACCGTCGCGTTCGTCTCGACGTTGACGAGGTCGCCGGGGCCTGTGCGGGCTTGGACGGCGGTGATCTCGGTATCGAGCAGCCACGGCACGAGATCCAGCCAGTGGACTCCGAGCCACTGGACGATTCCTCCGCGGCTTTCCGCTGGATCGTAGATGTAGTGGTCCGGTTCGCGGTGACGGATTGCGGCAGCGAAAAAGCGGGCAGAGACGCCGTCGAGCTCCCCGAAAAACCCGGCCTCAGCCCGGCGGCGGAGTTCGCCAGCAATCGGATGGGCTCGCCACGGATACGAGGGCACGACCAGGGCGTCCGTTTTCCTGAGCCGCTCTGCTAGGGGGGTAAGCCCCGCGGCGGTACAGGCCATCGGTTTTTCGACGTACGCGTCGAGACCCGCGTCGACGACAGTCGCAAGTCGGTCCGGCGTGTCACGGTTCGACGCCGTGATCCAGGCGATCTCCGGGTCTTCTTCGGTTAGCAGTGCGTGTAGGTC
>SKNY01000087.1 GCA_007123105.1 Salinarchaeum sp. | reverse complement strand
TGCAAGCCCCGCCCCCACTATCGCCACATGCATGCCATGGAACGTCAAGATTGCAGCTGCGATCAATGCAGCCCCTGCAAGGATGGCCGAGCCGATCAGCGCTACTTCGTGCCTGGCTCCTCGACTTGCCGCTGTTCGGACGATGAGGTCGCCTTCCTCCACCTGCGTCAACACGCGGTCCAAGGTCGGCGGTATCCGGGCCATCGCCGGTATCGCTGTCCGAAGGGCTCTTGTTGCCTCTTCCGGAATAGCAGCAATTTCGCGCTCGATGAACCCGTGTTCGAGAAGGAAAGCCCGAATTTCCTGAATAAAATCGAACGATGGGTCAAGACTCCGACACACTCCCTCTCCAACGGTTCCGACACGAATGAGTAACATGACGTTCGGTGGAATTCGGAAGGGAAAATCGTGCAACATGCCGAATAATTCGGTGATGATCACGCGCCAGGTAACCACTGCTTGCCCCTCGAGGTTCTCAATGACGAGTTCGAGAACGTGTCGGACGGCTATTCGATCGACAGATGGTTCGAGAACGTCGAGCGCGATGAGCGACCGCAGCATCCCATCGATGTCCTCGTGCATTAGACTTCGATACAGCATCGTGATATTACGTTGAACAGGTTCTGAAAGTCGTTCACTCATCCCGAAATCGTAGAGGACAAGGTTTCCATCCTCCGTGACGCCGAGATTCCCGGGATGGGGATCTGCGTGGAATGTCCCGTCGAGCAATCCCATGCGGAGATAAACTCGGGCGATATGTCGTGCGAGGTCCGTTTCGTTACCTTCGAAACGGTCTACAGCAGTTGGTTCGGTAATCTTCACTGCAGGGACGTACTCCATTGCGAGGATCCGATTCGAGGAGAGCGACTCGCAGACGGTGGGTATGATGACGCCGTCGACCTCGTCAAGATTATCACCGATCTCGATCATCAGGTGGGCTTCGCGGTCGAAATCAAGTTCGTCGAGTATGATGGTCTCGAAGTCGTCAGCAATGTTTTCCAACGAATATCGTTGGTGTTCGTCGGCAAACCAACCGATGACCGGGAGTGTTGTGCGGAGAATGGCGAGGTCACGTTCAATGATCGTTCTAACGCCTGGGCGTTGGACTTTCAGCGCGAGCTGGTTTCCATCAACTTCAACCGTATAGACGAACGCCAGTGATCCCCCGGCGATTGGCGCTGCTGTCTCCAGGTCGATTTCGTCTTTTAGTTCGGCCTCAAGGATGGTCCGGGGGTCACCGCCACTACCTTCTGGCACTTCATCCTGGAGGCTTGCCAACGCTTCGGTGTACGTCGGTGGGATGAGGTCCGGCCGCGTTGACAGGACTTGCCCAGCCTTGACGAAGGCAGGTCCGAGATCGAGCAACAGCGCGGTTAGCTGTTCGGCTCGACGTTGATGTACTGACGCTGGCACCCGGCGAGAGCCTCCAATCATGATAAACCGTCGTCGATCGCGGAAGATCGCAATTGCAAACGGCAGAAAGCACCAAACAAGCTGTAGAGACCGTGCAAGATATCCCTTCATTGCCGATCGGGCCGACGGTCGATCCTTGGCAGTCCGTTGACAGCTGTAGTGGATGGATGATCAGATGGAACGTGTGCCCACCGATCGCTTCTCCCAGCGATCCCCGTTCTCGGTGTGCGACAATTTGCCAGACGTTTGAAGGACGTAGCAGCCATCATATCACGCATGGCGTATCTGATCGGCTTTGACGGGTCGGAGGAATCTTATCGGACACTGGAGTATGCTGCGGATCTCGCTACTGACACCGGGGCGTCGCTCGTGGCGATCCATGTTGTCGGACCCGCGGTGTTTGATACCGACCACGATTCGACTTCTTTTGGGCGTCTTCCAGAGCGGATTGCCCGTGATCGGTTGAAAGCCGCGAAACAGCGTGGTGAACAGATGCTTGAGGATGCAGCCGACGTTGCCCGCGATCGTGGGACTCACCTCGACACCCAATTAGTGTATGGCGATCCAGTCGAGCAACTTCTCACATTCGCCGATGACCATGATATTGATGCAATCTTTGTCGGCCATCGAAGCCGCGAGGACCGTCCGGAGCGGTTCCTGGGTAGCGTTGCCAAAGGGATTGCCGAACGGGCGAACGTGCCGACCACGGTCGTCAGGTAATCTAGCTCTGGTGACTGTTGACGCTTTTTGCACCGTTGTTCACTCACGATATATCGTCACGGGAACCGACGCTCGTCGCACGACCAATTCAGCGACGGTGCCGAGCAGCAGTCGAGATGTGCTTTCACGACCGTGACTTCCCATGATTATGTGGTCGATATCGTTTTCCTCTGCGTATCGGACGATCATATCCGCTGGGTCACCAACGGATCGATCCGTTTCAATGGAGATGCTGGATTCTGCGGCGATTGCCTCTACTTCGTCAAATACAGTTGCTTCCTCCGCATAGGCGCGTTCGTACCAATCCGTTGACCCGTGAAGTGGTTCCGCTGTGATGTCCACGTCCGTAGCCGTACTGTACCCCGGTTCCGTCGGATCGATCACGTGTATCGCCAGGATTGATGCGTCCGGATGCTCATCGAGGACATACCGCAGTGCGGCAAACGATAGTGGCGAACCGTTCACCGGAACGAGAAACTTGCGGCCCATGCGACACCCTTTGTCCCGGGTGCGTTTAGCTTTTGCAGGCTATGTCCCCGTCCTCAAGGAGCAACGCAGCGACCATCGGGAGCGAGTAGCGCAGTAGGGCGGGGATACAGCCGTACGCTATTCTCACCTGCCACCGAAAAGTCCAACTATATATTCAGTATATCGTCTCGTATGGGCACGTTCGAACTGGAAGGCGAGGAAATCATCGACCGCGAAGCGAAAGCGTTCGGCGGGAGTGCCCACGCCACGTTACCGTTCCCAAAGACTGGCGCGAAGCAGCCGTGAACGTCATCCGCGTCAGCGACCCCGACGAACCCAGCGACGACGAAGAGTCACACGATGAACTACAATTACAGGTATCGCATCGAGCCGACCGACGTCGTTGAAGCCGAGTTAGCGCGGCATATCGATACCTGTAGGCAACTGTACAACCACTTCCTGTACGAGCTTCGCAACACCGACGAATACCTGTCCTACACAGCGATGCAGAACATGCTGCCCGACCTGAAAGACTGGTGGGACGACCTCAACGACGTATACTCGAAGGTCTTGCAGCTGGTCGCCCGTCGCGTCAGTGACAACCTCGACCGCCTCAAAGACCAGAAAGCCAACGGGCGGAACGTCGGGATGCTCAAGTGGAAACCGCCGCGAGAGTATCGGAGCCTCACCTACAACCAGTCTGGTTTCGAACTCAAGAACACGAGTGACCAGCCCTTGCTTTCCCTTTCCAAGATGGGTGAAATGCCGATACACCTCCACCGCGACATCCCCGACAATGCCCTCGTCAAACAGGTCACGGTCAAGCAAGAGCAAACGGGCGAGTGGTACGCCATCTTTGGCATCGAAACCGAAACTGACGCACCCAAGAAACCCGCACTGGATGAGGTTGACCGCGATGAGATGGTTGGCATCGACGTGGGCATCATCAAGTACGCCCACGACACGGATAGTACGATGGTCGGCAGCCTTGACCTCGAAGATGAGTACGAACGGCTTGCACGCGAGCAACGGGCGTTGAGCCGCAAACAGGAAGGCTCGCAGAACTGGCACGAGCAACGTCGTCGCGTGGCTCGCATCCACGCTCGCATCGTGCGGAAGCGCCGAGACTTCTTGCACAAGCTGTCGAACTACTACGCGAGAGAGTACGACCTCGTAACGGTGGAAGACCTCAACGTTCACGGGATGATGCAACTGCCGTCGAACAGTCAGAACCGAGCATCGGCGTCGTGGCGGACGTTCGTCGACTTCCTCGTATACAAGTGCGAGCGAGCAGGAACGCACTTCGTCAAAGTCGAACCCAAGGGCACGACGCAAGCATGTGCCGAGTGTGGTGTCGAGGTTGAGAAGGGGTTGTGGGTGCGCGGGCATTCCTGTCCGACGTGTGGGTTCGAGACTGACCGTGACGAGAACGCCGCATACAACGTGCTACAACGTGGTCATCAGGAGTTAGGTTTGGGACACGCCGACGTTACGCCTGCGGAGACTGCACTCCCTACGTCTACGACTGGTGACTCTTCCACCGTTGTGGATGCAAAGTGCGTCGTCGAAACAGGAAGCCCCACCTCAAGAACGAGCCGCGTTAGCGGCGAGTGAGTAGGGTGGGGTAGTTCACTTGGAGAAGCTGGTTCTTACGCGCTGACGCTGAGCAGGTTGATTGCCGTTGATAGGTACCGACTAAGGGCCCACCATTGGAACTCCTGGTTCCTGATAATTACTGAGCGGAAGCCCACGGCTTCACGTATGGGAAAATCTGCTACGTGGAGCCACACTTCCATTCGACTTGATTCTTTCTCTCGATCTTCCGCGGGCTCTCGGTGAGAAATCAGGCGGTTTTGGG
>SKNY01000012.1 GCA_007123105.1 Salinarchaeum sp. | reverse complement strand
CGCATCTCCACTTCCCACTCCTCGCCCATCGGGTGAAAGCCCGCTTCCTGGTCGAGGCGATCGAGGATTGCGTCACCGCTGGCCGGTGTCGCATTCGCACCGCACCCACACTGATCGTTGCCACACGAATCGTCATCGGCGCTCATCGGACGGGGACCTCCTCACATCGATACCGTCCGACAATGTTCATTCAACGATCACCGCACCGCTCTGCCCTTGGCCCCGGTGTGGGACGCATTCGTAGAGGGCCACACCGGGTTCGTCGAACGTGGTAGCATGTTCATATCCTTCGTCTTCGGCGGAGCCATGGTCATCCCAGTCAGTCAAGGTTGCTCCTTCACCGGCAAACAGATCGACAGTGTGGTTGTTCGACGTCCACTCCCACACGACCTCCGTGCCGGCATCGATTCGAATCACTGCCGGTTCGAAGACGTAGTTTGCGCCGGGTTGTTCGCCGTTCAGTACGGTCACCGAGTCCTCGCCGGTGTGATCTTCGATGTCCCCCGCATCGTCGAAGTTGTCGGCCTGACTGGCCCAGTTGACGGCGACGGTCTCCGGATCGTCCTCTCCGTTCCCGTTGTCGTCGTCGTCTCCGAGACAGCCGGCTACGAATCCGATCGCGAGCGTTCCGCCAACACCGCGTACCACTGACCGTCGTGTAATTTGTGTCATGGTTGAAATCGACCACCGTGGTCCGTGAGCCGCGATGGGACTACTGGCCGCTTCGGGTCGTTTGGCCACGTCTCTCGGCCCATCACGAGCTCCGTATGAGACGCTTGGTAACGCCGCATTTAACTGTTATTGAACGGTCCCAAATCCTTCACGGCGATTAATGAACATCCTGCCGGGGCAGATTGTGTGAAAACTCACACCAACGAGGTTCGTTCCCGGTAATATACGTCCCGGCGCCGTAGTTTTCGCGTCTGGTTTCGATGAGAGATCGTCCAACGCCGATTCCCGTCACACCGACCGGTTGCCCCGTTGATGGATTGCTCCTCTGGGTTGTCCGGAAAGCTCGAACTCTTGTCAGAATAATGACGACGGTTATTCAAAGATCCACTTCAATCCCGATCTGTGGTGTAATGCCGTCGATGTTTTTTTTGGGGGGGGGGGGGCGTTGGTGTATGCCTCCCTGAATACATTCGAACGGAAGCACCCAGCACGCATTGATTGTGAATGGCGTGGTTCCCTTGAAATCGCCAGTACACAGCTGGCGCAACTGCTCGTTTTCATGGACGAGTACCACGCTGATGTAATCGATCAGCTCCCGTGTTGACGGACGAGTGCTGGTTCATATCCGATTACGAACAGATGTGTTGTCATGTGACGATAAACAGATAAACAAATTCCGCTCTCTAGCACCTTCTCAAGTACGTGCCTGTTCGAACAACGGTTCAGATCGTAATCACTGGTCTAGTGTTAGTGGACGTAGGCAGCTGGTATATCTGGTACGGTACCGGGATCGAAGAGAGCGTCGGTCTCGGGCTTTCCGTGCTCGGTCTTCTGGTCCTCATCAACGAGTTTCGATAATCACTACCGGAACGACGGTCACTCGTTGGCACACTCATCGAGGTACATCCTCCAAGCCTGCCCCTGAAACGGCCCCTTCGCCCATGCACTATCGTTTTGAAGGCTCGCGTGGACGGCCAGGTAAATCGGTTTATCGGCCGCCACTCCAAGTTCAGCTTCGAGATCGATGGTCGCGTTTGTACTGGTCTGTGCCGTGTCGAACGATTCAACCACGTGATAGTGGCCAAGGCCGTTTGGAAAGTCCTTGGGATTCGTTTGGACATCGACACGGAACTCCTCCATCGTCTCACCGTCTACCGGATCCATCTCGATGCCAACCTCGAGGACGTTCTCGGCAGTTCTGACAACCGACACCGTCCCCGTCTCGGTCGTCATGTCTGCTGGCGGTGCATCCCCCAACGCGTGTGTTGCCCCTGGACTACCTCCCCCGCGAATAAACGGCACCTCGAACGGCGGACAGATCGGGTCGCCCGGTGGCACTGCCGCCGAACAGGTCATAAACGCCTCACGACGCAATGATATCCGCCCAACGCTGCCCGTTGCACTGATTTTGATGGTGAAGGGAACGTTCGTAACGTCCCCATCACACTCGACTGTCGCTTCGAGCACCGTGTGCTCACCGAATGCCAACGACGTGGGTGGCTGATCGACAGTAAATGAAAGGTCCTGGTGGGTCGTCGTTACGGAAACGTCGTCGAACGTGATTTGGTTGTCGACGAAGTTTTCGATGCGGATCAACTTGACCGTGTCACCGTCCGTGACGTCGAACTCGACTTGTCTATCACGGAATGACTCCTGGGCGGGCGGCGTTGCCTCAGTCGTACGCAACCGCAACAGCGCTTCGTCATCGCCGCCGATCCCTACTTGGAACGGTCGTTTTCCCGATACCGCGTCGAACGCGCCGGACGCACCGACGGCCAGCAATCCACCACCACCGATTAACGCCAAGGCGGTCCTGCGGCTCAAGCTACCACCGCCATCTCGCCTGCGAGCATTGCGCCGTACCATATTACTCCTCCACTGCCCGATACCCGAACTCGAGGCGTCGGGCTGCCCCAACCTGATCCGTGCCTTCCCGTGCATCGATTTCGATCGCTGTCTCGGTCACATGACCAACGGAGAGAGTTACGGTGTCGACGAGGAGGTCGCTTCCCTCACCAACCGTTGAGCCACCCGGTGTAACGATCCGATAGGGGATCCGGATCTGCTCTGATTGACCCACGTCCTGGCCATCGTCGGCTAAAAGCCGTGCGACGATTTCGACTGAGTTACCTCCTTCACCCGGCATGTCAGGATTGCCCCCATTAACCACCAGAAAGGCGAACCGATCGACCGGGCGCCCGTCATTGACAAACCCGATACGCGAGATCGCGTTTCTGTTCGCCCCATCCACTTGGAACCCGGTCATTTTCCCGTCGTCATCACTGGCGATAATGTCCGACGCCGTCATCTGGCCCGACCAAGGGACCACACCGGCCCCAATGAAGTTTCCTTCGTTTTCGGGCACCGCGATAATCTGGATCGCTCGCGCAAGATCCATCTGTTCGAATACTGCGGTGATTTCTCGGTCGGTGTCCATGACCACGGAGACCTCCGTGGCTTCCGGATCCGTCTCCTCGCCGAGATCACCGCGCCACTCGATGAAGTCGGACCCAGCAGCTGGTTCTGCCGAGAGCGTAACCTCTTGACCGGGGGTATAAGCATGCGAATTGCCGTGGGTTGACCCGTCAGCAGTGGGTGACACGACAATGTCACCACGTCCGATGCTGTTCGCTGTGAGTACATGGTAGTCCGGGGTCTCGTCCGGGTCTATATCGATCCCATCCGCATCAGCTGCATCGTCGCCCGTCTCCGTGGTCAAATCGACTGCGGCGACTTGGATCCAGTTACCGCCCCTAGATCCTTCTGAACCGATCCCGAATGCGCCGCTGGCAATGAAGCCTGACGCACCAAACACGATGGTACCAAGCCCGATGAGTGTGTTCCGCCGACGCATTTCTGGCATGATGTTATGACTCCACGGGTCGCCCGATAGTCGTTTGTGACGGGGATAGCGTTTTCATCCGGTCACCGTACTGATTTGGATGCGTGCATCGATTGCTGGCGAACCGATATGGCCATCTGTTGTCAATGTATTGATTGTAAACCCGAGTCCCACGACCGTTTCTCCGGGATCAATACTGACGCCAGCGAGATCGTCGTGAATTTTGAGTGATGCATTCTGCGATTCGTCATCGATCAACGATACGGCTAGTTCCTCTACGGTTCGCGTCCCATTGTTGGTAAATGCCACAAGTCGGTCCACTATCGTTCGCGCGTTGCGGTTGATACGATCGATTTTGATGGCAATCGTTCCGTCCGTCCCGGTTTCCACGCGGACGTAATCGCGATCATCATCAGGTACTGCACCCATTCCGAGGATTGCGTCCACGTCGTCGGCAAATTCAACGGTAATCTCGCGATCAGCATCAACTGAATCGAACGCGCCGGTAGCAGTGATGAGCCCCGCTCCCGAGCCGAGGATTGCGCCGCCGACCACGAGCTGCCGTCGAGTGAAATACATCACTACTGGGCGTCAGGGGACCGAGCAGTAATCGTAAACGTAGCACCGTCCGGATCATCGTAGCCACCGGCTTCAGTCGTGTCGATCATAAGGTCCACCACAGCCGTCTGTCCGCTGTCGAGTACGATCCCATCGTTGAGGGTGATACTATTACCACCAACTGAAGCGTTCACGTTCGAATCCGTGCCGCTTGGTTCTCGCGCAGGAGTTTGTGGAACGGGGAAAGTCACCCCGTCGACGTCTCCGGTGTCGATCGACACCTCCACCCCGTCTTGGGAGCCGTTGTTAGTCACGGTGAACACCGTGAAGAACTCGGTGACTGCGTCTTCGTTGACGGCGCCATCCTGTAGGACGAATCCAATCACGGGATTGCCTCCTGCTCCACCGTCCTCTGTTTCCGTAATCGCGTCATTTTCGGCAACCAGGCCGAGCAGCCCACCGGCGTCGCCAGCAACGCTCACCTCGAAGTTGCGTTGTGCCTCCACGGCGTCGAATGCCCCAGTGCCGCCGATCACGCCTGCTCCTCCGGCGAGTACTCCGAGTCCCACAATCGTGTTCCGGCGGGTGAGGTTCATGGTTTACAGATGATTATACCATCTTTAGGTTCTTTGTATTGCTGTGCCAGACGACGGCGATCGGAGTGCCAGAACCCGCGTCGAAGCGGTCAGGCAGTGCCTGAATCGGTCCCCGACGATCACAAGCAGGTCCACGCCGGATGTAACGGCCGCACTGGCACATGGTCTGTGTGCAATAACAACCTACATCGGATGCCACGCTACCCTCCCGCCAAGTGTAGCGCTGACATCCATGAGGCATAGCAGAACGCATCCTACTCCGAATTCTTCCGATCCAAGGGCAGATCATTGCTTGTTCCATCGGGCATTAATCACAGTAAGAACCGTGTTACTAGTTGTCCACGGCGGTTGCTTCGACGATGATCGAACCGTCCCCATCTCCGCTAAGAATGTCATTGAGGGCTGCTTCAGCGTCTGTTGTGCTCTCAACTGGAAACCCCTCGAAACCGTCGTCCACTGGAGTAGGATCCCGGAAGTCCACCGCGAGATCGAATACAACTGCCTCACCGGAACCGAGCGCATCCGCATTATCAACGACACTCAATGCGCCATCGAGATCACTCGCTAAAGCGTCATCGTCCTCGCTGTGTACACTAAAATCGATCACGTGACCTGCATCAAGGATCGAAGTAGTACCACCGGTAGCAAGGATGTCGATCTCAACCGTATTGTCACCGTTATTTCCAACGACGAGGGCAGGCTGGAATCGAGTTACGGCGCGGAGATTCAGATTATCGACGTTAATCGAGATTACATCATCATTCTCCCCCTGACCATTGAGCGTGTCGCTAATGACGGCCATCGCGATCAAGGCGCCACTGTCTCCGGCTGCTTGGAGATTGACCTCCCGCTCGGCTTCAACTGCGGTGAACGCACCGGTGCCACCGATGACGCCGGCGCCAGCGGCAAGTGCTCCCAGGCCAACGATCGTGTTTCGACGAGTTAGTGCCATTAGCAAAGATACGGCACCTAGTGGTCATTGTATTAAGCCGCCAGAATTCATTCTCGCAGTGCCATCCTGCGAGTCTTGGTCTCTCTCTACCCGCTTCTGAATGGAAACTCTACGACTGCTTACCGATTTGTTCTTGTGTCGTTAATTCGAGTAATGTATTCCTCATCTTCGATCCGGCCCTCGATGAAGGCTACTGCCCAGTCACGCCTGATTTCGAAGCTCTCCTGATGGAGTCCGCGGTCTTCTATCCGAACATGAAGATCTTGTTCGAGTTGTCCGACCACCGAGGCGTAGGCGCCGGACGCTTCGCGGATGTCCTCGTTGATGTCACCGCTGGTCTGTACCTTGAGGACAATCTTCTCAGCATGATCTACGTCGATGACCTGCAATCCACGTTGTTCGAACTGGTCACGGAGCGCTTCGAGTTCATGAGGTAGGCCACCGTAGTTATCGTTTTCAACGGTATCGTCGTGATCGTCACCGGTTCGATCAAAGCCACCACCGCCGTCACCGAGGCATCCGGCTCCCATCACCAGACCGGCGACCACAATCACTGTTCGGCGGTCTAATTGTGCTGCTGACACTCTCATTTTACAGTTTTCATGTTCGGGACTTCATTCAGTTCGAGGAGCTTCTGCATCCGGTGGGGCGGTACTCGAACCGAATCTCATCTGTCGATTCTCGAGTAAATGCACCGTCGCCGAAATCAATAATACAACGACAAAGAGTGCCGAGATCCCTACCAACCACGATTCCGGAAACCAGCCAAGGTACATGATCAGCAGGGAAAAGCCGCCGATGATAGATAACATGAGGTAATACAGCGACCACGGGATGTTCTCTTCGGAGACGACTTCGAGATAAACTCGCATGTTGTCCCCCCGTTCGGTAGTTGTAATCCGATCGTGCTCGACTTCGATCAATCCCGCGGATTCTAACTTTTCAAGGTGATGTTGTTGCAACGAAGTATACACTCGCTTGCGCTCTACAGAGGTGATCTCGTCGACGGACTTGCCGTATTCCCATGCGGCCACCTGCTCGGCAAGATTACCCAGCGTTGCTTCACCTCCGGCATTCTGTAGTGCGTGAAGCATGTACCGACGACGATGGCTACTGAGCACCGCAAAAACAGTATTTTTTTCTTCGCGAGATCGGGGACTGATGATCGTACTCACCCGCGATCCTCCTGCATCGGTATTTACCACATCTGCAACGATGCTAATACATTTATTCATTTGTGCATGATGGTCTCGTTAATCGACGGGAACGTCCGAACGCCGGAGTAACGTTCGACACTCCGACGTCGTGTACTGGTGGCCGTACTCGCGGGCGAGATACCGCCGAAGCACTGTCGGTGTCCACTGATCGGCTTCAAGCCCAACGGCAGTCGGCGGCTCTTGCAACTGTTGATGCAGGCGAATGAGTTCAGCTCCCGACAGTGATTGATTATTGTCGGTTGCACGGATTTTCGTTTGACCCTGGGGCCAATGCAACGGTTGATTGCCTGTCGATGTGCTCATTGAGGCCGGCCGATGATCGCTGTGTATGACCATTGGCAAATGACGGCGGATCGTGTCCTCGATCGGAAGTTCTCGACTGCGGCTGCGCAAACGCAGTCGATCCGTTCCGATCGTGGAGATGGATATCACGACGACCAACGCTGCCACGAATAAATTAATAGCCCCTATCGCAACGATCGGGTGAATTGCGTGCAGACTCGCGATAAGGGATGGCGGTAACACGACCAGGTATCGATATTCTCGGACGAACCGGAGATGGACGCCCGTCTCCTCCGGTGCATGCATCGTAATCGATGTATTGACCGACGATCGTCTCGGTACGTAGTGTTCGTGCTCGTGAATCTCAACCCCTGCGCTCGCGGGCTCTATGAAACTTATCACCGGGAGGTGTCCACTGTTACGCATCATGTACGTCACCTCTCCGGAGCTTCCTGCCTGAATGACTTGTTCGTCATCCGTCGGTGACGTCGAACTCAGCACTTCGTACTGATAGACCCCCGAAGGTAACAGCATCGAAAAGTTAAGTGGGATGATCACGACGAGTGTTAAAATCACGATTACGACGAAGGCATTGCCGAGCAGCCCCCGTCCTGATCCACCTCTGGCACGTTTGTCCGTTCCCTGCCGTGCCGAACTAAAGACAAAGAGGATCAATCCCACCGTGAGAATCGCCATCGACAACGTCGACACATCCGGTGGATCGATGCCGATTGGTTCGAACACCGATACCGCAGCCGATTCGACAACCGCCGTGATTGCGGTGATGCTTGCTCCGAGACCGGGGATGACAATGATGTCACCCCCAACAGTGATCGCGACGGCTTTGATTTGACCGTCTGATATCGGCGGTTCAGCACCGTCCTGATCAGTGAATGGATTCGCGTCCCCTTGGGTGATGTAGCCTTCGTCAGTTTGACCGACGACACGGTGGGTCGTGAGTTCACCACCTCCAAGATCCTGGGACATGAACAGGATGACGTCTCCTTCATTGATCTCGCCGGCAAAGATCGCTGGTACTGCAATATATCCGTCATTTGGTTCGAGTGTGGGGGCCATACTTCCCGTTTCGACAAAGACAATCATTGGTTGGCCGATCAGCTGACTCAATAGTAATAAGAGAACGAGGCCGATGAACGCTCCTGCGAGTGCATACTGGATGGCATCACTCGGTTTCATCCTAGGTTCACCATTCCTGCATCAACCTCAGAACTCTCGCTTAAACTCGTTCAGTGTCGTATCGGCATAATTAATCAGCCAGTCCCGGGCCGGCGAATCCGGACGGATGTACAAGTAGATGTAGTTATCATCGAGCACTGTACTGACGCCGAGTTGAGGATCTTCGATGACGCGCTTATTCGTGTCAATCGCAATATCAACCAGCCCCTCGAGGTCGTCGACCAACACCGTTTGCTCGTATTCTTGTTCGGCCGGAAAGCTCCCCGTCGAAATCCATTCCGAAAACCGTTCCCGGTCGCGGGCGAGTTTGAGTAGCCTCTGTTCTTCTTTGCTGAGTTCGAGATAGTCGGTAGACCTGGCGACTACAAGTGAAATCACACCAACAATTGCTAACACGAACAACAGAATCGACCCGTAAGCCGTCATTGGCGAGGGATCCACGATGGTCTCGACAGTCTGAAACTCTTGATGGCGTTCGTCGATTCCTCTAACATCATTTACTCTAAATGTCGCGGGATTCACGACAATCAGTTTATCGGACTGATGGGTTGTGTTGATGGTCTCGCCGCCGATTTCTCCTTCGATGTTGGTAACTGCCCGCACTCGCACATCGACGAGTCCTTCGGTCGCACCGACTTGTCGCTCCACCGTACTGATCAGCTCGAGCACGTCGATGATATCGACAGTGTACTCTACCTTGTGTCGCTCGTTTGTTCCGATCGTCTCATCGCTCGATTCGAGCGGTTCAGCGACTTCCCAAAACGCCTCGACGACCTCTTGGTCTTCCAGTTCACCGCTCCGGACGAGAAGGGCAACATCCGTGCTGGCCGTGACGTCGCCATCTTCCCCACTGAATTCATACCAGTAGGTGCCGTCGAGCTCTTCAGTTAGGTTCGTATAGTACAGTGGACGATTCTCGACGATTTCCCCGATCTCGAACGGAATCGAATCACGGATGATTTCTCCCCGATGTTCATACCCCGTCTCCTCACTCCACTCTTCGACCAACACCTGGTCCTCTTCGATCTGCGGTTCCATGTTGATCTGGTAGGCCCACCAGCCGAGGACGAGCGCTGCGATCACTAATCCAATGGTGATCACGAGCCACCACGTATTGAGGGTCGATCGTAACTGAAGGGACTGGTCAATCTCCGCCATGGTTAGCAATTTTGTAAAGAGTAATCCACTCCGGTAATGAGGGGCTGGGGCAGATCACCCCACGGGAGCATTCTTGTGGGATGGGATCCGAGGAACATTTCTCCTAACCACAATCTGGTTGTGGTTACATTAAGCCTACCGCCGTGCAGCCGATGACAGTGATGATGGCCACCGGAATATGATGCTCCTGTTTGGATGTTAACACTTCATAACTACGCCTTACTGAGTGGAACCGTACCCTTATTTAGTACATAACACATCTGTGAACCTGAGGTATCGTTAGAATGGAGTTATTGTGATGCGTGATCGTATCAGGCTACTATTTGTTGGCGACGATCGGGATTCCCTCGTAAATCGCGGGGAAATCCTTGCCGAGGAAGATGGATTCGACGTACTAACGGCCGAATCGGTTTCGAATGCGGCATCGATTCTGGAGGAGTGCCCGGTCGATTGCGTACTCTGTAAATTCAAGACACTCGGCGAAGACCGCAGTGACTTCCTTGAATACGTATCTGTGAACTATCCCACTGTTCCTTTCATTTTCATCACAGCGGATGAATCGAATGAGGTCGACCAGGAAGTATTTCCCGCGGGTGCACTCGGCTTTATTTCTACTTCTCTACCTAATATCTCCTATGACCTTGTCGCCGAACGAATCTCCCAGGCGGCAGCACAGGCATCGAGTTCCAACGTGGTCGAATCGATGGACGCCAACAATCTTGGTGAGCTTTCACCGGGGGATGATGGGTCAGCCGTAGATCAGGCCATTGCTCCATTGGATGGTGAAGAGGATATTGCGGACCCGTGGATGGCGTCAGATGGTGTCGGTGCAGCGATCGAAACTATTTTTGACAACCTTGAATGCACGACGTCTCGCACCGGGCGGACCTATAACGGGATCGAATTAATCGATAGCGAGAATGAGTCCGGCCATTACTCAGCAATACCATCTACTCGAATCTCCGTTGATCGCCCGATCGCAGCAACGATGAATGCTCGCTTCCTCAGACGCATCAACGGCAACGGACCGCGTTTTGAGTCCGACGATGAGGCCGGTTCTGGTGATGCTACAAACACTATTCGCGAGCATGATACTACATCGGGTGCCGATGCAGCACTCGTCTCAACTGTCCTTGAGCTGCTCACCGGAATTTCCGGTGACGCTCCTGATCTGGTGCGTGTCACCAGGGCAATTGGCATGCGCGGCTCCACGGCACTCGACGTGCCTGGATCATCGGAGGAGATGGCAGCCGAGCTCCTGGCGTTGATCGATGCGGACGATCCCGAATCGATCCCACACGAGAAAGCTTCCGACGATATTGATCCCGGATCGGCGATCCTTGCTGCGGTCGCCGAGGCAACAAAAGACGTGTCCAGAGAAGGTAAGTCCGGTAGAATGCTCTCTGGTACGAATGAACCCGTCCAAGTCGAAGCAGACGCACAGCTATCCTCGGCCGGCGGCGGGGGGAACTTCACCGTTGAAGAGCTTCTCGCACGGACGAGTCACTATGCCGACGATGTAAACATCGATCCGTCGACCGATCCAGCTGCCGATCGACCGGACAACGAAAAAGATGATTCTTCGACCGATCCAGCTGCCAATCGACCGGACAACGAATCGGATCCGGCGCGTTCAGAAGACGCGGTTGGGGTTAGGTCAAGTCGCTATGCGACCGAGTCGCGTTTCGCCACCGAAACGGGGAACGCTGAACGAGAACCACCGATCACATCGAAAGAGCGAACACTCGAAGATGAGATCACTGACGCGATGGCTGCGGTGGGCCAAATTAGCGGACGAAACCGAACCGAAGGTGCGGACATATCTGTTGATGAATACAGAGATCGACGCACGGATCGGGGGATCTATTCCTCTGACCCTCAGCCCGACCATCGAACCGCTGAAACCCACGATGTGGTCGGTGGTACCGACAACGACGCTGTCTACCCGGTCACCACGTCTATTAAGAAGGACACGGACGAAGAAACAGGTTCCCCAAAGATTAAGTCCGGTTCGACATCGTTGTCGGTTGATAATCCAACCCCTAAGCCGAATACCGAATCGACACCAGAAGCAATCAATGCCCGATCGCCGCCGGAAAATCGTGGTGTGATCAATCGACACCAATCTGATCAATCAGTTGCGGGTACCTCTCCAGAAGATCCGAACGTTGACGGATCGTCGAACGACGAACAGCTGCCGTCAGCGGATCCGGAGTCGAGTTCGACGAGCGACCAGCCATCGGAAACTAGCCAGGCGGAAGCCTTCAATGAATCATCGCCGATAATGGCAGGCCTCGCCGATCTTCCAAAGGAAGAACTCGTTCGCCTTCTCGAACGTCTCACTCGTGACAAAGACACCGTTGACGAACCGGATACAAATGGAGAGTCAGTTGCTACTAACGAGGTAACTGGTGCAGACGAGCGGGAGTCAGCGACAAATGAGGCGACCACAGCCACGGCTGAGGATGTCCCGGAAGTAACCGAATCCGATGAGTCAGACGATACGGACGAGGAAGAGCTTGTTTCCTCGTCGGACCAGAACATCGTTTTCGACACCAACAAAGAGTCCACTGATGACGATTCGACATGGGATTTAGCGGGAGAGTACCACCGACCGGACGACCTTTCGATGGCGGCCGGGACTTCGGTGCTTGTAACCTGTAATTCACAGGACGACCGCAAGCACACCGCCTGTACGGACTTGCTGTGTCTTGACCTGCCGGACGTCGAACAGGGAATGTTAGTCCAATATCGGTCACTTAAGCCGGATCGGATTCGTCAAGTTGCCGAGCGAGTCTCGGATCTCCGTATCATCGCGATCGGTTGTCAACAACCGATCCCATCGGGTTATGAGGATGATGTGCACGTACTCTCGATCAATAATCCCAACGACTTGACCCGACTCGGTATTGTAATCACTGGCATTCTCGATGGCTGGGCAGATGCGTCCGGTGAACGCACGTTCTGTTTTGATTCGCTTGACGTGCCACTGCAGTATCAGTCGGTCAAAAGTTTGTTCCGGTTTCTCCATATTTTGCTCGGCAAACTGCAGGAAGCCGATACCGTTGCACATTTTCACGTCGATCCGACGGCCGATGGTCACCAGGAGATTAACGTATTGAAACCGTTGTTTGATGACGTGGTCTCGATTGACGCGGGCGGCGTTCAGCTTGAGTGACCCCAATCGCGCCGGTCTAGTTTCGGAGCAGCACTGTCGTCCTACCGGTATTGTCCGAGGTGCCGTTTCGATCAAATATTCACGGTCGTTCCGGCCAACTGTTAAGGGTGCTTCGGCTGATCTCGCAGGTATGTCTGGGGTTGCGGATCTCGCCGACCGCCGAAAGCTCGAGTTCAAGCGAAACGGATTCATTATCCTGGAGGATGTTCTCGATCCAGAGCTTTGTCACACAGCACGGGAGGTGCTCGCACAAATCATTGACGAAGATCCTGACGATCCAACCTCCGTCGCCACCCGGGACGGCGACCACGACGAAATCTTCCATCGCAACTCTGCCTCCCAGGGGGCCGCTCGGATGTCCCCGACGGACATCGCGCCGTTCGAGCGGTTATTCCGGGATATCTACCCCTATGCGAGCGCACTCGTTGGCGAGCAATTGCTCGCACCGCCGGACGAACCACCGATGCGCTACTGTTTGCACGGCGGGCACCTCCTCGCGAGTCGCCACGGTGCCGACCCCATCGTCGACCACGACGGAGCGATCGGGCCGATCCTCCAGTATCCCGACGATCGTGCGAACGATATCCCCTCGTTCGATTACGCGGCGCACCGGCACGTTGACGGGGGTACGGGACCGTATGCAGTGGACGCCGCGGATGTAACGTATCTACCGTTCACGATAGCGGCCGCCGTGTACTTTGATCGCGTCGAGCCCCGCGGTGGTGGCTTTACGGTCTGGCCCGGGTCACATCGAGTCACGGCAGAGTACTTTGCCGATCATACCTACCACGATTACGTGTCGAGCGACGTCGATGTTCTTGCCGAACTCGATCTCGGTCCACCACTGGAGATCGTCGGACCACCGGGGACGCTCGTATTGTGGCACCACAATCTCGCACACGGGGCCGCTCCGAATCGGAGTGAGCGAATCCGAATGGCCGGCTTCCAACGGATTGCCCGCCGGGACATCTCGACCATAGGGGAATCGGGTCTCGCAGACCCGTGGCTACAGTATCCGGCCATCAGGGAGCTCAATCCGACGATTCATGATCCATATTAGTCGCAGCGTCTCGAGGAATGGGACACGGGTAATCGGATTCAACGAACT
Organism: Salinarchaeum sp.; assembly: GCA_007123105.1. Classification (GTDB taxonomy): domain Archaea; phylum Halobacteriota; class Halobacteria; order Halobacteriales; family SKNY01; genus SKNY01. Next base: position 25,961 of record SKNY01000012.1, on the reverse strand, counting down.
GGTAGTGCGGAGTCCCCTTGCCCACGTGCGAGCGAAGCGAGCAATTAGGTGGAGAGGATCGCGTGGTGAAGCTGGCCAAAACAGGTCGCCTCGTCCCACTCGCCGTCTCCTGTAGTCCTGTTCGGGCTGCAGGTCGACCTGCAAAGGGTGGCAAGCCAACATTTCGCGCGGGAACGGTTTGGTTCCTGACCGAGGACGGGCGCAGCTAGCCCGGTCCGAAGGATGGATCGACGAGGCGGCCGCTTCGAGCCGGCTGGTCCGGCCGCGAAGTCGTCGAGGTCGTGTCCAATAACATTGCCTCTCTCGCCCGACCGCATCGGCAAACAAGTCGATCTGACACCGCAACTCCCGGCAGAAACCATGCAAGATCCCTCCTCAGCGTGTCTTCGGCGCTCGAAGCGAGGTAGTTGACACGAGTGCGTGTCTATCATGCTATTACGGACCCCAGGAGGGGGGGGGAGGAGAGCACCGGTGATGGTGCGGTACATGCTCCGATTGGCCTCGGAAGTCGTCGAATCCCGACTGGAGGCATCGCTTCATGGGAGTGCCGAGGGCGTTCCCGTGGTGCCGTCGATTTGGTGAATGACCAAGGTGCAATCACCGGCGGCCTGGTTACCGGCAATGCAACACAGCCTGCTGTAGAAACCGTGTACCAGCGATCTCTGCATGAAGCGACTGTCAACGGGATGTTTTTGCGGTTTGTAGTATCACCAACGTCGGCCCGACGGGAGGTGACCGTGTCACTGGGCGTTCCCGAGACGATGATCCTGAACTATCTCATCGGCATCGTGAACTTCGACTGGGCGGAACGTGACACCTTCATCCACACCGTCTTTGGGCAGGCGCCGCGGCTACCTCCGGGTAGGCCGGAAACGGCCAAACCGAATCTAACCGCCATCTAGCGTGGTCTGATGCGATCGAATCACGGTGTAAGAACGCTCCGTCCGATGGTGCAGGAATTGCTGACCGCATTCACCATCGGTCAGAATGGATTGTGGAAACCAATCGCAACTAACGTAGTCGGCAATGACGGGATCATTTAAGTCGATCCTGTCGACGATTGCGATCCAACTACTGACCTCGATCCGAACCTCGTTCACACGATGGATCTTCTGTTAGTCGATGCGATCGGCTCATCGAGGTCGAGGAACTGGCGATCGTTTCCCCGCTCCTCGATTACTCTGTTTCCCACGCTGGAGCGGGCCGAGGCGGGCTGAATATGTCGACTCCAACTGCTGGTTTTTCGCCTCGGTTTTCGACTTGATGGCTCATGTCGCTTGGCAGGACGTATCCGTCGCCGGCCGTTGTAACGATTTCACGACCGTCTTCGAGAAGGAAGGTTAACGTCCCTTGATAGAGGAAGCCGGCTTGCTCGTGTTCGTGACGGTGCCGTGGGACGATCGCACCCGGTTCGAACCGATAGTGTTGAACGTTCATTCGCTCACCGTTCACGAGCTGAGCCAGTGTTACGTCGGGTACCGGAGTCTGTGTCTCCGATTCGTCGACGCTACGTCGTTCCATACCGTATCAAACGATAACAGCTCAAAAAACGCCTAGGATCGCAACCACCGCCACCAGCGGACGATAAATGGAGCCGTGAGCGTTTCTTCCTGGTCCCTCACCACGAGAGATAACTCTTCAACCTTATCCTCGATCTGGGACCGTCGTGTCAGTTGCTGTTCGATCTCGTCTATGCGTTCTTCGCGGAGATCGAGGCGGTCTTGGAGCTTCTCGATCCGGTCGAGCAGGCCCTCTTTTTCTTGCTCGAGGGTATCGACCCGGTCGCGGGCGACAATCAGCTCATCCGTCCGCGTATCGAGTTGTCCTTCAAGTCGCTTGGCGTTCCGCTCGAAGTGGTCTCGTTGGTCCCGAAGTTCGTCTCGTTCCTCTTGGAGTGTCTCGATTGTTTCGGCCTGCGCTGTGACTTCCGTTTTGAGATCCGAAGCAAGCGTGTGTACCTGGTGGAGTTCGGCTTCGAGATCTTCGATCCGGCGTTCGCCGGCCGTAACTCGTTTATTCAGTTCCGACCGCTCACGATCGAGCTCCTCGATTCGGTCAAGATGGGCAATTCGTTCGTCCTCGAGTTCGCCGATCTCCTGTTGAAGACTGATTAGTTTCTCCCGGAGGAGTTTTACATCTATTTCCCGATCTTCGATTTCCCGGTGAGCCTCGCGAAGCTCGGTTTCGAGCTCGTCGGCACGGGCGGTTTCATCGGCCAACTCTTGTGCTTGGTCCTCTACCCGCTCGCGAAGTTCGGCCACCCGGCGTTCGAGCGCTTCGTGTTCGTGCCGATTGCGGATGATGTCGATGATGTATTCGGATTTCGGGAGGTCCCGCTCATCGGCCTCGTCTTCAAGCTGGGCAATCAGGTCACGTGAATCGGATAGCTCGGTCGAGGCCATGTATATAATTCCGGAACCGTTCAGCCACGAAAACAGTATCGACCACCGATAGATCTGGTCAGATATCTGTCAGTCAAATGCTGTTAGCGATGCCTGTTGACCAGCGACCAGTGTCGAGGCCCGGCCTAACGTCCCAGCAGTGATGGGTAGGACCGTACAGATCGACTCGATGGCCTGCTTCATTGTAGGAGCTCGCCCTCGTTCGCCCTCAAACGCATTCCGAACGCTCTCACGAACCTGCCAGACTCCGACAGGCCCCCAATACTCGTCTGTAACGTTCCGGATGACGAGAGCTTTGGCTTGTTGTTCTCGTGCGGCGAGATGTTCGAGTACACCCAGTCTGGCGGCATGATACGCGCCGGCGGTCTGTTCGACATAGCCGGTTCGACCCTCGTACCCTTCGTAATCGGCAGCAATGTAGATGTCGTCTTCGGGGTTGGGATTCCACACGCTGCCGGCCCCCTTCAATTCGACAAGTTCGTACTCCCATTCCCCGGGCGCCAGAATGACCCAGTAGTAGTTGCCGATGAAGTCGTTTTGCCAGACTTCTACGCCGTCAATTGGCTCTTTGGAGTGGATCCGCCCCCGAAGATACTTGCCCACGGTGTCGTCGACCGCCGTGATCGACCACCGCGTCGGTACCAGCCGTCGTTCCCTGGCCTCTCCGAGTGCACCTGCCGACAGGATTCGGTGGATGTCGTAGACGTCGAAGTCGCGGCGGTAGAGATACGTCATCGCCCCTTCGGCCCGCCAATCGTCGTCTGAGATGGTCTTTTCGACCTCCAGAGGAACCGACGGATTTTCTGTAAGGTCTGCAGATTTAGCACGGGCCCACGGCCCCCGTGGCTCGGCCACGGTGTCGGGTGTCACCTCTAGTGTTGGTCGTTCAGCCAGCCCGATTTCCACGTCAACGGGTCGATCCGCGACAGCTACCTCCCGTTGGACGCCGAGGAATCCGTCCCAGACGTCGTGTACCTTCGGGCCGAACCGTCCAACTCTGGCGGGAGCAGTGACTTCCATGGATCGGTTCGCTGTGAGCAAGCCCGATCGCCGGCGGAACACTTCTGCGATGTCGAGGTGTTGATCGTACCAGGATCGGTCGGTTACGAACGATGCGGCCTCGTCTTCATTGCCAACCGGTGAGAGGAGGCCGGTCGGCACGCTGGGATAGTTTGCATGCCCGACGAAGATCGACGGGGCAGTGCTACCAAACAGTGCATCACCACTCGTAATCGATTCGAAGCGCGCTTCGAAATCTTCGAGGTAGTCTGTAATCGCGTAGGATCGCTCCTTGGCGAGCTGGCGCCGCTCGGCCGCCTCGTCCCGTTCGAATTCCTCGAGGAACGCATCCAGCCGCATTGGATGGGTGTTCGTCGTGCTTGGGCTTGAACGTTCGCTCCTTTCGGTATCTTTACCCACATGCCTTCAAACCGCTATTCATGAGCCGAAATTATCGAACGCTTCACGATCCGAACGCCGAGTACACGATGCGGGACCTCTCGGCTGAGACGATGGGTCTCTCGGCGAGTCGGGGTCCACGCGACGTTGAGATCACCGATGTCCAAACAACGATGGTGGGGGGAAATTATCCCTGGACGCTCGTCCGGATCTACACCGACGCCGGTGTCGTCGGTAACGGCGAGTCGTATTGGGGCGTTGGGGAACCCGAAATCATTGATCGGATGGCGGCGTTTTTGATCGGGGAGAATCCACTCGACATCGATCGTCTCTATGAACATCTGATCCAAAAGATGTCTGGCGAAGGCTCAATCTCGGGAAAGGTCATCTCTGCCATCTCCGGTGTGGAGATCGCGTTACACGACGTAGCTGGGAAGCTCCTCGACGTTCCGGCGTACCAGCTCCTTGGCGGGAAATACCGGGATGAAGTTCGCGTATACTGTGACTGTCATGCCGGCGATGAATCAGAGCCGACATCGAATGCCGCAGAGGCAGAACGCGTCGTCGACGAGCTCGGCTACGACGCACTAAAATTCGATCTCGACGTTCCGTCGGGGGCTGAAATCGACCGTGCCAACCGTCATATGCGCGGACCGGAAATCGAACACAAAGCCGATATTGTGCGAGCGGTCTGCGAGGCCGTCGGAGATCGCGCCGACGCCGCGTTCGATTGCCACTGGTCATACACTCCATCCTCGGCCAAGCAATTGCTGCAAGCGGTCGAGGAGTATGACGTCTGGTGGATCGAGGATCCGATTCCGCCAGAGAACGTCGAAGCCCAACGGGTCGTTACGCAGTCGAGCACGACCCCGGTGACCGTCGGCGAGAACGTCTACCGATCCCACGGCACGCGTCGGCTGATCGACGAACAGGCGTTGGACATAATCGCACCGGACCTTCCGAAGGTCGGTGGCATGCGTGAGACCCAGAAAATCGCCCACCATGCAGACCGATTTTACATCCCAGTCGCGATGCACAACGTCGCGTCGCCGATCGGGACCATGGCAAGTGCCCAGGTCGCTACAACGATCCCGAATTCCCTCGCCGTGGAATTTCACAGCTACCAGCTGGGGTGGTGGGAAGATCTCGTCGAGGAGGATGACCTGATCGTCGACGGGCGCATGACGATCCCTGAAGCGCCCGGTCTCGGCCTCACCCTGGATCTCGATGCGGTAGAAGAACACATGATCGAGGGCGAAACGTTGTTCGATCCTGCACCATAGATACGACACTACGCGAATAGCTCCTTCCGATGAATTTACAGATCGCGAATGTACCGTCGGTCCCTGTTGAGGACCCTGTCCTCGTCTTTACGTTCGCGCTTGCGACGTTTCTCATTGCTCCGTTGGTCATCAAGCGATTCGGCTTCCCGGGTATCGTCGGGATCGTGCTGGTCGGGGCGGGGATTGGCCCGGGCGGGCTCGGTATCGTCGATCACGTGGGTGCGATTGTGCTGCTCGGTGAGGTCGGGCTTATTTATTTACTGTTCACCGTCGGTCTGGAGCTTGATCTCGGCGGGTTCAAACGAGCACCGGAATCGGCCGCCCTCTTCGGTGGAATCAGCTTTGGGCTTCCATTTTTGATCGGTGCCGTAGGTGGACACGTCCTCGTCGGGTTGGATCCGTTCGGTGCGATATTGCTCGCCGCGGTGTTTGCCTCGCATACGTTGTTGGCGTATCCGGTCGTCAACCGGCTTGGAATTGGGAAGAACGACGCCGTCACGGACGTCTTCGGGGGCATCCTGTTCACCGACACGGCTGCGTTGATCGTCCTTGCCCTCGTGCTCGGTGCGGATGCGGGGCAGTTCGGACTCGGGTTGGTAATCGGGATCGCCGCCTCGCTCGTCGCGCTGTTTGGTATCGTCTGGCTCGTTGTTCCGCGGATTGGCCGTTGGTTCTTCCGGTCGGTCAGCGAGGAGAGCTACTTCGAGTTCCTGTTCGTCATGACTGTGTTCTTTCTTGCTGCGTCGTTCGCAGAGATCCTGGACTTAGCAGGGATCTTGGGCGCCTTCATCGCCGGCATCGCGCTCAATCGGTTAATTCCCGAGGGTGGTGTGTTGCACAACCGAATCGAGTTCGCGGGCAACGCGTTCTTCATCCCGTTTTTCCTGTTGCATGTGGGGATGCTCGTCGAATTTGGCGTCATCCTCGATGGATTTGACACGATCGCCGTCGCCGCGTTCATCATTGGAACGATGCTTGTGACCAAAGGAATAGCGGCGTGGTTGGTCGGTGCCATCCAAGGCTATACCCCTGCCGAACGGTCGGTGATGTTTGGTCTTTCGACCGGGCAGGCCGCAGCAGCACTCGCGATTACCTTGCTTGGCTATGAGGCTGGCTTGTTCGACGCTGCAGTTTTAAACGCCGTCGTGCTGATGTTGCTCGTCACCGCGATCCTGAGCCCGTGGTTGACCGAGCGGGGGGCTACGCAGGTCGTTTCTGAAACTGAAGTGGGTGACCCACCGGGCTCGGCATTCGACCCGCGAATTTTACTCCCGCTGTCACACGGTGCCGACCTCCAACGACGCCTCCTCGAGCTTGCGATGCTGTTGAAGGGCGGGCCAGCGGACGAACCGATACACGTGTTGACGGTCGTCCAACCTGAGGCCGGAGCAGAAACGTCCGAGCTGGTCGAACGATCGCGAGTGGAACTCGAAGGACTACAAGCGGTCGGCAGTGCCGGCGAAGTGCCGGTCCAGATCGAATCCCGGGTCAACCACAACATCGCCTCGGGAATCGCACAAGGAGCGATCGAGGAAGGGGTCAATCTGGTGATCATGGGGTGGGACGCCCGTCAATCGTTACGGCATCGGATGTTCGGCAGTATCATCGACAATGTCCTCCGTCAGCTGACGATTCCCGTGATGATTGCCCGGCTCGGTCACCAGCTCAACACGACCGACCGCATTTTCCTGGTGATCCCTCGCGGTCTTCCCCACCATGAAGGCTTTTTCGAGTCGTTGTTCTTGCTGAAACAACTCGCTGATCGACTCGGCACCGAGGTTACAGTCATCAGTGTCGGTAACTCCTCTCAATCTCTCGAGCGAGTGTTTGGAATGGTCGAACCAGAGGTCGAAGCGACGTTTGAGGTTCATAACGATTGGGACCGGACGATCGACTTCCTTGACTCGGCCGTCAGGTCTGAAGACCTCGTCGCGGTGATTGGGGCCGAACGCGGATCGATTGGCTGGCACGAACGGTTGGAGGAACTTCCACGGTTGCTTGCGGAATTACCGCCACATTCGTTCATCATCGTTTACCCACGGGAGGACGAACCAGGCTATGACCGGCAGTTCCTCCGGTTCAGTTGATGAACACAGCGATTACCTCCACCATACCGCCGACAAACGGGCTACTCAGCACGGAAAGCACAAGACCAGCAGCGAGGATCCCCGCTGTGGCCGTCACGATACGTGGAATTGACAGCGGATTCACTGTTGATCCAAGCGTATAGGTCGCAACGCCGGCCAGGAACGCTACCATCCCACCGATGATGCTGGGGTAGAATTGCCGACGAACGTACGGTCGATCGAGAGTGTAGTGAAAGGCAAAGAGGTCAGCCCACGGCGAATTGTGAAACTGTCGTAGTTCGTCGGCGTAGACGGGAGCGATGTGGTGGATGTCTGGGAACAGTCCCCACAGCCCACCAATGAGTACTAGCCAGATGGGGACTACCGGATGCACCCGGCGAACCATCGCAAACGGCGTCGCCACCACCAGGAGGATTGCCGCCCCCACGAGAAAATGGGTGATTGCCGGGGCCATACCCGGCCCAGCAGTCGTCGACAGAATGCTACCCACTCGCTAACCCATGCGGACGCCGAATCTCGGAACGCTCAAATGGATCGCGGGAGCGGTCCAATATGACGGCCGGCCGTCTGCAGCATGATGAATCAAGAACGCGGGTTCAAGCTGTTTTACTTCCTCTTCTTTGCGTCGTTCAGCGGGTATGCGATGTTTCGCAACGTCTACTTCGAGGAGATCGGGTTGACGGGGACCCAGATGGGGATGATCGGCTTTCTGATTCCGATGTGTACCATCGTCGCCCAGCCGTTGTGGGGATTGCTTGCCGACTGGAAGGGAATCGGCAAGCGGATTCTGTACGTCTCGTGCCTGGTGGCTGGCATCGCGATGTTACTTTATCCGATTGCCCCGCTCACTCCGGCAGTCTTTCTGTTTGTTGCGCTGACCACCATCCTTTATGCGGTCTTTCGCGCACCAGCGATGCCGATCGCAAACGCCCTTGTACTTTCGACTGGAATGTCCTATGAGGGTGTCCGGGCCTACGGATCGATCGCATTCGGGATCGCGGGCCTCGTAATCGGATATTTAATCGGCGTGACTGACACCATCCTTATCTTCGTCGCGTACACCACAGGCATGGCCCTGATCATCGGGTTGCTGTTCGTGCTACCGGTCAACGAGCGACCCAGCGTGGGGCGAGACCTAAGCATCGATGCGGTTCGCCAACTGCTCGATCGGCAGTTTCTTTTGTTACTCATGGCGGCATTTGTTCTCGGGTTGATGACGCCAGCCGGTGCGGCGTTCTTTTCGGTGTACGTTCGTGCAGTTGGCCATCCCGATTCGGTTACCGGAATCGCCTGGCTCTTCAAGACCATCGCAGAGGCGATCGTGTTCGTCTACGTGGCCCGTCGGGGCAGGGGGTCGTACCGCCGATTGATGGCGATCGGCGGCGTCCTGTATGGTGCGACGTACGTTGTCCTCTGGGTGACGGGGAGCGTTGCCGTGATCGTGCTCGCCCAACTGTTACTTGGTGCCGGCTACGCGTTGTTCAATCTCGCGTCCGTCAACCTCGCACACGTTCTTGCGCCTCCCGCAATGGCGTCGACGGCCCAGAGTTTGTTGATGGTCGGTGGATCGAGTGCCGGTGTTGCGATTGGTGAGCTCGGCACGGGATGGGTGTTAGATCTCGTGGGCGCTCAGGAAATGTACGGGGTGTTTGCGGGCTTTGGGCTCGTGGTAGCTCTCTTTGCGCTCGCGATCTCCGTTGAGTCCGGCGGAAATCGGTCGACTGGATCGGAATCCGTTTGATTACTGTCGACAAACACGAAGATATGCCAGTAGTCGAATGTGACCCGGACGAGGCCCGCGCCCGATTAGAGGAGGCCGGCATTGAGATTCGCCCCGGTAATACCGAACACGAGCGATGGCGAGCGGCCGCCGAGGACGCCACGGCAGTTGCGTACGCGGACAAGGTTGTCATTCAGGGCACAAATCCGCACGCGCTGGCTGGGCTACTCGAGGAGCATGGTGGTCGCGCTCACGTCTACTTCGATGGGGCCTCTCGGGGAAATCCCGGTGCGGCTGCCATTGGGTGGGTGATCGTTGCAGCCGGGGGAATCGTGGCCGAAGGTGGCAGGCGCATTGGTCGAGCGACGAACAATCAAGCCGAATATCGGGCAGCGATTGCAGCCCTTGAGGCGGCCACCGCTTACGGTTTTCGTGAAATCGTCCTTCAGGGGGACGCAGAGCTCATCGTCAAACAGCTCACGGGAGCATACAATACGAACGATCCAACACTTCGGGAACTCCGTGTTCAAGCGCTCGAACATCTCGAATCATTCGACGACTGGGAGGTTAGCCACGTTCCCCGTGAGGTAAATGAGCGGGCGGACGAACTCGCCAATGAGGCGTTCGATGGCTGAGCTTCCGGATCACGCCATTCAAACGGCTGTTAGATTGGCCAGGGCGGTTGCCGAGGGAACGAGCGATGCAAGCGACCGGCTCGAAGCACATGTGGCCGCATACGGATTCTCATACCGGATCAGGGAGGACCAGGAGGGACCGATGCTCGTGTGTTATCCCGCGAGTTGGGTGGTTGACGGGGTGCTCGATCATTCGGCGATCGATTCGCTTGCGGACGCGATCGAACGACCGTTGTACCCTATCTCACCTGACTCCTGGGCGGTCGTCGACGCGCATAATCGCGCGGTGGCCGAGGCTGTTGCGACATCGTATGGGAACGCCCATGGTGATAACGCAGCCGCGTTTGCTGCGTACATGAGTAATCATCACGCACGCCGGGTCGGCGTAGCCACCCCAGCCGATGTCGAGACGTTCCTCACCGATTACTACCCACGGAACGTCTGGCCGGGTGCCAAAGCCCGAACCGTCGTCGAGGAATCCGTCACACTGACGGTTCGCGCCGATGGCCTCCAGTGACCACTACTCTGCTTCGGCGTCGATTGCGTCTTTCAGTTCTACAGCCCGATTGCCGGACGTCACCAGATATGCAAAGATCCACTCGAGTTGTTCGAGGACGGCATCGTATCCGGCGTCCGTGAGTGCGTATTGGTTCGTGCGTTTATCGAGCTCGCTTTTTTCAATCAATCCTTCCTCGACGAGATCATCGAGATTCGGGTAGAGTCGTCCGTGATTTACTTCGCTCTTGTAGTACGCCTCAAGTTCCCGCTTGATGGCCAAGCCGTACATTGGTTCCCGTGAAAGGATCACGAGAATGTTGTACTGGAACGCCGTCAGGTCCCGCGCAAGAACATCCCGCTCTGTCACCACCTGGCTGTTTGACATTGTATTACCTTCGAGGATCAATCTATTTAACGTTTGTCAACATACCTGATTTTTCCGCTTTTTCCCTCGGGAAATTGATCTATCAGAATTATTCACTAACGTAGCTGTCAGGACGGGTTGATCGTCCAAGCCTACCGCTTTCTCACGCACGTGTGGCAAGCGATTGCAACGCCATTATTCCCACATTATGCCCAAATTTCCCCCCATTGACCGTGTAAAATTCATGGGTGGAGAAGGGGCACAAATCGATTAACCGTTCATTTAGGATCATATCCAATTGTGGATATATTTTTGACCAAACACGCTTCTATCGCGGTTTACTTGATTACCATATTATGGTCATTATTTGGATTATAGCACAGGCCGGTTCGGGTCGAAACTGCTTTTTCGTTACCCCGGCCATCTCTTCGCATGTCGAATCTGTGGAACGACTTGGAGACTGGCCCCGAACCGCCCGAACGGATCTTTGCCGTGATCGAATGTCTCAAAGGTGACCGTAATAAGTACGAATACGATAAGGACATTCCGGGAGTAATTCTCGATCGGGTGCTCCACAGTAACGTGCACTATCCCGGTGACTATGGGTTCATCCCACAGACGTGGTATGATGACGAGGATCCATTTGATGTGCTCGTCTTGGTCGGGGACGCTACCTTCCCTGGATGTATCATCGAGGTCCGTCCGGTTGCCTTGATGCGGATGAATGACGACGGAGAACAAGACGACAAGGTTATTGCCGTCCCAGTGGAGGATCCCCGATTCGAACACGTTCGGGATCTTGCGGATATTCCAGAGCATCAACGCGCCGAGGTTGACGAGTTCTTTGCGACCTACAAGAATCTCGAACCCGGCAAGGAGGTGACCACAGAGGGATGGGAAGACCGTGTTGCCGCCCTCGAGGCAATTGAACACGCCCAAGCGTTGTACCGGGAAACCTTCGACTGATCAGCCTGCTGTGATTACCATCCGTGCTCCGCCGTCGATCGCCGCTAGACCATCGATCGAATCGGCGGTCGCGATGATCCCGACCGGACCCGCGGCCACCGGCGTCTCGTCTGTGCTCGCGGGCGTCGGCCCCCAGAACAAACAGATCGCCGATCCGGCCGGCCAGTAGGCGATTGTTCCCGGTGGGACAGCCGTCGTAGTCGCTTCTGGGGTCGCCTCCACCGGGATCGATCCGTAGAGTTCCTCTCCCCAGCGGGCAGCATCGACTGTAAGTGGGAGGGCGTCTTCAATGGCCGCCCGTGTTGCCGGGTTCTCGTCCGACCATGTCGCCTCCAAGGTGAGGTCTGCGACCTCGACGATTAGATCCGCCATATGAACCCTGCTAACCGGTGGGCGATATGTGTGTCGCCGCGGGCGGCAAGCTTCGGGCCGAAACCAAGTTTCATGTACGCCAACGCCAGATGAAGTCGTATGGGGTTATTCGACCGGCTGCGCGGCAGCGACGGGCCGCGGGTCGCATTCTTCGGGATCGACGGTGTCCCTTTTTCACTCATCGACGACCATCCGGAGGTATTTCCAGAACTGACCGCGATGCGGACTGCTGGTGCTGGCGCTGCCATCGATAGTATCGTCCCACCGGAGTCAAGCGCATGCTGGCCGAGTTTGACGACAGGAGTCAACCCGGGCAGCACAGGTGTGTACGGGTTTCAAGATCGCGAGATTGGATCATACGAAACGTACGTCCCGATCGGGCGAGACGTCCAGGCAACACGCGTGTGGGATCGGGTTACTGACGCCGGCCGCCAGGCCACTGTCATGAACGTTCCCGTGACATTCCCACCCCAACGTGAGATTCAACGCATGGTGTCCGGGTTTCTCTCGCCCGGCCTCGAACAGGCATGCCACCCGGCTGCGCTCGAACAGACCCTCTCAGAGATCGGTTACCGCATTGATGTCAACGCGACACTCGGACGCGATGGTGATCTGGAGGCGTTTCTCGCAGACGCCCATGAGACCTTAGAACGGAGATACGAGGCGTTCGACCGGTATGTCACCGAAGACGATTGGGACCTGTTTTTCGGTGTGTTTATGACTACCGATCGGGTAAACCACTTCTTTTTCGAAGATTACGAACGAGACGGGGAGTACTACGAGGAGTTTCTCGAGTTTTACGGCACGGTCGATACGTACCTCGGCAAGCTCCGAGCTGCTCTCCCCGACGACGTTACGACGATCGTAGCGAGCGATCACGGGTTTACAACACTGGACTATGAAGTCCACCTCAACCGATGGCTGGAACGCGAGGGTTGGCTTACGTTCGCGACCGATGATCACGAACAACTCACTGACATCGCTGATGAGACCCGTGCGTACGCCTTGATTCCCGGGCGGCTCTATCTCAACCTCGAGGATCGTGAACCGCGGGGTAGCGTCTCCCGGGATGTCTACCGGGAGACACTCGCCGAACTCGAGATGGCGCTACTTGATTTGGAGGGCCCGGACGGCGAGCAAGTGATCGAACGGGTGGTCCGGGGCCGGGAGGTATTCCAGGGGAATCACGACGCGATCGCTCCGGATCTCGTTGCACTTCCGACCAACGGCTTCGACCTAAAGGCCGGCTATGGCAGTGGCGGGCCGATCTTCGATCGCGGTCCTCGAAACGGTATGCACACCTTCGAGAATGCGACCCTCTTCACCGACAACCCCCAACTTGACCTGACAGACGTGGATTTGTATGACGTCACACCTACCATCCTCGATTTGATGGAAATCGAATATGACGGGGAAGCGTTTGACGGTCGATCGCTTGTCTGACGGCAGGTCCGACACGCTCATCCCGCCCCCAGCGGTAGTCTGGATCATGCTACTCGACGGGAGCGCCGACGCTGATCTCGATGCGGCCTATGCCCACTGCGTCGAGCGGCTACAATCTGCTGTAACCACTGCGGATGGCATCGATCCAGATCGCAAGCGAGCGATCGAACGGGGCGCCCTCGCGGAGCTCAGCATCGAAGACGCGGCGGCCGTCCTCGCGGTCGGCCGCTCGGACCTGACGGCTGATGCGATCCACCACGAACTCCTCGACCGCATTCTAATTGGGATGTCGACTGCAGTTCTCGATGTCGATTCACTTGCGCGGGCGGTGTCTATCGATCGGACCGGGAAGGAACTCCAACAGCGGATCGAGGGACGAGCGCCTATGACCGTGGCCGAATACGTAGAAATCCGCCACGCGATCGAGGCCCGGATCCCCTGATGCGACTCGCAATCCTCGGCTGTGGGTACGTTGGCGGTGAACTTTGTCGGCAGTTGGTCACGAGCGGCCACGAGGTTGTCGGCGTCGATCGGTGTCCAAAAGCGCTATCGAGGACCGAGGCTGCTGGCGCGACAGCAGTCGCAGGGGACGTGACCGATCCCGACACGTTCGCGTCCGTCCCCGACGTCGACGCCATTCTCTTCACGGCGAGCACCGCTGGTGGCGACGCAGCCGCCGCTCGGGCGACGTTCGTGGCGGGACTCGAAACGGTGATCGAGACGTTTGGAGACCGTTCGAATCCGCCAGCGCGGCTCGTCTACACTTCGAGTACGGGGGTATACGGCGATCACAATGGCGAATGGGTGGACGAATCGACCCCGATCGCACCACAATCAGCAAAGACCGAGGTACTCGCGACGGCAGAAACCGTGGTGGCCGACTCAGCAGCGATGGCTGGCGTCGTCGCTCGGATTGCCGGTATCTACGGCCCAGGTCGCTGGGGTCTCGAACGCTACCTCGACCGACCGGTGACGGCAGGATGGAAAAATCACGCCCATCGAACCGATGTAGTGGGCGCACTGTCGATGCTCGCGGTTTCTGGCGTCGCTGATGACGAAGTCGTCCTCGTTGTTGACGATGAGCCGGTACACCGGTGGACGTTCGCCGACTGGCTCGCCGATCGATTCGGTCGGGAGCCGACGCCGCGAGTAACGGTCGAGGAGCGTCTCGCCGCCGGGGAGTATTCCGATCGGACGCGTCGTCGGTTGACGACCAGCAAACGGTGTTCCAACCACACCCTTCGTTCGTTGGGATATGAATTTCGGTATCCCACGTATCGGGAGGGCTTCCGTCCCGCCATCGAGGCCGCAACCGGCTAACTCAGGATCCGAGCCGTCTGACGGTGTTGAGGGCAATTTCGATGGCTCGATCGACATTGTTGTGGGCCTGTGGCGGAAGTTCCGCTTCGTCGGTCTCGCCTTTTTGTGTCCCCTCGACGAGATTTCCGTCGACCGTACAGATCGCCCCCGATTGGAGCCCGTGGCGCCGAGCGAGCGTGAAGATGGCTGCGGCCTCCATTTCGACGGCCAGAATGCCCGCTGCCTCCCAGGCGGCGACGTACTCCGCACCCTCTGCATAGAAGGCATCATCGGTGACAATCGGGCCCACATGGACCGGGACGGTTGCTTCCTCTGCGGTCGCAACGAGGGCGGCGAGTGTCCGGTGATCGGGCACCGCTGGGATCGTTGCGGACTCGTATCGCTTGGTTGTCCCTTCGTCCTTTGCCGCCCCCGTCGCGATTACCATGTCGCCGATTTCCATCCCGCGCTGTAACGCGCCCGTGGTCCCCACCCGCAGTAGCCGCTCGACGCCAACCGCGGCGAGCTCTTCGACGGCGATCGCTGCCGATGGCGAACCAATCCCGGTCGAACAAATCGACAGTTCGACGCCTTCGTAGGTGGCGTTGACGACGTGGTACTCGCGATTGGTGGTTACTTCGGTGGCATTGGTGCAGTGGCCTGCGATTCGTTCGACCCGATCCGGATCGCCGGGTAGCAACACGACGGGTGCGAGCTCCCCCGATTCAACCAAGAGATGCGGTTGCTTGGCCATAGATTGGCGATGCCCGGAGTGTTCGAAAAGCCTCCGGTCCCTTCACCCCGCAAGCGTAAACAACAACAGATTGTGCACCCCGGGACCCAGTCCAAGTGCAGCCAGCGCAGCGATTAACAGATACGCTTGGCGCGGTGTGTCTTTGACGAACGGCACAAATAACCACAGCACGCCGGCGGCAACGGCAATCTTGACGATCACGAACGCCCATCCAACTCCGATCGCGTCCGCGACGGGCAGTGTTCCCGCCGCGTCCATGATCGCCCTGGGGACCGGCGACCGCTCCCCGGCACCCACGACGTCGATGCCGATGGCGGTGCTGACCGCATCAAGGACATGTCCGAACACCATTGCCATACCGGACCACTGGGCCTGCGCTGATAGCTCGTCGATGGCGCGCACGAGTACCAACCAGACGACCGCACTCAGTAGCACACTACCCAACAGACCGGCGATCGGCAGGACGAGTTCGATCGTCCCCATTCGTTGGCCTGATGCCAGCACGGTGATACTACCAATCACGAGGACGATGACCCCCACGACGCCCACGATCGGCTCGGGTGGTCGGTTTGCGAGTGAGACGCCGATCCAGATGGCACCGACAAGCACAGCCGTCGCAAGGTAGACCGCCGGTGTTCCCAGCACATGACGGTACGGGAATGGGGCGATGTTCGTGACGTAAAGTACGTGAAACGCTCCGCCCACGCCCATCCACGGAACGAGTGCCAGGACCGATCGATCGCTAACCGGCGGATCGAGCAGCCAAAGCCCGGCGGCAACGAGTACGGCACCGATCACGAGCAGCAATAGATACGGCAATGGCGGCAACGCGAACCCCTCCGGCAGGACCATACATGGACGAGGTCGGGCGACGCTTCTAATCGTTCCGACCGAGCGAGGTGCTTTTTGTGGCCGAGCGCCGAACTTCGGCCAGATGGTTCGGTATCACCTCGAGACGTACGGCTGTACCGCAAACCGCGGGGAGAGCCGCCAGATCGAGGCCGCACTCCGCGATGCGGGACACTATCGGGTCACCGCGCCGTCGGCCGCCGAGGTCGCGATTCTTAATACGTGTACCGTGATCGAGACGACCGAGGACCGCATGCTCAGGCGAGCGGCAACGCTCGCCGAGGAGAGTGCCCAGCTCGTCATCACCGGTTGTATGGCGCTCACCCAGCCGGATGATTTCGCCGGCGCGGGAATCGAGGCGACCGTGTGTGGGTGGGACGAGGTGCCTGCGGCGGTGACTAACGGCGAGTGCCCGGAGGTAACCCCGGATGTCCAGCCGGTGCTAGATGGCGCGATCGGGATCCTTCCGATCGCCAGAGGCTGCATGAGTGATTGTTCGTACTGCATCACCAAACGGGCCACCGGCAAGATCGAAAGCCCCCCAATCGAAGAGAACGTCGCCCGCGCCCGCGCCTTGATTCACGCCGGTGCCACGGAGCTGCGGATCACCGGCCAGGACACTGGCGTCTACGGCTGGGACACAGGCGAACGAAAGCTGGCTCGACTGCTCTCTGAGATCTGTGCAATCGACGGGGACTTTCGGGTCCGTGTGGGTATGGCCAATCCGAAGGGGGTCCACGGCATTCGGGAGGAACTCGCATCGGTCTTTGCGGCCAACGAGAAGCTGTATGCCTTCCTGCATGTTCCGGTACAGAGTGGATCCAACGACGTCTTGGCAGACATGCGCCGCCAGCATACGGTCCGTGAGTTTCGTGAGGTCGTCGAGACCTTCGATGCAGCACTCGAGGAATGGACGCTCGCAACTGATTTTATTGCCGGATTTCCGAGCGAAACCGACGACGATCACCGGTTGAGCGTCGAACTGATGCGGGAGGTCTCCCCACAGAAAATCAATGTAACGCGATTTTCGAAGCGGCCAGGGACGGACGCTGCTGACATGGAGGGACTCGGCGGACCGGTGAAGAAGGAACGTTCGCGCGAGCTTTCCAGTGTCAAGCGCGAGATCGTGGCTGCCAGATACGAAGAACTCGTCGGCACCGAACGTGAGGTGCTCGTCGTCGAGCCGGGGACCGGTGATTCCGTCAAGTGCCGGGACGACGCCTACCACCAACTCATCATCCGTGAGGCAGCCGAACGGGACATCGAGCCGGGTGACCGAATACCGGTTTCGGTTACGGCGAGCGAGCCGATGTACGCCTTCTGTGAACCCAGTTAGCGCGTGGTAACTTCAACGAGCCGGTCGCTCGCCCGTCCAAGGCAGGTTGCCGTCCGCCCACCGGACAGCTCGGCCGTCCCGAATCCGCTCGATCTCCCATCCGTCGGTACTCGTCCGGTCGGTAGATTCGGGTATTCCACGTTAGATCACCGCGGGCACCATACCTGCCTAGTTCGTGTTCGATATACGATACGTCCGTGATAATCTACCCGTCAGTCACGTTGTACGTGTGGGGCTCGACGCGGCGGTAGTCATCGTTTCGAGTGACAGGAGAGTCGGCATCCGTCGCGAGGACTCCTCCGCAATAGTCAACTCCAGCACAAAATAGCCGGCCTCGTCGGCTGCACTCCCAGCGATGCGGGCACCACCTTGTTTATGTCATGATCAAAGCCCCCACCGATGTGACCAGGTTCGTGATGTGATCTCACGTCCGGTTCAGTCACCTGACAACCCGCGACGGCATGGTGTCCCACGTCGACGGCGGTTCTCAATCGATATCTTGCTTTCCACGCAACGAATACACCGCAATTGCTTCCTCGTCCGCGGCGATTCGTCGGCGCTCAAGCACCAGTTCGAACACCCTCAACTCGGCGAAAATCGCTTGTTCGGACCACTGAGCCATGGATCGAGTTGGAACACCCATCTACTCAATCGGCTGTTCCAGTCGAAATGTGTCGCACAGACGTCTGACGCTAGTCAGACGATACGCGGACGGCACCCGTTTCGCAGCGGGATGTGTCCGGTTGCTCGGCGAACGATTGTAGCAATTCTTCATACGAGTCTTCGAGGGCCTGGACGATGACCTTCGTATCATCAAGGACTGCCATGAAGTTCGTGTCCCCCTGCCATCGTGGGACGACGTGGGTGTGCAGATGCGGGATGGACCCGCCGCCCGCTCCGCCGAGGTTCGCCCCCGTGTTGAATCCGTCCGGTTCCATGGCGTTGTCGATGGCGTCGATCGTTCGCTGGACGAGCCGCTCGCGGTCGAGTATTTCCTCGTCCGACAGCGACCGGACATCGGTGACGTGGCGAGACGGGATGATCATCACGTGCCCGGGATTGTACGGCGCGTTGTTCAACAGCACGTACGATCGTTCGCTGCGGGCGACGATCAACGCCTCCTCATCGTCGCCCGCTGCCGGCAGCCGACAGAACGGACAGCCATCGTCAGTTCGGCTCGACCGCCTGACCCACTCGATCCGCCAGGGTGCGAATAGTTCGTCCATCCGTGTCAGCGGGTCGTGACCTCACACCCATCTTCAGTGACGATGACGGTATGTTCGGCCTGGCTGACGTAGGCACCCTCGCGTTCCTGGAGCACCGGATATCCGTGCACCACGTCTTGCATCTCGAGGCGTCGGAGTGCCATCTCGGCCCGTCGCTCCTTGAGCCAGCGGACGGCAAACGGGAGCGTCCGGAACTCTTCGGTCACCTGGTCGAGGACTGCCCGCGCGGAGCGATTTCGGACGGGCGCTTCTCGTTCGAGCGCATAGATCTGCTGGTCAGAGCCATCCTCGACACGCCCCGAACCGTCGGTCGCAAACGGTTCGATCGCCACCACGTCGCCGAGTTCTAGGGGTTGCGTGTCTTTGATGTACCGATTGGGGATGTTTGGCCCCGTGTGTTGTTCCCAGTGTCCCAGTCCGTGACCGGAGAGGTTGACGATCGGTCGGTAGCCACGATCACCAATTGCGTCTTCGATCGCTCCACCGAGCACGCCAGTTTCGATTCCTGGTTCGATCAATTCAATGGCGGCCTCGAGAGCCTCCTCGCTCGCGGCAACAAGGTCCTCGTGGCTCCCACGAAGATCCACTGTGGTC
This sequence comes from Salinarchaeum sp., assembly GCA_007123105.1. Lineage (GTDB taxonomy): Archaea > Halobacteriota > Halobacteria > Halobacteriales > SKNY01 > SKNY01. Next base: position 6,735 of record SKNY01000012.1, on the reverse strand, counting down.
GCGCTGTCGGCAAGCCAACCATCGACGTGGACCCCGATATCGATGTTCACCAGCTCCTCGCCGAACGTCGCATCGTCGTCTCTGGCGGGGGTACCATGCGCCGCTTCGTGATCGATGCTGATGTTCATCGGAAACGCTGGTCGGCCTCCCAGCTCGCGGATCCTGGATTCTGCAAATTCCGCCAGCTCGAGGTGGCTCGAACCGACTTCGATCCGATCCACCGTTTCTTCACGCACTTGTGCGAGGATTTCCCCAGCCTCGCGGTGCATCGCGTACTGCTCGCTGGTGAGATCGATCCCGCTCATGCACCGCGCTACCGCCGGTGGTGCCAAAGCTATTGTGGGTCGACGAGCTCCCCATCGATCGCCACGGCCGTCTGCATGGATGGGGCGTTGTGTGCGACGCCTACGTCCCCATCCGGTGTGGCGACGATGATCCCTGCTGTGCTCGCGGTCTCGACGGCGAACGTCTCGATCGCCCGATCGGCTGCCGTCGAGGGATCGACGCCTGCCTCGAGCGTTGTAATCGCCAATCGTGCCAGCGTTGTCCGGACGATATCCTCGCCCGCGCCGGTTGTGCTGGCGCCGCCGGCGTCGGTTGCAAAGAAGCCAGAACCGGCCTGCGGAACGTCACCGACGCGGCCACGGAGGGCGAATGTCCGACCGGCAGTTGAGGTCCCTGCCACGAGTCGCCTACCGTCGGTTGCGACGGCCCCGACGGTGTCTCGACCGTCGCCGAATCGGGCTGCAACCAGTTCGCGTCGTCCCTCATACGTCGCGTCTGCAAAGTTTGCGGCCCGCCAGTCTGCCCGCTGCTTGTCGGTCACACACCCGGATTCGGTTGAGATTCCTTCCGCCGTTGCGAACCGGACTGCGCCGTCCCCGACAAGCAAGACGTGCGGAGTCTGTGTCCGGACCGCCTCTGCGACGCGAATCGCGTCGGCCACATCCGGCATGGCGGCGACGGCCCCGATCGACCGGTCATTTGCCATGATGCCGGCGTCGGTTCGGACGCGACCATCGCTCTGGAGCACCCCGCCAATGCCGGCGTTGAATTGCGGGTCTCGTTCCATGGCATTGATCGCCGTCACAACCGCCCCCGCAGGATCGGGCGCGAGCGATCCAGCCCGGGCAGCGGCGCCGAGGGCGGTGGCTCGTGGATCTGGTCGTTCCGGTTTTGCGCCCGCACCGCCGTGGACGATCACGTGCATGTCACTGGGGCGTGTGCACGACCCAAATCGCTATCGCCCCATTCGCCTCCGGTCGGTAAACCCTTGGATCAGCGGGCCAAATTGCTGGCCATGACCATCAGACGCGTCGTTCTTGACGTGCTCAAACCGCACGAACCAGGGTTGCGTGATTTGACCGCCGGTATGCTGGATCGACTCGATGTCGAGGGCATTACAGCGACACTTATCGAGATCGACGAGGACGTTCGCACGGTGCGCGTCGTCATCGAGGGGCCGGATCTCGATATGGACCAAATCGACGCGGTCGTGACCGATCTCGGCGCGTCGATCCATTCGATCGATCAGTTGAGCTGTGGCGATCGGGTCGTTCCGGATCAGGCCATCCGACAACGATGAGCGTCGAGTCCCGGCTGCGCGGGATCAGGCGGGTGCTTGCAAAGGATGATGTCAGGGCACTTTCGCGGCGATATTTCGTCGCCAATGGGTTCGACGGTACACTAACGACCATCGGCGTCGTCGTGGGTGCGTACCTCTCGGGCATCACCGACGGGACGATAGTGATCGGCATCGGTCTTGGGGCGGCCGTTGGGCTCGGCACGTCCGGGATCTGGAGCGTCTGGGAGATCGAACGTGCCGAGACGAGTCGGGCCAAGGAGCATCTGGAGGCGGCGATGTTGACGAGCCTCGACGGGACACGGCTGACGCGCGATCTCCGGAACGGGCAGATCGTCCTGGCCCTGGCGGCTGCCTCTGGACCGGTGCTCGCGATCCTCGTCATGCTCTCGCCGTTTCTGTTCGTCGGCGTCGTTTACGAGATGTTCACCGCCGTGTTAGTGTCCATTGCGATCGGCATCCTCCTGCTTGCGACGGTAGGCGCGTACATGGGCCTGATCTCCCGACAGCGGTGGTACGTTGCGGCAGTTCGCATGGGCCTTGCAGGTATTGTTGTCGCCATCATCAGCATCGTCCTCCCCGGGTAGCCCGGATTAAATGGGAGGGCTTTTACCCGGCTTCGGGCACGTTTCGGATGATCATGAGCTACGAGCTGATCGATCCTCCAGCCGACGGATCGCGGGTTACGGTCGCCGGTGACGGATCGCTCGAGGTTCCGTCGGATCCGATCATCCCGATCATTCACGGCGATGGCATCGGCGAGGACGTCGGCCCCGCGGCCCAGACCATCCTCCAGGCCGCCGCACAGGCGACCGGCCGGGAGATTAACTGGTTCCGGGTTTACGCGGGCGAGGCCGCCCAGGAACGGTACGGGGAGGACGTCCATCTTCCCGAGGACACCCTTCGCGCGATTGACGAATATCGAATCGCAATCAAGGGGCCACTGACGACGCCCGTCGGATCGGGATTTCGGTCGCTGAACGTCGCCCTTCGCCAGCATTTCGATCTATTTGCGAACGTCCGGCCAACCTACCATCTCGAGGGGACGCCCTCCCCGGTGAAGGCCCCCGAGTTACTCGACATCGTGACGTTCCGAGAAAATACCGAGGACGTCTACGCGGGCATCGAGTGGGAAGCCGGTACCCAGGAAGTCGAGCAGGTTCGCGCGTTCGTCGAGGATGAGATGGGTGCCACTGGCATCATCCACGACGGTCCTGTTGGAATCGGGATCAAGCCGATCACCGAGAAGGGGACCAAGCGACTCGTCCGTGAAGCAATCGATTACGCACTCGAGAACGACCGCGAGAAGGTGACGCTCGTCCACAAGGGGAACATCATGAAGTTTACCGAGGGACAGTTCTCCGAATGGGGTATGGAGGTCGCCCAAGAGGAGTACCCCGACGAGGAGGTCTTTGCGGCCCCGAACTCCCTCTGGGAAGCCGAAGGCGAGATCGACGTTCCCGAGGGCGCCGTCATGGTCGACGAGCGCATCGCCGACGCGATGTTACAGTGGCTGCTGTTGCGTCCCGACGAGTTCGACGTCCTTGCAATGCCGAACCTCAACGGTGATTATCTCTCGGATGCCGCCGGCGCACAGATGGGGAGTCTGGGGCTCCCGCCGGGGGCGAATTTCGGCGAGGGACGCTGTCTCGCCGAGCCAGTCCACGGGTCGGCCCCGAAGCGGGCCGGTCAGGATATGGCGAACCCGTGTGCCATTACGCTGTCCGGAGCGCTCATGTTCGAGTATATGGGCTGGTACGACGCGGCTGCACTGGTCAAGGATGCCATCGAGGCCGCGATCGGCGCCGGACGGGTCACCTACGATCTCCACCGCAATATCGAGGGTGCAGAGCGCGTCGGGACCACCACGTTCACCGACGAGGTCGTCGGCCACATCGAACAACTCGCTGCCAATCAGTAGTAAGACTGCGCATGTACGTCGTCGTCGGGTGTTCGGAGTGTCATGGCTTCTGGGTCCACGACGGAACGGGCGAAACGGCAGGGTGTCCGGGTTGTGGTACGCGTCATCGCCTGGACCGACTGAAGATGTTCGCCCGCACCGATACCGTCGAGGCGGCACGGACGGCCCGCGGCGCACTGTTGGCCGCTCGTGACGGCCACGATCCAGCGACCATCCCAGGCTACGCCGATCTCGAGGATGACGTCGCTGATCCGTTGGTGACCGACCGGGATGTCTTGGAAGCCCACGGCATCGACCCCGATATCGTCGCGGCCGTCGAAGCGTCCCCGCCCAGCCCCAGCGATCGGGCCACCCGGGTCGAACGAACGATCGTGTCCCTCGAGGAACCGACAATCGAGGAGGTTGTGGCGGCGGTCGAGGACGTACCGGCCGAGACGGTCACCACCATTGTCGAGGAGCTCATCCACAATGGGGCGGTTGTGCGTACCGATGACGGCCTGCGCGTCGTCTAGTCGGCGAGGGTCTCTGCGATTCGGATGGCTTCGCGGATCCGGCTCGGGACGCCGAGCCGCCCGGTATAGTTCGTTGCGAGCGAAATCCCGTCTGGAAGCGACAGAAAGGGGAGGACGTTCCAGGATTCGTCATAGGCGGGGATCCGGTCGGCCAGACGGGTCACCGCCAGCACGTTGGCATCGTGGCCGGTGACCGTTTCGAATTCGGTAGCGGCCACGGAGCCAAGTCGAGCGTCCGTCCACTCGAGTACGTCGGGTTCGTCCATTCCACCGAGAAACGCTGTAACCAGGCCATCGCGGTCGAACAGTCCTGTGTTCCAGGTCACACCACGGGTGTGTAATGGCGACGATCGGGCGGTTTGATACCCGAACCCTGCCAAGCGGGCGGCTGTCTCGAGATGGACGATTGCGAGCGAATTGTACGTGAGCCGTTCGAGTGGCGCCTCGATAAGCTCGCCCAACAGTTCAGCAGTCTCGGTCGCCGGCGTCGTGAGCACGACGTGGTCGACAACCGTGCTGCCCCAGGACGTCTCGAGCTCCCACGCGCCGGTCGCTGTGGGCGTTACGCCCAACACGGGCGTGTTCAACTCGACGTGTGCTGCGTGGCGATTGTACAACGCGGTCGGGAGGGTCTCGAGGCCGCCATCAAACGTGATCGGCGGCGGGGTCGCGTTGTTGCTTCCCAGCCGGTCGAGTGCGACCCGAAGCAACGAGCCGTGCTCGTGTTCGAGGGAGATGATCCGCTGGAGACTGTGGCGGGCGGGCATCCGTGCTGGATCCGAGGCGTAAATGCCCCCGAACAATGGACCGAGCAGGCGGTCGTACGCCTCGGCACCGAACTTTGCCTCGAAGTATTCCTTGGCGGAGCCATCGGTCGGACCGGATGGCACGAACGGTTCGCGAAGGAGGCGGAGCTTGGCGCGCCAGGAGAGTAAATCCGTTCGGAGGAACGCTTTCACCGAGCGCGGTACGGTTCGGAGCGCGCCGTCGGCGTACACGTACAATGGGGCGTCCGGGTCGCCCTCCTGAACGGTATCCGCGAGTCCGAGTTCGTCGATTAGCGTGCGGACAGCCGGCGTTGCCCGGATCCGCTGGGGACCGTACTCGAGACACATTCCGTCGACCGTCTCAGAGCGAATGACGCCGCCTGGTCGGCCGGCCGCTTCGAACGTGTTCACCGTGACGTCCTGTGCCCGGAGTGCATGGGTTACTGTGAGTCCCGTGATTCCCCCGCCGACGATGCCGACTCTCATGGGAGTTGCCGGCTGGGCATCCACTGTCGGTCGATTGCGGTGCTCACTACCCGTGACTGTTCGTCTGGCGAACCTTGCAGGTTTCGAGTGCTACCTCCCGTGTGGAAAGGACTAACACGACGCTCGTCAAATCTGGCAGGCATGTCGGTCGAGTCGAGCTATCGCGATCTCGAGCAGACCACGGCGTACCGGGCGAGTCTGCACAACCACACCTTCAAGGACGGCGCGCCAACGGCGCGTCCGTCCGTCGCACTCGGGGTGTATCGTCAGTGTGGGATCCCTGTCGTCGCAATCACCGAACACGATCGACGGATCCACACCGATCGGGACATCACGGCGGGTAACGTTCCCTGGACCGACGAGCACTGGACACACGATTACGAAGACGGCGTCCTGCTTCGGGGATTCGAGGCCTCGTTTCCCGACGATCACGTGAACGTGCTCGGGGTCGATTACTTCGACGTCGCCGAGGACCCCTGTAGCAGGACTGGGACGATTGTCGGTGAACCTGGCGACCCCGGGTACGTCTCGGGGATGCACGATCGCGGAGCCGTCATCATTCTCAACCACCCTGCGGCTTGGAACGATGCTCCCGATCATGTCCTCACCGACGACAACCTCCGCCAGTGTGACGGGATTGAGATCTACAACGGCAGTCGTTGTTCGGACGCTGACCGCGCCGTGGCCACACCGCTGTGGGATGCCTGTCTCACGCGTGGCGAGCGATTCTGGGGGCTTGCCAATTCAGATAACCACCGCTATGATTTTACGGAGACCGCCCGCCCGACGAACGGTTGGAACGTCCTGTTTCTCGATGAGCTTACCCCGAGGGCAGTACTCGACGCACTGCGATCCGGCACGTTTTATGCTAGCTCTGGACTCGAGGTCGACGAAATCTCAGTCGACGACAAAGCGTACACCGTCACTGCTGCAGCGGCCGAGACCATCCGCTTTATCGGTGACGACGGAGCCATACTCGCGACCGCGGCTGGTGGAACCGCCTCCTATGCGTTTTCGGGTGAGGAATCATACGTCCGCGTCGAGTGTGAAGCCGACTCACGTCCCCATCCAGCCAGTGACGTGCCGGTGCGGGCGTGGCTCCAACCGGTATTTGTCAGCTGATCGTCAGCGACTTTTTCACGATTCGCGTATCACGCTCGGGTATGGGCTATCACGTCATTGACGTCGGGGATCTCGAGCCGCTCCCTGACCGGACGGCGACCGGCTACGAAATCAGTGACCACTATGTTCCGTCGGGCGAAGCGGTGGCACACGATGCGACGCGCGGCCCGCACCACGTCGGCTTGCGCGTCTACCATGCCGATCCCGGTGAGGAATTAGGTGGTGCGATGCACTACCACGAGGAACAAGAAGAGATCTTCCACGTTGTGTCGGGGATCATCCACCTCAAGACGCCCGAGGAGACCATCGAAGTGACTGCCGGCCAAACCGTTGTGATCGAGCCTG